>JBEBGN010000310.1:0-1892 GCA_040081395.1 Longimicrobiales bacterium
AAGATCCCCACGCTGCCCGCGATCATCCGGCCGCTCACGAACCTGCTCTTCAAGCACATCGTGCGGACGGGGAAGTTCCCGAAGGCGAAGACGAATCGGGCGATGACCCCCGAGCGCGGGCCGGCCACGGCGGCGGACGCACGCGCCCGACTCCACAGTGCGCTCGCGCGGTTCGAGTCAGACCTCAGTGAAACGGCGTCGGCCGGGCGGCCGGTACGGAGCGGCGCGTTCGGCGTCGTGTCAGTCGAGGACTTCGTGCGCTTCAACGAGCTGCACACGCGACATCACATCAAGCAGATCCCGATCGCGCTATAGGCGCTGGTCACCCACTCGGGCACAGGCGCGTCCGAGCTTCTCGATCCCCTCGGCCATCTCGTCCTGCGTGATCAGCAGCGAGGGCCCGATGCGCACGACGTTCCCGTAGAGCCCACCGGAGCCTACGAGCAGTCCCTCGTCTCGGGTCGCCTCGAGCAGCTTGGCCGTCCGCTTGGCGTCGGGCTCCTTGGACTTGGAGTCGCACACGAGCTCCATCGCTTGCATGAGCCCCATCCCCCGCACGTCCCCGATCCATGCGTGCCGCTTCTGGAGGTCGAGCAACGCCCTCCGTAGCTCTGCCCCACGTGCAGTCGCGTTCGCCGGCGCGCCGGACTCGCGCAGCACCTCCTGCGTGGCACACAGCGCCGCCATCGCGACGGGATTACCACCGAACGTCGAGATCGTCTTCCCCTTCCACGCCTTCGCGATCTCATCGGTGGTGATCGTCGCGCCGACCGGGAAGCCGTTTGCGATCCCCTTCGCCATGACCATGATGTCCGGCTCGACGCCGTAGTGCTCGATGCCGAACCAGCGCCCGGTGCGTCCGAACCCGGTCTGCACTTCGTCGATGACAAGCAGCCCACCGTACTTCCGGATGACCTCGGCGGCCTTCTTGAAGTAGGTCGGCGGCGGCACCACGTAGCCGGCGACCCCTTGGATGGTCTCGGCGATAAACGCGGCGGGCTCGCCGTTGGTCGTCGTGACGATCACCTCCTCGAGGTCGGCGACGAACTTGTCGACGCACGACTCGTCGCACGGCTGCTCGTAGGGGCAGCGGTAGGTGTTCGGCGCCTTGGCGTGGTGGATCCCCGCGACCGAGGTGGCGAGTGGGCGCCATCCGGAGTGTGCGGTCACGTTCGACGCCATGAACGAGCGGCCATGATATGCGACGCGCAGAGCGATGATCTCGCTCCGACCGGTGGCGAGACACGCCATCATGAGCGCGGTCTCGATCGCCTCGGTGCCCGAGTTGCTGAAGAAGGTCCGCTTCAGCGCACCCGGTGCGATGTCGGCCAGCTTACGCGCGGCGGCGACATGGGCTTCGGTCGCGTAGAGCGTAGACACGTGTCCTAGCCGCCTCATCTGCTCGGTGACGGCGTCGACCACGCGCGGGTTGCAATGTCCGACCGACGTCGTCAGGATGCCGGCGAAGAGGTCGAGGTACTCGCGACCGTCCGCGTCCCACACGCGCACGCCTTCCCCTTCCACGAGCGCGAGCGGCCGCTCGTACAGGTGGATCATGGCCGGAAGCAGGTACTCCCCATGCTCGCGCACGATCTCTTCGCTCTTCATGCCCGCAGCGGTCGAGTATGCGCTCATCGCTCGGCTACCTGGGCGCAGTCGGCGACCTGCGCGCCCCGGGGGTGCAGGTCGGCCACCGTCCAGGTGCGCCACCCCGGCCCGTGATCACCGTCCGCTGCGTGCGCGGCGTGAACTGGGGATCCTCGGAAGCGAGGTACACCAGCGAGGCCGTCAGCACGACGTTGTTCCGGATGTCGTCGAAGACCAGCTTGTCGTACGTGTCGCGGTTCGAGTGCCAGGTGTGGGTCGTGTAATCCCACGACAGGGCACTCAGG
>JBEBGN010000151.1:0-7512 GCA_040081395.1 Longimicrobiales bacterium
GGACCCCCATGATCCGGCTCACCGGCCTGTCCAAGGCGTACGGCCCGTTGACGGCCGTCCAGGACGTGTCGCTCGCGGTCGCGCCTGGGGAGGTCTACGCCCTGCTCGGGCCGAACGGGGCGGGGAAGACCACCGCGCTCCGGTGCCTGGCGACGCTCCTGAAACCGACCGCGGGGACCGCATTCGTGGACGGCGTCGACGTCGCCCAGGATCCCATCGAAGCCCGCCGCCGCATCGCCTTCCTGAGTTCGTCGATGGGGCTCTACGGCCGGCTCTCCGCGCGGGAGCTGGTCACGTACTTCGGCCGCCTGCATGGCCTTTCGCCGGAGGTGTTGTCGGTTCGTGTTCCCGAGATGGTCGGGCTGTTCGGTCTCGGCGAGTTCGCGGACCGCCTCTGCGGCAAGCTCTCGACCGGGCAGCGCCAACGCGTCTCGCTCGCGCGCGCTCTCGTGCACGATCCCCCGGTCCTGATCCTCGACGAGCCGACGCTCGGACTGGACCTGGTGAGTGGCCGCGCGATCCACGACTTCATTCTGCGTGAGCGAAGCCGTGGCAAAGCCGTGCTCTTCTCCACCCATCAGATGGAGGAGGTCGATCTGCTGGCGGATCGCGTGGGCGTGCTGCGTCGTGGCCAGCTCGTGGCCGAGGGCACGCCCGCGGAGCTGCTCGCCCGCACGGGTGCTCCGAGCCTCACGCGCGCCTTCCTCACGCTCGTCGCGGACGCGCCGGATGCCGAGGTCGTGCACATATGAGGGCCGCTTGGTGGGTGGTCTTTCGCAAGGAGCTCAGGGAGACGCTCCGGGACCACCGCACGCTCCTCATGATGGTGGCCGTGCCGGTCCTGCTTTATCCCGTCTTGCTCATCGTGAGCGAGCAGCTCCTCATCTTCGGACAGCAGCGACTGGATTCCGAACGCTCTCCGGTGGCGGTGATCGGAGACGTGCCCGCCGGGCTCAGGGCTGCGCTCGCTTCCAGTGAGGCGTTGCACATCGTCACGATCGATACGCCGCCGGAGGTCGCGCTGCGCGCCGACGTCGTGGCTGCCGTCGCGGTGGTGGGCTCCAATCCCGACTCCACGGGCACGCGCGACATCACGCTGCTCTATGATGCCGCGTCGGATCGATCGCAGCGTGCACGCGCCGACCTGGACGACGCGGTGGCAGATTGGGGGGACGCACTCCTGGCAGAACGGCTCCGCGCGCGCGGGCTTCCGAGAAGCTTCGCGCGTCCCATCTCCGTGGCCGACTCGTCGGTGGCGCTACCTGCGGAGCTGGGTGGGTATACCCTCGGACGGATCCTCCCGCTCCTGCTCGTCGTCATCACGCTGCTCGGCGCGTTCTATCCCGCGATCGACCTCGCTGCGGGGGAGAAGGAGCGGGGCACGCTGGAGACCCTGCTCACGGCCCCCGTGCCCGCGAGCGCAATCGTGACGGGGAAGTTCCTCACCGTCGCCCTCATTGGCGTGGTCGCCGCGGCGCTGAACCTCGGCAGCATGTTGCTCACCTTCCAGACCGGCGCGCTCCAGGTCACGGAGGTGCTCGGCATCGAGGTGTCGCTGCCCCTTCGCTCCGTCGCCGTGATCTTCCTGGCGCTGGTGCCTCTCGCGGTGCTGTTCTCGGCGCTCTTCCTCGGGCTCGCGGTGCGCTCGGCATCGTTCAAGGAAGCGCAGAACGCGCTGACGCCCGTGTACATGCTCGTGTTGGTGCCGGCGATGCTCCCGATCTTCCCCGGCATCGAGTTCGGGCCGCTGCTGGCCGTCATGCCGGTCGCGGGGGTCTCCTTCCTGTTCCGTGACGTCATGGCGGGCAACGCCGACGGCACGCTGGCGGCCGTGGTGTTGGGCTCGACCACGCTCTACGCCGGTGCCGGTCTCGCGTTCGCCGCGAGCGCGTTCGGGAGCGAGCGCGTGCTCTTCGGCGCCGGAGAATCCGCGGAGGTCTCATCGACGCCCTGGTTCGAGCGGCTACGCGCGCGCGCGCGGCCGGGTCGCGTGCCGGAGCCTGCGGCTGCGTTCGGGTTCGTCGCGGTGCTCGCGGTGCTCTTCTTCTACGGCGGCATTCGGCTCCAACTCGCGCTCGGGGAGCGGGGGCTTCTGCTGGCCGAGTGGCTGCTCCTCTTTGCCCCGGCGTTGTTCTTCGTGTACTCCGGCCGCTTCGATGCAAGCCACACGCTCTCCCTGCGCGCGCCCACCCCCGCGGGGCTGGCGGCGGGGGTTCTCCTGATCGGCGGCGCACTCCCGATGGTCTGGCTCATCGGCTGGCTGCAGAGCTTCGTCCTGCCGATTCCCTGGGATCTGCTCGAGGGCTTGGAGGAGTTGATGACGGCCGGCGACGCGCGTCGCTTGGTATGGCTGCTGTTGCTGCTGGCCCTCACGCCTGCCATCTGCGAAGAGATCGTCTTCCGGGGCGTGCTGCTCGGGGGCACGCGCTCCCTCGAGCCCTGGCGCATGATCCTGCTGAACGGTCTCGTGTTCGGCGCGTTCCATCTCTCGTTCGAGACCGCGATCAGGTTCCTGCCGACGGCCATGCTGGGCGCGCTGATCGCATGGGCGGTGTGGCGCACGGGATCGATCTGGGTGGGAGTACTCATGCACTTCGTGAACAACGGCACGCTCGTGGTGCTGACCTCGACGCCGGCGATCAGCCAGGCACTGTCGGACCCGAATGCGCCCCCTCCACTGTGGCTCCTTCCGCTCGGCGCCGTGTCCTTGGCGGCGGGGGTGCGCCTGCTAGCTAGGAGGGCCGAGCCGTGAGCGAGCACTATCCGTCCCGCGGAGCCACCCACCTCGAGTGCTCGCTCACGGGCGAGCAGCTGGAGAGCGAGCACCTCGTCGGCCTCTCCCCGGCGGGTAAGCCACTGCTCGCGCGCTACGATCTCGCGCGACTCCGCCCGACGTTCACGCGTGCGGCCGTGGCCCATCGACGGGCCGACCTGTGGCGATACGCGGAGGTGCTCCCCGTGCGCGATCCCGCGGCCCGCATCGCGCTCGGCGAGGGGTGGACCCCCCTGCTCGATGCACCGCGTGTCGCCGCGCGACTGGGCGTGCGCCGCGTCCTCATCAAGGAAGAGGGCCAGAACCCGACCGGGAGCTTCAAGGCACGCGGCCTCTGCATCGCGGTGTCCCGGGCGCTCGAGTTGGGGGCGCATGAGATCGCGCTCCCCTCGGCGGGGAACGCCGGCAGCGCCGCAGCCGCCTACGGCGCCGCCGCCGGGCTCCGGGTGCATGTGGTGGTTCCCCGCGACACGCCGACCCCCATCCTGGAGGAGATCCGCGCCTTGGGGGCCGACCTCCAGCTCCTGGATGGCCTCATCACCGACTGTGCCCGCGTGGTGCGAAAAGGGGTCGAGGAGCGCGGCTGGTTCGACCTGTCCACGCTGAAGGAGCCGTATCGCATCGAAGGGAAGAAGACGATGGGGTACGAACTGGTGGAGCAGCTCGACGGCCGTCTTCCCGACGCGATCGTCTACCCGACCGGGGGAGGGACGGGGCTCATCGGCATGTGGAAGGCCTTCGACGAAATGCAGTCCCTCGGTTGGATCGGATCCTCGCGGCCGAAGATGTTCACCGTGCAAGCCGATGGGTGCGCCCCCATCGTGCGCGCCTGGCAGGAGGGACGCACCGACGCGGGCATGTGGGAGGGTGCGCGCACGTACGCTTCCGGGCTGCGCGTGCCTTCGGCCGTGGGGGACTTCCTCATGCTCCGCATCCTGCGCGAGTCGAAGGGGGGCGCGGTGGCGGTATCGGACCGGGCCATGGCCGAGTGGGTCGAGTGGCTCGGTGCGGACACCGGCGTGTTCGCTGCACCCGAGGGTGGAGCGGCGGCCGCGGCGGTCCCGCTCCTGCTCGAGCGCGGATTGATCTCGAAGGAGGACGAGGTCGCGCTCTTCAACACCGGGAGCGGACTCAAGTACGTCGGGATGGTGCCCCTCGACTGACCTCGGGGAGGCGAACGCCGCCGACTCGGCCCGCTACAGCTTCAGGCGGTAGTACAGCTCGGGGAGGGGCACCAACCGGCCGTTGAGCGGAAGGTCGTCCTCGGGGTCGCTGCGGCGTACCGCCAGGGCGCGATTGAGGTTGAGGGCGACACCGACGGAGTGCTCGTCGAGGAAGCTCCACTCCACACCCGCGGGCGCACGCAGCACGAAGGCGAGTCCGGTGCGCTCCTCGGGTGGGAATGCCGCGACGACCCAGAACCCGGCGCCGACGAAGGGCCGCACGCGGCTGCCGAAGAAGTACTCCTTGTAGACGGCCGAGAGCGAGAGGTCGCGGAACGCCCAGGTGCCCAACGCCACCTCGACGGCGTGCGTGTCGTCGAAGAACTCGACCATGACGCCGAAGGTGCTGATGCCGCCGAACGACAACCCCACGCGCATGCCGTCCCCGGCATTCCTACCCTGCGCCAGGCCCGGGAACGCCAAGACGGCGAGCGCCAGCAGCGCGACCACGACCGTGGTCGCGGTACCCGCTGCGGCGCGCGCCGTCCCGTGTGTCGGCCTCAGGCTGGACCTCAGCGCGAGACCGCCAGCGATGCGCCCGCGTAGAACGTGCGGCCCGGGCCCGGCTCGTAGAACCGAACGCCCGTGTGGTTCGGCGAGAACGCGAAGGAGTTCGGCACCACCGACGACATGTAGCGCTGATCGAGGGCGTTCTGGATCCCTACGAAGGGTGACACCTGGACACCGCCGATCTCGATTGCGTCACCACCCGCGCGGGCGCCGAACAGCGTGTACGCACGGGTGAACCCGTCCTGGCGGCCCCCCGTGGCGTTCAGCGGGCACGCCCCGGCCACGAGCACCACGAGACAATTCCGGTCGTTCACGGCGACTTCGTCGGTGTACTCGGCGTTCACGTCGAGGTACCACGCGCCCCGCGTCAACTTGGCACTGGCCTGGAGCTGTTGTGGTGCGAGACCGGGCACCTTGTTGCCCGAGACGTCGTTCCCGTAGCGGTCCACGCCCTCTTCGAAGGTCGCGTCGATGTACGTGTACGACACCTGAGCGGTGGCGAAGGAGAGCAGGCGGGCGCGCAGGATGGCATCGATGCCGACGCGCTCGGTCTTGGGCATGTTATAGAAGTAGTCGAGCCCATCGACGTTCTGGCCACTGATCAGCTCGTTCTCGAGCCACATGCGGAACGCGCTCACCTCGAACGCGACGCGATCCGCGAAGGTCCCGCGCGCACCCAGCTCGGCGCTCTTGCCAGTCATGGGATCCAGCGCGGGGTTGAAGCCGCCTGACTGGGTCTGCTGGTTACCCAACTCGACCGTCGTCGGCGTATCGAAGAAGGTGCCGGCGTTGGCGAACAGGCCGATCGCCGGAGTGACGGATACGTGCACGCCGAGGCTACCGCTGGCGCGGTTCATGTCTCGGCTCCCCGAGTCGTCTGGGTTGCCGGTGACGGGCCGAACCAGGTCATCCACCTCGAAGTGCGTGTGGTCGTAGCGGACCGCGCCGACGAAGCTGAGCGCATCGCCGGGGGAGACCGTAGCCTGAAGGAACGCACCGCCGCTCCTCACGCCCTCCGTCTGGTTCAGCGTCAGCGTGTCCGGGATCCCCGCGTTGTTCGTGTACTCGCGGCGGTCGTCATCCTGGAGGTCGTACTCTCCGCCCACGAGCAGGCCGATGTCCGTGCTCCCCGCCATGGTGGAGCGGCCGAGCGTCAGCCGGACTCCGGCGGCGCGACGATCGAGATCCACCACGTCGTTCGGAAGCGGATTGCTGAAATCGCGGGTGAGCCCGTAGCTCGAGGCCTCGATGCTGTAGTTGCCGACAGGCCCTCTCCAGCTCACACCCAACTGGCCCTGCTGGACTTCCTTGCCCGTCTGGAACGTGTTGTAGATGGCGGCGATCTGATCCGGATCCGCGTTGAACTGCGCGCGCGTGATCGACCCAGGGTTCTCGGAGTCGAGGTCGAGGAAGTTCAGCATGATGCCGAGCTCGCCGCGTCCGAGGGCCTGCTCCAGACGCCCGTTGACGTGCCAACGGCTCGCGCCGCCGTACGCCGCGCCCGTAGTGGCGCCGGTACCGAAGTGGCGGAAGCCGTCGTACTCGAGACGGTTGAGGCTGACGAGGTAGGCGGCGTCTCCCACGCTGCCGGATGTCGTGCCCTGGAGGCGCAGCATGCCATCGCTCCCCGCGACCGACGTGATCTCCGCACTCGCGGGAGTCATCGCGGACAGCTCGGTCTCGAAGCGCAGCACGCCCCCCGAGGCGTTGCCGTAGAGCGCCGATGCGGGTCCGCGCAGCGCTTCCACGCGGCCGAGGGAGGCGATGTCGACGTGGTCGAGGGTGGACTGACCGTCGGCGAGCGTGGCCGGAATCCCATCCACGACCACGTTGATGCCGCGGACGCCGAACTGCGCTCGCGAACCGAAGCCGCGGATCGAGATGCGCTCACCCACCGCGTAGTTGTAGCGATTCTGGACCTGGACGCCGGGGAGGGTCTGGAGCGCCTCCTCGAGGAACATGCCGGTCTTGCCGTCGCGCAGCTCCCTCTCGCCCAACACCGAGATCGGGAAGGGGGACTGGCCGAACCGGATCGGGGTCCCCAGCACGGAGACCACCAAGGAGTCGAGGTTGAACGTGGGCACGGTGTCGGCCGCGGACTGAGCAGTCGCAGGCGCGGCCGCCGAGGCCAAGAATCCACCGAGCAGGAGCGAGCGGACGAGGAGACGGTTCATTTGCGAGTCCAGGAGCTGCGTGGTTCGACGATGCCTCCACCCCCCAGGGCGGGCGGCCAACATGATACAGTCGGGGCTCCGTTTGCGCCTCTCTTGATGGGTCAGGCACCGGCTCCGGACGGGAAACGCAGGGTGACGCCTCCCACCCGGCTTCGCTAGCTTGGCGCCATGAATCGCCCGGAGGCGCTCGAGACCCCGATCCCCGTCCTGGAATCGAGGCGGAAGGCCGCACTTTCGGCCCTCGGTGCGGGCGTCATGGTCCTTCCGGCTGCCCCCGTCCAGTTCGCTTCCCGGGACGGGGAGCGCCGGTACCACCCGGACCGTGAGCTCTTCTACTTGAGCGGCGCGACCGAGCCCGAGACCGTCGCCGTCCTCGTCGGAGGCGCGAAGCCCCGCCTGGTCCTGTTCGTCCGGCCACGCGACGCCGAGGCGGAGCTGTGGGCGGGTATCCGCCTGGGCCCCGAGGGTGCGGCCGAGCGGTTCCGCCCCGATGAGTGCTACCCGCTGGGCGAGCTCGACGTACGCCTCCCGGACCTGCTGCGTGAGGGGGACCGCATCCTGTACCGGCAGGGACGCGCGGATTCGATGGAGCGTCATGTGCTCGACTCCCTTCGGTTCCGGCGCGGCCGCGGGGCACGCACGGGCACCGGTCCGACCGCGGTCGTGGATCCCGGCACGGTGCTCGACGAGCTCCGGCTCGTGAAGGATGCCCACGAGCTCGCGCTCCTCCGTCGCGCGGCCGAGGTCACCGTCGCGGGTCATCGCGCCGCGGCCGGCGCCCTCTCGCCCGGCGAGGGGGAGTGGGTGGTGGAGGCGGCGCTCGACGCCGCGT
>JBEBGN010000033.1:0-26248 GCA_040081395.1 Longimicrobiales bacterium
ACGAAGAACGGCCGCCGCTCGTTCACGCGCGTCTCGAACGCCGTGAGGTTGATGACCGCCGGGTCGGCCTCCACTTGGCCGAAGTCGGGATTGACGGTCGCGTCCAGCGTGAAGTTCGTGCCCAGGCGGTACTTCAGGTCGGCACCGACACTGGCGAAGTAGTCCCGCCCGCTCCGGAACGGATTGTCGAAGTTGGCTCCGGAGCTCCTGGGGATGTCCTTGTATTCCGCGCGCGCGGTCGTGTACGGGAGGATCTCCAGCCCCCGAGTCCTCGGCAGGTTCTCGAGGCCCTCGAGGTGCCCGTATCGCGCGACGCCCTGCGGCTCGTTGCGCGGCAGGAACGCCCACATCGTGTCCTCACCGTGCCGCCGGATCTTCCGCTCGATCTGCAGCCCCCAGGTCTGCACGGGGTCACTCCCGTACCGGAGCTGGCTGAAGGGGATCGCGAGCTCGACGAACCACCCTTCTTCCGTGACCGTGGACTCCACGTCGTAGACCGGGTCCCACGAGATGTCGGCGGACCCACCGGTGCCCGCCCCGCCGCCCCGTGCGCCGACGATGAACTCGTCGCGGATCCAGCCCGCGCCGGGTGACGTCGCGATGCGGAACGCGGTGCGGTGGTCGTGATAGCCGTCCAGATGCACCGCGAAGATGTCGATGTCCGGCACGCCCTGATCCCGCCGTGCGAGGCGCGCGAGGATCTGGCCGTCGTCCCACATCCAGCCGCCGATGTACAGGAAGTCGTCGTCGTACAGGAACCGGACCTCCGTGAGCTGCGTGACCCGCTGACCCTCGTTCGGAACGACCTGGGTGTGTTCGGTCACGGCGGGCGCGGTCATCCAGGCCGGCTCGTCCATCTGCCCATCGATGGAGATATCCGCGGTCGTGCGTACGGCCCGAGCGATCGGAGCCGCCGCGTGGTCGTACGCACCGGCCGCGGGACCGGGGCCAGGGCCTCCGGCCCGAGCGGGGGCTTGGGGCACTTGGGCCTCGATCGGTCCGGCGAAGTTGAGGAGCGCTCCCCAAAGGGCGAACAGTAGGATGCGCCGACGAAGCCGGTTGGCCATGGGCTCAGATGTGCAGGTGGAATCAGCGTGCCGAGACTGGGACCCCCAAGGCACGGCGGACGCTGGAATCTGCACCGCCCGAGGCGTCTATCGAAGGTGCGTGAGCAGCGTCCGCAGCGAGTCTGAGGAGACAGGAGCGGTCGCGGTGATCAGCATCTCGCCGCGCCATGTCGACTGGACCACACCGGCCGACTGGATGGGCCACCCGGTGCGGCGCTGGTCGGTACGTCCCTGAATCAGCGTCAGCGTGCCCCCCTGCCCCAGGTCCTGACGCACGCGCGCCACGTAGGTCTCGTTCGGGTTGTCGCCGAGCGCGACCTCGAGCGTCAGGAGGTCGAGCCCAGGCAGCATCCAGAGGTCGGAGCCCACGTTCCCCTCCGCGGCGATGGATGACAGGGGTCGCCATGCGAAGGGTGTGGCTCGGGGGCTGGTCACGGCGTTCCCCGTGGACCGCCTCTGCGTTCCGTAGGACTCCCCCGTGACGACGATCTCATCCAGCGTGAGCGCCTCCTCCCTGAGTCGGAAGTCTGCATCGACATAGTCTCCCTCGCCGGCGCTGATCGCTCGCGCCTGTTGCCGAAAGCCGATGCGCTGCACGGTGAGCTCGAACTCATCCGGCTCGGCAGGCAACCTGAGGTCGTACCGTCCATCCTGCTGCGTGAGCACACCCACGTCGAGCTCCGCCACGAAAACTTGGGCGGCTGCGACCGGCCGCCCCCCCTCGTCTGCGACGAAGCCACGTACGAGGAGACCGTCGGAGTCCATGGCAGAAGGACCGGCATCCGCGAACGGGGCACTCGCGAGCACGCCCGCGGCCTCGCCGAAGGGAACTCCCTGCGGGGCCGACGCGGCCAAAGGAGTGCGAGCAGTCGCGATCGGCGTCGGCGTCGCAGCCGCCCCGACGGCGGCGACCTCCGCCGTTTCGACGACGGCCGCCCCCTCGGCGCGATAGAGTTCGTTCGAGACCCAGCCCACCGCGAGGGCGGCAGCGATGCTCGCCGCCCAGGTCGCGGGAATCCTGCGTTTGCGCGCGGGGTGAGCACGCTTCGCCACGTCTTCGTACGGCACCCGGGGTGCATATTGGGCGCGGCCCACGGCGAGTAACGCGTGAGCCCGAAAGCTCGAGTGCGCGAGGACATCGGCGCGCGAAGCGCAGGCACTGCACGCAGCCAGGTGACGCTCGATCGCTGCGAGCCTGGAGGGGTCGAGCCCTGAGCGCGCGCCGTCCAGCCACGCCTGCAGGGTTCCCTCATCCAAGTGCTGCATCGTTCGCCTCCAGCGCGCGGTGCGCCTCAATGAGATTCTTCTTGGCCCGTCCCACCGTCGTCGCGATCCCCCCGACGGCCAGGCCGGTTTGCTCGGCGATGTCCGCGTACGAGAGACCGGCATCCCACAGCAGAAGGACTTCGCGGTCCCGCTCCGAGAGTCGATCGAGAGCCTGCCGCAGTCGCTCCACCTCCTCCGACCGCTGTGCCTGCTCCGCGGGGGACGGGGGCGCGTCGGCATGCACCTCCGCCTCGACCCGTAACAGGGTGAGATGGCGCTTGCGGCGCACCACCGTGCGGGCGTCGTCGCGAGCCAAGTTGATGGCCACCTTGAAGACCAGCGCGTGTGCGTTCTCCGCGTTTCGATCGAGTACGCGGGTGAACGCCTCCTGCGCAAGGTCGTGCGCGCGGTCCTCGTCCATCACCATCCACGACAGATAGCGGACGAGGTCGCCGTACGTGGCGCGGTAGACTTCTGCCCAATCGGTCTTCACGGGGCCCGCGGGTCGTTGGGTTGGCCGACGCCTCTCTGAATGATAGGACGAATCACCGCGAAGAAGGTGCACATGCACCATTCGTCACGAAGTTCGAAGCACCCTCAGTGCAGCCTTCGCACCAACCTGCTCAGCGCGTGCACGCGTCCCGACCCCGGGCTCTGGAACGCGAGCCGGCGGCGGATGAGCGAGGCGACTGCCTCCCCATCGGGTAGCGAGAGAGCGAGCCCTTCGCCCGTGACGAACCCTAGGCGCTCGAGCTCGCTCCACGTGCGGTCCTCACCGTCCGAGCGCCTTCCCAGCAGCTGGTATACGCCCGGATCGGTCTCGGCTACCGCAGCCAACCCGCGCCTCTCCAGCACCGTCTCGATCTGATCGCGGTGCGGCTCGTGCACACCGCGGAATACGAAGAACGCTTCGTGCGTACGACTGGCGTGCGCGCCCTCGAGCAGTTGCGCCACTACTTCGTCGGCGCAGGAGAAGTCGATGATGACGACTTCGGAGAGGTCGATGAGCGAGAGCGAGCGCTCTCCTGCCGCCTGGAGCTGCGTCTCGATTGCCATGCGCACCGCACGACCGGTCGGGCGGGTCACGAGATGCGAGTAGAGCGAGGTCACGGTGCGCTGGAGCACCTCCCCGACATCGATCCAGATGGGATCCAGGCCCGGGTCGGTCATTCCGCGGCCTTGGCCGGGAGCACGATCGAGATCTGGGCGCCCGGGAAAGGCTGGAGCCCGTCGACCATGGGGGGGGTGTCGTCCCATGCGGGGACCTGCCCGATGCGCGCCGTTCCGCTGCGGATGGTGATCGCTCCGTCCCACTTCCGGACCTGCTTACGGATCTGCTGGATTCCCTGCCCTCGCCCGGAGTCGGGGAAGCGTGTGATGCCGTGCAGGAACGCCGCCTCGAGCGCGGTGGTGTCCCCCCAACGATCTCCGTAGCGCGCCGAGTGCTCATCACCCAACGAACCGCGGAACCCGCGCCCGACATCCATCACACTGATGACGAGCACGTACCGTCCCAGGCGGCGGGCCCAGTTGTACGCCTGCGCGGCCACCCACCCAGGAGCCTCCGCGTGCTCGATGATGTTCTGGCACACCTCGGAGAGGATCACCGAGAACTGCACGACCGAGGTCGCCGGATACCCGAGCTTGGAGGTGAGGATCGCCCCAGCCCGGCCCTGCACACGATCGATCACTTGGTGCACGTCGGCATTCGCCGCGATCGGTGTGATCTCGAGCAGCACGTCGGACGCGCGCGCCGGAGTCTTCCGTCCTGGCTCGTCCAGCTCGAAGACCCCCTTGGCGGCCTCGAAGAACCCCATGCGCGACAGGTACCCCATGACGTCCGCGCTCTCGGGAAGCTCGAGGCGAGGCATGGCGCCATGTCTCTCCGCCGCGACCGTCCCGGCGACCAGGAGTCCCACCATTCCGTTCGGGTCGACCCAGCGCAGGTGGCGCGCGTCGAAGAGCGTCCTCCCCGGGTTCGAGACCACCACCGCATCGAAGAACGCGTCGATGGTCTGGTGGTCGAGCGACGCGGGCACCGGCAGCACGTTCATGCGTACCCCTCCACGTGGGACAACTTACCCGCCAGGTGCCGGTAGAGACCGCGTGCGCCCCGGTGCTCGACGTTGCGGGCCGCCAGCCGGTTCGCCTCCTGCATTGCGTTGACCAAATCATCGCCGCCGAGCAGTCGCGTGAAGCAGGTCGCGCCCCACACGTCCCCACACCCGGTCGGGTCGCCGTCGCGCGCCACGCCCGAGAGGGAGACCTTGCCGCTGTGCGCTCGCCCTGCCGCGTGCACGTCGGGGCGCCCCGTCCAGGTGAGCGGATCCGGATCGAAGTCCGCGCCGGCCACATACGCCGCTCCGCGCGCCCCGAGCGTCACGGTGATGAGCTTGAGGTCCGGCCCGAGCGCACCGGCGGCGAGCGCCCATGGATCACCGGCCCGGCCGAGCAGCTCGAACTCGTCCTCGTTCATCTGGACCGCATCGAAACAACGCAGCCACGCCGCCCATGCCTCCAGGGAACGTGGCACGCGGAGTCCTTGTGGGGTCACGCCAAGGAAAAGCGAGTGGAGGTCCGCGTAGGTCGGCCCGCGGTACCCCATGCGGAGCGCCTGCGCCGTTGGGAGATCCAACTCCCATCCGGAGATGAAGTTCACGTAGAGCGCGTCGCACAGCTCCACGAGTGGCGCGAGCTCCGGCCAACTCCACCCCGGCACCCCCCCCGTGAGCCGCTCGCAGCGGCGTGCGTCACTCTCGTAGCGTAACTCGACCCGGTTGTTCGGCTCCGGCACGATGACGATGGCCGAGTCGTCGAGACCTGGAAGCTCCCTGAGGAAGCGCCGCCCCTGCTCGGCCAGGTCGCGCCCGACCTTGATGATGGGGAGCAGCTTCCACCCTTCCGGCAGCGAGGCCGTCGTGGCGGCCAGCGCATAGGCGATCCCACCCCATTCCTCGACCGGCACCGAGCGGCCGTCCCGGTCGTGGATGCGGTCCCAGACCAGCGTACCGAGCACGCCGAGCGTTCGCGGTTGCGTCACCCGGCCGTCTCCGCAGCGAACACGCCCACCGCTCCGACGACCCCCGCCGACGCACCCAACTCCCCCGGCACGATCCGGCACGCTGCCACCGCGGCGGGAAAGGCTCGCCGGCTGACTTCTTCTCGCAACGGCAGGAACAGGTGGTCCCCGGCTCTGGTGACGCCGCCCACGACCACGATCACCTCGGGGTTGAACAGGTTCACCACGCTCGCGAGGCCGGCGCCCAGGAACGCCGCGGTCTCGAGCATGACCGTGCGCGCATACCGATCGCCGAGCAGAAGCGCATCGTACACCGTGAGCGCGGTGATGCGGGTCAGGTCACCATCGACCAGCCGTGCCACTTCGGACTCCTGGCCGGCTTCGATGCCTTCGCGAGCCCGAGCTGCGATGCTCGTTCCGGACGCGTATGCCTCGAGGCACCCCTGGTTGCCGCAGGCGCACCGCCGGCCGTCGACGTCGATCACGATGTGCCCGAGCTCGCCTGCCACTCCGCTCGCTCCGCGGACCAGGCGTCCATCGACGATGAACCCGCCGCCGATCCCGGTCCCGATCGTGACCCCGACGACGTGGCGCGCTCCTCGTCCCGCCCCCTGCCACCACTCGCCATACGCGGCGCAGTTGGCGTCGTTGTCCAACGTCGCGGCGAGGCCCAGGCGCTCCGCGATCCGATCGCGGATGGGGTAGTCGGCCCAGCCCAGGTTGGGCGTATCGATGATGCGCCCCGTCGCCAGGTCCAGGGGCCCCGGGCAGCCGACCCCGACACCGATGACGCGCTCCGGAGTCCCGCCGTGCCCCGCGAGGGCCTCGGCCACGACGGCATCCGCCATGGCGCCGATCTCCTCCACCGCGGCATCTCCCCCCCGCTCACCGTTCGTCGGGCGCGACGCGACCGCGAGCGGCCTCCCCCCTGCGAGTGGCACCACGCCCACCACGAGGTTGGTGCCCCCGATGTCGACGCCGACCGCCCAGGGCTCCTGGCGGCGCTCAGGCACGCGCGATCCCTCCGTCGGGTGACGCATCGAGTGCAGCTTCGACGGCCTCGAGCACTGCCTCGAGCTCGATCTGTCGCATGCACTCCTCGTGGGCTTGGGCGAGCACGGTCCCGACGCCGCGGCGGTGGCAGTGGTTGCGACGGCATGGCTTGCACGGGAGCGGCGCGCCGACGACGCGGATGTCGGGAGCACCGAGCTGCCGCACCTCCTCGGGATCCGAGGGGCCCCAGATACTCACGGTCGGCGTGCCGACCGCTCCGGCGAGGTGCATCGGCCCGGTGTCGTTCGTGACCACAAGGTCGCAGACGGACAGGAGCGCCGCGAGGTCGGCCAGGTCGGTGCGCCCCCCCAGGTCGAGAGCACCGGGCACCGCGCCCGCCACGCGGGCCGTGAGCGGGGTCTCGCGCGACCCGCCCATGACCACGAGACGTGCCCCGCGCGCCCGGAGAGCGGCCGCCAGGGTCGCAAAACGGTCCACCGGCCAGCGACGCGCCGGGGCGTTCGACCCCGGAACGAGGCCCACCACCGGACCACTCGGTCCCAGGGCCGCGCGCCAACGCTCCCGTCGCGCCTCGTCCGGCACCAGGCGATGTGCGCTCGGCTCCCCCGACGAATCCTGTCCCAGTAGCAGTTTGTACGCATTGATGCGATGGTACGGACGGAGAGCCTCGGGAGGGATGCGGTCGGCGAGCAGCGGAGTGCGGCCGTCCGTGGTCGTACCGCGCAGGCGCCCGACTCCGCCGCAGCGCAGGAGCCATGCGGCCGAAAATGCGGGAGTCAGCAGGATGCCCTCCTGGTATCGCCGGCGCCGCAACTCGCCGACCGCACGCGCGAAACCCGACAGGCCGCGATCGAAGGGGATCACCTCCCCCGCGCCCACTCCCATCTCCACGATCGGCGCCAACCAGCGGACCACGAGCACATCCGAGCCATCCGCGACGAGCGCGGGCAGCGCCGCCACCACGTCGCCCAGGTGATTCGGCGCGCGTACTACGCGCCGGGTCCGAGCCTGCTGCGAGCTCAATCCTCGCCCAGATTCAGGACGGCGAGGAACGCCTCCTGGGGAATATCGACCGTTCCCACCTGCTTCATGCGCTTCTTACCCTCTTTTTGCTTCTCGAGAAGCTTGCGCTTCCGCGTGATGTCGCCGCCATAGCACTTGGCGGTGACGTTCTTCCGCAGCGCCGACACATTCGCGCGCGCGATCACGTCGTTGCCGATCGACGCCTGTAGGGCGATGGCGAACTGCTGCTTGGGAATCAGATCCTTGAGCTTGCGCACGAGGTCGCGGCCATGGAGGTAGGCCCTCTCCTCGTGGAGGATGACGCTGAACGCATCGACCGGCTCGCCGTTCACGAGGATGTCGAGCTTCACGAGCTGGTCCGGACGGTACTCCAAGAACTCGTAGTCGAGCGCGGCATATCCGCGTGTGTTGCCTTTCAACTTGTCGTAGAAGTCGAGCACGATCTCCGAGAGCGGCAGCTCGAAATCCAGCTCGACGCGCTGCGGGTCGAGGTAGTGCATGTGCTTGAAGACGCCCCTGCGGTCGTGGCAGAGCTTCTGCACGTTGCCGATGTACTCGCTCGGGCACAGGATGCGCGCACGCACGATCGGCTCCGCGATCGTCTCGATCCGTGTGCGGGGGGGCATCGCCGTCGGGCTCTCGATGTGCAGCTCGGTCCCGTCGGTGAGCGTGACGTGGTACTCCACGTTCGGCACCGTGGTGATGAGGTCGACACCGAACTCGCGATCGAGGCGTTCCTGCACGATCTCCATGTGCAGGAGGCCGAGGAAGCCGCAGCGGAAGCCGAAGCCGAGGGCGACCGAGGTCTCGGGCTCGTATTGTAGGCTCGCGTCGTTCAGGCGCAGCTTCTCGAGCGCGTCGCGCAGGTCCTCGTAGTCGTCCGTGCTCGTGGGATAGAGCCCGGCGAAGACCATGGGGCGCACTTCCTTGTACCCGGGCAGGAGCGTCGTGGCCGGGTTCGCCTCATCGAGGATCGTGTCGCCCACGCGCGTGTGCGACACCTCCTTGATCGCCGCGACGACGTACCCGACTTCGCCGGGACCGAGGGCGGGCCGCGGCACGCGACCAATCCGCATGAAGCCCACCTCGGTGACCTCGTAGTCCGCTTTCACGTTGCCGAACGTGATGTGCATCCCGGGTTTCACGACGCCGTCCACGACGCGCACGGACGGCACGGCACCCTGATATTGGTCGTAGTACGAGTCGAAGATGAGCGCCCGCAACGGGTCGCCCTCGTTTCCCTTCGGGGGCGGCACGCGCTCGACGACCGCGGCGAGGATGGCTTCGATGCCAATTCCCTGCTTGGCGCTCGCGAGCAGCACGGACTCCGGCTTCACGCCGAGCAGGTCCGCCACCTCGGCCTGACGGCGCTCGGGCTCCGCGCCGACCAGGTCGATCTTGTTGATCACCGGCACGACCTCGAGGTTGGCATCGAGGGCGAGGAAGAGGTTCGAGAGCGTCTGCGCCTGGATCCCCTGCGTCGCGTCGACCACCAGGATGGCGCCTTCGCAGGCAGCCAGGGACCGCGACACCTCGTACGTGAAATCCACGTGACCGGGGGTGTCGATCAGGTTGAGTTGGTACTCCTCACCGTCGGGGGCACGGTACTCCATGCGCACCGCGTGCAGCTTGATGGTGATGCCCCGCTCGCGCTCGAGCTCGTTCGAGTCGAGGACCTGTTCACGCATCTGACGCTGGTCCAGCGTGTGCGTGGTCTCGAGCAATCTATCCGCGAGCGTCGACTTGCCGTGGTCGATGTGCGCGACGATGCAGAAATTGCGGATGTGGTCGGTCTGCACTGCGGCTCGCAATTGGCGGAGCGATCTCGGGCCGGACGCACCTGCGCACGATCTCCGCGGTGGAGCGAGCGGGGTGGCCCGGAGGAAGCGGCAAAGCTAACGGCTCGCGACGGTGAGCCCGAGCCCTGGGCGATTCACATCCCCTCCAAGGCGCCTAAGGGCCGCCTTGGGGCGGCCCCGACTAGTTCCGGGGCGCCGGCTCCGCGGGCCGGGAACGCACGGTAGGGCGCGGCTCCGTCGAGCGGGGCTCGGCAGAACCCGAGGGGGCGCTCGACCGTGCTGGAGGGTTCTCGCGCGGGGGAGCTGCAGCGGGCCGGCTCGTGGCGGGCCGGCTCGTGGCCGGACGGCTCGTGGCAGGTCGGCTCGCCGCCGGCCGGGTGGTGCTTCCGGTGCTGGGGGTCGTTCGCGGCGTCGACTGGGGGCGAACACCCGTGGAGGGCTGCTGTCCCGTCGGCCGCTCCGGGGCGCTTCGTGCCGAGGGGCGGGAGGGCGTGGGCGCGGCCGCCGGTTCTCGGCTGGGCGTCGGCCTGGTGGTAGGCGCGTTCGGGGGCGCCCGAGGCTCCGGCTGCGAACGGCCGATCGGAGCGCGCGGGGTGGTGCGCGAGGGTGCCGGCGTCACCGACTTGGGCTCCGTCGATCCGGGCTGGGTCGGACGCGTCGACGGCGGCGTCCTCACCGGGAGGCCCGCGCTCGGCCGACGCTGGAGCGTCGGACGGGCGCGCGCGGTGTCCGGTACCTGCTGGGGCATGACTCCGGTGCGGGGTCGCTCCTGAGGGCTCGCAACCGACTCGGCAGCGGAACGCCGCAACGCAGGCGTCGTCGCGCTCCGGAGACCCACGCCTGCGGACCCGGCGCTCGGAGCGGCCACGCCGGTCGGCGCGCCAGAGACCCTTCGCGCCGCTCCGGCGGTTCGGGAGGGGGTCGCCAACGGCGACTCCTTGTACTCGGCGTAGGCGGCCTCGCGCTGCGCCGGCGTCCTCACCCGCACGATCGGCGCCACCGCGTCTCCCACCACGCGCCGGCTCACCTCGTAACGCGGCAGCGCGCGGGCGGGCCACGCGTAGACCACGTTCACGCCGGAGTAGCGGTAGCGCGGGTAGAAGAAGGGATCGTCATAGATCACCACGCGATACGTCTGGCAATTGTAGTCGTAGGGATTCCAGCTCGAGTAGCGCTGGTAGGTGTGGCAGTCGTAACAGAGGAAGCGCGGATAGGAGTAGGTCTCGCCCACCGAGTAGGTGAGGAAGTCGAGCGCGTACGGGACGGTCTCCCACCCCGGCACGATGGCAGCCACGTAGTCGTCGATGGCCACATAGGGGTCGGTGTAGATCGCCCCGCCGACCGCGCCCAAATCCCACCCGTACTGCTCATCGAACGGGAAGAGCGAGAAGTCGAGCGGCTCGGGAGAGGCGACCACGAAGAGGTATGCCATGCCGGGATCCTCCTCGACACGCCACCCCGCGGCGTCGGGGGTGAGCAGCCGGTAGTCGCGCCCGCCGCGCACGAGGTCGATGGCCCCGGGGTGTTGCGGATACAGGAGCGACACGCGCCCATCGGTGTCGATGCGGAAGATCGCCGCGAAGGCGTCCTCGCTCGTCCGATAGTAGATGCGTACGCTCTCGCCCCGACGGAGCACCGGCTCCTCCCCTCCCCGGTCCAGCCAAACGCGTGCTT
Organism: Longimicrobiales bacterium; assembly: GCA_040081395.1. Classification (GTDB taxonomy): domain Bacteria; phylum Gemmatimonadota; class Gemmatimonadetes; order Longimicrobiales; family Gaopeijiaceae; genus UBA2982. The sequence goes on from JBEBGN010000033.1 coordinate 10,863, forward strand.
CGAGTCCGCGGGTCGCTTCCTGCGCGAGGAGGCGGTTCGCGGGGCCTACGATCGCGAGCAGAACGAAGAGGATGACGGGACGCATCGACCGCCGATCTCGCAACAGCCATGCCACCGCGTCCTCCCGTGCCCGCGGTACCGAGGTCGCTCGGTAGCGTCCCCGACGGAGGACGGGGACGCTGGGTCTAGACCCACTCAGGGGACACCCCACCGCCGCCCCCGGCACGCCGCCGGAGCCCGCACCGCGCATGGCCAAGTTGAGCGCCCCGGGGGGCACGGGTACCTTCCGGCGCACTTCCACAGGGTGGATCCCTCGCGGTGAACGAACTCAAGCGGAGCCCGCCACGGCCCCGACCCGACCTTCTCGATCCCGCCGCGCTCTCTCAGCTCGGCGGCATCGAGTTCATCGCGCGCGAGGTGGTCGAAGGCTTCCTCATGGGCCTCCACCGATCTCCGCACCGCGGGTTTTCGGCCGAGTTCGCCGAGCTACGCGCCTATCAGGCGGGGGACGACCTGCGCTATATCGACTGGCGCATGTTCGGCCGCTCGGATCGCTATTACGTGAAGCAGTTCGAGGAGGAGACGAACCTCCGTGCCCACCTGCTCGTGGACGTGAGCGAGTCGATGGGGTGGAGCTCCGCGCCAGGGTCCCTTCCGACCAAGCTGTGGTACGCGAAGCACCTCGCGGCGTCCCTAGCGCTCGTGTTACTCAGGCAGGGGGACTCTGTGGGGATGGCCGCGTTCCACAACCGGATCGTGGACCGCGTGCGCGCCCGCGGCGGGCGGCATCAGTGGCAGGAGCTCGTGCGTCGCCTCGAGCCTCTCCAGGCGCAGGGCGGCACCGTCGCGGAGGGCGCGCTCCGCGAACTGGCGGTGCGGCTCACCCGTCGCGGCCTCGTCGTGCTCTTTTCGGATCTGCTCGTCGCGCGACAGGAGACGCTCACGGCGCTCAAGTTCCTCCGGCACCATGGTCACGAGGTGCTCGTCTTCCATCTCCTCGATCCCGGTGAGCGCGAGCTGCCCCAAGCCTCGGAGGCGCGCTTCTTCGACCCGGAGACCGGAGAGGAGTTGCTCGTCAGCGTGGCCGATATCCGCTCGGCGTACCGCGAAGCCGTGCGCGACGCGATCGGGGAGTGGCAGCGGGATCTGAAGCCGCACGGCATCGACTACGAGGTCGTCGACACCGATCGCCCACTTTCGCTCGCGCTCCGCGCCTACCTGCGCAAACGCGAACGGCTCGGATGATGGGCGCCCTCAATCCGCTCTTCCTGCTCGCGGGCCTCGCGATCGCGGTGCCGATCTTCCTCCATCTCTTCCACCGGCACGAGACGAGACGGTTCAGCTTTCCCGCCCTGCGGTACCTAGAGCGCACGGAGAAGGAGCACGCCCGCCAGATCCGGCTGCGCCAGCTCCTGCTCCTGCTCGCCCGTGTCGCGGTGCTCCTCCTCCTGGTCGGGGCGGGCGCGCGCATGATCTTCGCGGGACTCGGCGGTGCGCACCCACCGACGGCCGTGGTGATCGTGCTCGACAACTCGATGAGCAGCGGGCTCGTGCTCGGCGAGCAGCGGGTGCTCGACGAGCTCAAGGCGCTCGCGCGTGAGTCGTTGTCGGGAGCATCGGATGAGGACCGCTTCTGGGTGATCCGCGCTGGGGAGCCTTGGCTGCCGGCGATCGCGGGCGGCGTGGCCGAAGCGCGCGCGGCGGTCGACGCGACCGAGGCGAGCGCCGGCCGAGGAGACCTCACCGCGGCGCTCGAGCGCGCCGTCGAGCTCCTCCGCACCGCCGAGTTGGAGGAGCGGGAGATCCACCTGCTCTCCGACCTACAGCGGACGGCCTTCTCGCTTCCGGGTGGCGAGCCTACCGGGGAGCTGTCCGTGCTGGCGCTCGCGCCGCGAGGAGATCGCCCCGCCAATCGGGCCCTCGCGGACCTTCTGGTCGGGGGGGGCCTCCCGCCTCTCGAGGGACAGCGCACGGACGTGACTGTCAGCGCGCTCGAAGCCGCGGGCGACACCGCACGCTGGGGGGTACGGCTCGTCCTCGACGACCGCGTCCGCGGAGCCGGGACCTTATCCGCGGGAGCACAAACCACCATCGCGCTCCCGGCCACGTCTTTGGGCTGGGTGCAAGGGTACGTGGAGTCGGACCCGGATGCGCTGCGCGCCGACGATCGCCGCTACTTCGCGTTCCGGGCGAGGCGAGCACCCTCGGTCGCCGCGGTCGGCGACGCGGGGCTCTTCGTGTCGGAAGCCGTCGCGGTGCTCGGGGCTTCTGGGCGTATCCGCCCCGCGGGCTCCGGCGACGCAGACCTGCTCATCGCGCAGGACGGCGCGGGCCTCGAGTCCCGCGGGGCATCCACGGGGACGCTCATCCTCTCGCCCGAGGACCCCACCCTCCTCCCCGGCCTGAACCGTCGCCTGGCCGATGCCGGGATCCCATGGCGGGTGGAGCCCCGGCCGGCCGCCGGCGAAGCCGAACTCGTGGGGGAGACCCTGCCCGAACCGCTTCGCGGGACCCGCGTGCAACGGTGGTACGACCTCGCTCCCGTCGGGGAAGGCGCCACCGGGGCCCGAATGCTCGCCGAGGTCGCGGGACGCCCCTGGGCCGTCGACGGGGTCGATACCACCGGCCGTCGCTACCTGTTGCTGGCGTCCCCCCTCATCGCCACCGCGACTACCCTGCCGGTATCGGCGGGCATGGTGCGCTTCCTCGACTGGGCCGCGAGCGAGTGGGCGGGCGCGGGCAGTTTTCCCCAGTACGAGACGGGGGCCTACCTCCCCGCGCCCGTCGAGGCTACGCACGTGCGCTTCCCATCCGGCCGCGAGGTGGAGATCGACGGCACGCGCACCGTGAGGGGCACGAGCGAGCCCGGCGTCTATGCGTTCGTGGCCGCCGACACCACGGTCGCGCTGGTGGCCCTCAACCCACCCGCCGACGAGTCGCGACTGGACCCGCTCGATCGCGACGACGCGGAGACCGCGATCGGCCCCGAAGCCGACCTGGTCGCGAACCCGGAAGAATGGTCGGGGGAGATCTTCCGCACCCGCCTCGGAGGGGAAGCCTGGTGGCCCTTCCTGCTCGCCGCAGCGCTCCTGCTCATCGCGGAGTCGCTCCTGGCCTCCACGCGTCGCGGCGGTAGCCGACCGGCCGAGCGGCCCGTGGCGCAGACCAGGGATCAGGCGGAGTCGGGTGCCATCTCCTAACAGGATTCTCGACGCGGTCGCGTCATGCTCCAGCGTGCGCGATCTCTCGGACCGCCTCCCCGCACCGGGACAGCGCGTGGCCCTGGGCGGCGCGGTCGGCTCTCTATCGCTCGCGGTCGTCGCCACGCTGCATCGTATGCGCTCCGAGCGCGTCTTCATTTGCGTCGCCGATACACCGCAGTTGGCGGCAGCCGCACAGGCCGACCTCGAGGCGCTGCTCGAGCGCGACGGGGAGTCGCACCTCTACCCGCAGAAGGAAGCGCTCCCCTACGAGGAAGCCGAACCCCATCTGGAGATCGGGGGGCTCCGGGTCGAGGCGGTGGAGGCGCTGCTGTCCGGGCGCGTGCGGCTGATCGTGACCACGCCGCGCGCGCTCCAGGAGCGGGTACCCGTGCCGGCGCACCTCGCCACGCTGAGGCTGACCTTCAGCGTGGGCGATCTGGTCGAGTTCTCGACACTTCCGGGGGTCCTGGAGGCGAGGGGATTCGAACGCGTGCCCCTCGTCGAAGAGGTGGGGCAGTTCGCGGTGCGTGGAGGCATTCTCGACGTGTTCTCGGTCGCCGCTGGTGACCCGGTGCGCATCGAGTTCTGGGGGGACGAGATCGCGTCGATCCGTCTCTTCGACGTGCTCGACCAGCGCTCGAAGTCCGAGGTGGGCGAGACACACGTGCTCCCCACGGACTTCCGTCGCGAGGCGGTGGGTGACGACGAAACGGTGACGCGCTCGCTCGCGGAACTCCTCCCCGGTGACGCGATCGTGACCCGGTTGGGCACCTGCGACCTCGAAGCCGAAGTCGATCGTACCTGGAACCGCGCGCGCGAGCTCTACGACGGGCTCATCGAATCGGGGTCCTCCCCCCTCGAGCCGGCGGCACTCTTCGTTCCGCCCGCCGAGTTGCGCGCCCTGCTCTCCTCGAGGCCGCGCCTCGATCTGCTGTCGGGCCCCGAGGCGCAGCTCACGCTGGATACGAGCCCGGCTCCCGTCATCGCGCGGGACATGGAGGTGCTCGAGTCGTACCTGCGCGTGGGCGCCGCGACCGGCCAGCACACCCTGCTCCTTTGCGACAACGACGGACAGCTCGTGCGCCTCGAGGAGATCCTCGGTGGAGTGGGGCAGATCCCGCCTGGCACGCAGCTCGGTATCGGAACGCTGGCGGCGGGCTTCGAGCTACGGTCGAGCGATCCACCCCTCCGGGTACTCAACGACCACGAGATTTTCCGCCGCTCCCGGCGCGTACGCCGGAGTCGCCACTTCCGTGGCGCGGTGGCGCTCGAGAGCCTCGCCCAGCTCACCCCTGGCGACTATGTCGTCCACATGGACCACGGGGTGGGGCGCTTCGTGGGGCTCCAGCACATCCTGGTGGCCGGCGAGGAGTTGGAGTCGCTGGCGCTGGAGTACGAAGGAGGAGAGATCCTGCGGGTCCCGGTCTATCGCCTGGATCTCGTGGAGCGCTGGGTCGGCGAGTCCGACGACGCCAAACCGCCCAAGCTGCACCGTATCGGCGGCAAGCGCTGGAAGGCCCTACGCGCCAAGACCGAGCAGGCGATCGAGGAGATGACGGTCGAGTTGCTCGAACTGTACGCGCGGAGACAGGCCTCCGAAGCCTTCGCGTTCGCGCCCGACTCCAAGTGGCAGATGGAGATGGAGTCGTCCTTCCTCTATGACGACACCCCCGACCAACGCCAGGCCGCCATCGACGTGAAGAAGGACATGGAGTCAGTGCGCCCCATGGACCGCCTTCTCTGCGGCGACGTCGGCTACGGGAAGACGGAGGTCGCGTTGCGCGCCGCCTTCAAGGCCGTGCAGGACGGAAAGCAGGTCGCTGTGCTCGCGCCGACCACCATCCTGGTCGAGCAGCACCGGCACACCTTCGCCGAGCGCCTCGCGGACTATCCCGTGCGCATCGGTGCCCTCAGCCGCTTCCGCACCCCGAAGGAGCAGACTGAGCTGCTCGCCGCACTCGCCGAAGGCAACATCGACATCATCATCGGCACGCACCGCCTGCTGACGGACGACGTGGTGTTCCGCGACATGGGGCTCCTCATCATCGACGAAGAGCAACGCTTTGGCGTGAAGCACAAGGAACGACTGAAGCAGATGCGCGCGTCGATCCATGTGCTCGCGCTCACGGCCACGCCGATCCCCCGCACGCTCTACCTCTCTCTCTCGGGCATCCGGGACCTCTCGATCATCCGCACTCCGCCCCGCGACCGGATGCCGATCTTCACGAACGTCCTGCCCTGGTCGGACCAACTCATCTCGGATGCTCTCCACCGGGAGCTCGACCGCGGCGGTCAAGCGTTCTTCCTGCACAACCGCATCGACACCATCTACACGATCGCGGAGGAGCTGCGCGCGCTCGTGCCCGAGTCGCGCGTCGCCGTCGCGCACGGCCAGATGAAGGTGGACGACCTCGACGACGTCATGCGCGCGTTCGTCGACGGTGAGGTCGACGTGCTCGTCTGCTCCTCGATCATCGAGAACGGGCTGGACGTACCGAACGCCAACACGTTGATCGTCGACCGCGCCGACCGCTTCGGCCTGGCGCAGCTCTACCAGATCCGCGGGCGAGTGGGCCGTTCGGATCGGCGGGCCTACTGCTACCTGTTGGTTCCGGATGAGATCGCCGAGGATGCGGAGCGGCGGCTGCGGGTTCTCGAGCACTATACGGAGCTCGGGTCCGGCTACTCCGTGGCGCTCCGCGACCTGGAGCTCCGCGGAGCCGGCAACCTGCTGGGCGCGGACCAGTCGGGGTTCGCGTCCCAGATGGGGCTCGACGCCTATATGCGCCTGCTCAAGCGCACCGTCGAGCGCATCCAGAAAGGGGAGAAGGCCGCGCCCGAGTGGCCGGATCCCGAGGTGTCCCTCGGTGGCGCTGCGTACCTGCCGGACGGGTACGTTTCAGATTCTGGGCAAAAGCTGCATCTTTACCGGCGCTTGTCCAAGCTGGGCGGCCTAGGAGAGGTGGACTCCCTGCGTTCGGAGCTCACGGATCGTTTCGGGCCGCCGCCTCCGGAAGTCGAGCGGCTGCTCGCTGGGGCGGCGCTCAGGGTACTGGGGCGGGAAGTCGGGGTCGAGAAGATCTACGTCCGTGGTCGCTCGGCCCGACTCACCTTCCGCGAGGAGGTCGTCCCCAAGATGGCCGCCCTCGAGGGACCGCTGCGCAGGCAGAAGACGAGCATCGAAGTCCGACGGGTTCGGCCGCTGTCGGTACGCTTCGAGCAGGAAGGTTCGGAGCCGATCATGGAAACGCTGACCGTGGCCTTGGCGGCGCTGAGGACGGCGGGCGCCGCCGCATGAGGAGAACAGAAGTGAGAACGTCCAGGACCAGGATCTTCACCGCGCTCGGCTGCCTGACCCTCGCCGCCGCAGCATGTGGCGACGATGCGGCGAACCCGAACATCGTCGCTCGGGTCGGCGACCACGAACTGACCGTCGACGACGTCGTACGCCTGCTCGTGGACGAGGAGCGCCTCCCCGCGGAGGCCGCTGTCGTCGAGTCTCTCGCGGAACTCTGGATCGACTACACGCTTCTCACCGAGGCGACGCTCCGAGATACCCTCTACGGAGAGCTCGATCTCGAAGCGCTCGTTCGCCAGCGCATCGATCAGGAGATGATCTTGCAGCTGCGCGACTCGGTCATCCAAGTCGACACGCTCATCACCGACGACGAGCTCCGGTCCCTGTATGCGGCCGAATCGCCCGAGGTTGAGCTGAACGCGCGCCACATCATGATGACCTATCCGCTCGAGGCGACGCAGGCGCAACGCGACAGCGTCCGCGCCACACTCTCGCAGCTGCGCGCACGCATTCTCGCCGGCGCCCGCTTCGAGGATATCGCCCGCCAGTACAGCCAGGACCCGGGTAGCGCCCCGAGCGGGGGCGACCTCGGTGCGTTCGCGAGGGGCGATATGGTCGCGCCCTTCGAGGAAGCCGTGCTCGCGCTCGAGCCTGGCCAAGTCAGCGATGTGGTCGAGACCCCGATGGGGCTGCACGTCATTCGTCTCGACGAGCGCCGCGTGAGGGACTTCGACGAGGTGGCGGCCGCCTTTCGCACGCAGGTTCTCCAGCAGCGGAACACGGCAGCCGAGTCCACCTTCGTGGCAGACCTCGAGGGCCCTTCTGGACTGGAGATCGCCGAGGGCGCCCTCGATGTGACCCGCGAGTTGGCCCGCAACCCCACGGTCGAGCTGTCCCGAGGGGCCGCGCGCCGCGCGCTGGTGAGTTGGAATGGCGGCGAGTACACAGCGGGCGAACTCCTCGAGCTCCTGCGGTTCGAGCAGCCCGCGCTGCGGGAGCGCGTGGCCGCGGCTACCGACGAGGAACTCGACGACTTCCTGCGCGATGTGGGTCGCCGCGACCTCTTGGTCACGGAAGCGCGCGTGTCCGGGCTGGAGCCGAACCCCGCCCGGGTCGACTCCCTCATCTCGGAGGTGAGGGGCCAGCTCCTCGCGGCCGCAGGCTCGATCGGGCTGCGAGAGATCGAACCGGCACCCGGCGAGGACACCGAGACGGCCCTGAAGCGCACGGTGATGGTCTCCCTCGCCGGCAACCTGTCGGGCGCGACGCGCGTGGTGCCGCTCGGGCTGGTGGGGTTCCAGCTGCGCGAAGGTGTCGCCATCTCGATCAATTCCACCGGCGTCGGGACCGCCCTCCTGAGCATCGGACAGGTGCGCGCAGGTCGGAGCCCCTCCCCCTTGGAGCAGCTCATCGACTCGACGGCATCGGCCCCGGATTCGGCTCGATAGTGGCCGGAACCCCGCCGCCGAGAACGGGTTAGGATTCGAAATGCTCCATCGCATCGCCCTAGTCCTCGCCCTGTTTGCGGTCTCGTCCCCGAGCGCGAGCGCCCAGGTCTTCGAGTCCGACGTCGTGGATCGCATCATCGCGGTCGTGGGCGACTCGGCGGTCCTGCAAACCCAGGTCTTGGAGGAGATCCAACGCCTCCAGATCAGCGACCCGGAGATTCCGCGAGACACAGACCCCGACTACGAGGCGTTCTTCCGGGACGTCCTCGACACCTGGGTGGATCGGCTCATCGTGCTGCAAGCGGCGGCGAGTGATTCGACGCTCCAACCCGACGAGGTCGAGATCGACCGGCAGGTCACCGAGCGCATCGAGGCGGTTCGTAACCAGGTCGGGGGAATGCCCGCCCTTCAGGTCGCCTTGCAGCGGGATGGATGGACGCTGGCCGAGTACCGTGAGTTCCTGCGTCACGACGCGCGCCAACTCCAGATCTTCCAGCTCTATTTCCAGAGCCGGCTGCGGGACGCCCGCCCCGTCGAGATCACGGAAGAGGACCTGGTCGCGCGGTTCCAGGAAGCGACTGCACAGCTCCAGCAACGCCCGCGGCTCCTGACCTTCCGTCAGGTGGTGGTGGCGCCGACGCCGAGCGACAGCGCCAAGGCACTCGCGCGGGCGGAAGCCGAAGCCCTCCTGCAACGCGTGGTGGGGGGCGAGGACTTTTCGGCATTGGCGAGAGAGCACTCGGACGATGTGGGCACTGCCCCGCTAGGCGGCGACCTGGGGTGGTTCCGACGTGGCCAGATGGTGCAAGAGTTCGAGCAGGCCGCTTTCGGCATCCCCGCAGGGTCCGTCAGCCGCGTCGTCGAGACGGTGTTCGGCTACCACATCATCAAGGTCGAGCGGGTGCGGGGGCGCAGCGAAGTGCAGGCGCGCCACATCTTGAAGATGGCCGAGATCGTGCCCGCCGACGTGGATCGCGCGCGCGCCCTGGCGGTCGACCTCTCGCGTCGGGCCCAGGCCGGTGAGTCGATGGTGGCCCTGTTCGATGAGTACTCCGATCCCGTGGCCCCCGACTCCCTGACCATCGCGTTCGAGCAGCTCGGCGACCTCCCGGCACCCTACTCCGCGCTGAACAACGTGCGCGGAAACGAGATCGTGGGACCGCTCGAGTACCCGGCTCCCGGTGGCGGGCCGAACGATGTGCGCTTCGCGGTCGTCAAGGTGCTCGGAGTGCGCGAGGCCGGAGCGTACACGCTCGAGGACCTGCGCACGCAGATCGCCGCGCAGATCCAGCAGGAGCGGCAGCGGGAACAGATCCTGGAGGAGCTGCGAGCGCGAACCTACATCGAGCTTCGGATGTAGTGTTTCGGCCCCGCATCGCCGTTACGCTCGGTGATCCGAGGGGGATCGGCCCCGAGGTCGCGGACCGGGCGCTCACGCGGTTGGCGGCCGGCGCGACGGCAGCGGACTACGAGATCGTGCTGCCGGACGGTTCCGTCCCGGTTGCCCAATACTCCCGCGCCATGTCCGACGGCGATGCCGGCGTTGCGTCCGCGCGCTCCCTCGAAGCGGCAGTCTCGGGAGCCCTGAGCGGCCGATTCCATGCCGTCGTCACCGCGCCGGTGCACAAGCCCTCGCTGCACGCGGCCGGATGGGACGTGCCGGGCCAGACCGAGATGCTCGCCCGCCTCACCCGCTCACACCCGGTCGGCATGCTCATGGCGGCCGAGCGGACTCGGCTCGGGGGCCCGCTGCGCGTGCTCCTGGCGACCACGCATCTGGCGCTCCGCGACGTGCCCGACGCCGTGACGGAATCGCTCCTCGTCGAGCAGGGCAAACTCCTGCACGACTCCCTGCGTCGCGATTGGCGCATCCCCACCCCCCGCGTGGCGCTGTGCGCGCTCAACCCGCACGCCTCCGACGGCGGGCTCTTCGGCGACGAGGAGGCGCTGACGCTCGCGCCCGCCGTAGCGAAGCTCCGTGCCGCCGGCGTGCACATCGACGGCCCCCTCCCCGCCGACACTGTCTTCTCCCGCGCACTGGCCGGAAGCTACGACGCCGTCATCGCGCCGTACCACGACGTGGGCATGGCAGCCTTCAAGACCGTCTCGTTCGGGACGGGCGTGAACGTCACGCTGGGCCTGCCCTTCGTGCGCACCTCCCCCGACCACGGCACCGCATTCGACATCGCGGGGACAGGTCGCGCCGACGAGTCGTCCATGGTGGAAGCGCTAGAATTGGCCTCGAGGCTCGCGCACGCACGCTTTGACACGGGTTCGCACGATGTCTAACGTTTCCTTCCGGAGTCAGGCCGTGCCCTTTCCGAGGCGCCCGATCCGGTGATCAAGCTCACCAACGTGTCGAAGGAATATCCCAAGCGCGGCTTCGCGCTGCGGGACGTTTCGTTCCACCTGAAGAAGGGTCAGTTCGCCTTTCTCACGGGCCATTCGGGCTCGGGCAAGACGACGACCATGCGCCTCGTGCACATGGCGGAGAAGCCGACGCAAGGGGAAGTGCGCGTCACCGGCTACTCGTCCGAGAACGTGACCGAGCGTGGCCTCTGGAAGGTCCGTCGTCGCATCGGGTACGTGTTCCAGGACTTCAGACTCCTCCCGGGACGCACCGCCCTGGAGAACGTCGCCTTCGTGCTGGAGGTCATCGGCACCTCCCGTAAAGCCATCGTGCCGGCGGCCCAGCGACTTCTCGCCCAGGTCGGACTGGCCCCCAAGGCGGGTGCGCTCGTGAACGAGCTCTCCGGCGGCGAGCAGCAGCGCGTGGCGATCGCGCGGGCGCTCGCGAGCGACCCGTTCATCCTGCTCGCGGACGAGCCCACCGGCAACCTGGACGAGCGGGCGACGCGCGGCGTCATGGACCTCTTCTGGGACATCAACGCCAAGGGAATGGCCGTGCTCATGGCCACACACGACCTGGAGCTCATCAAGCGCTACCCGCACGCCCGGGTGTTCGAGCTGGACCAGGGGCGCCTCGTCTACGACTCGCTCCCGGACTAGCCCGTGTACGCCCTCCGTGAAGCCGTTGCCGCCTTCCAGCGAGCCCCCGTGCTCACCGGCCTCTCGTCTGCCATGGTCGGGCTCGCCCTCTACGTCGTGGGGCTGTTCGGGCTCGCCACCTACAACCTCCGCCTCGCGCTCACCTCGATCGAGGAACGCGTGGAGATCGCGGTCTACCTGCGCGACGACGCGAGGCAGAGCGAAATCGACCTCGCGCTCACCGAGCTCGCCGCGATTCCCGAAGTGCGTTCCGTGAGCTTCATCTCCAAGCGCGACGCGCTGGACCGCGCTCGGGCCGACCTGCCCGACTTCGGCGAGCTGTTCGCGGACCTAGAGGTGAACCCCCTCCCCCAGTCCCTCGAGGTCGAGTTGCGTCCCGGGTCTCGTGACCCGGAGGTCGTCGAGCGGGTCTCGGACGCGGCGGCCGCCTACCCGTTCGTCGAGGACGTGCGGTACGGCGAAGAGTGGGTCGACAAGCTCTTCACGCTGCGTCGGATCGGCGCCGCGACCACGGCAGTTCTGGGATCCGCGTTCGCCTTGGTCGCGGCGCTCATCATCGGCACCGCGCTCCGCATCGCCGTCTTCGCACGCCGCGACGAGATCTACATCATGCGCCTCGTGGGGGCGAAGGGATCTTTCATCCGACGGCCCTTCCTGCTCGAAGGCGCCATGGCGGGCCTGCTCGGCGGACTGATCGCGTGGGGGCTCACATACGCGACGTACCGCGGGGTCTACTCGTACCTCTTCGAGGTCGCGTGGCTCCCCGGGGAGTGGATCGCGCTCGGCCTCCTCGTGGGAGGGATCTTCGGCGCGATCTCGAGCGGGCTCGCCATCCGTCGCCACCTGCGTGAGGTGTGAGGTGAGCCGCGGCGGCGTCCTGCGATCGGCGGCCGTCCTCGGATGGCTCGCCGTCGCGATGCCCCTCGCCGCTCAGACGCCGCCAACCGACCTCCGCGCAGAGATCCTGGAGAGCCAGCGGCGCCTCGAACAGATCCGCACCGAGCGCGCACGCCTGGAGGCCGAGATCGGCGACGTACGCAACCGCGTGCGCGACGCGGCCACGGAGCTGGCGAACGTCGAGCGTCGCCTATCGGCCAGCACGGCCGTGCTCGCCGAGGTCGAGTTCCAATCGGAGGCGACGGCTTCGGAGATCGAGACGACCACGCGCGATCTCATCTACTCGCAGGACCGCCTCGCCGAGAGCCAGGCTGTGCTCAACCGGCGCCTTCGCGACATCTACAAGATGGGCTCTCTGCACACCGTTCAGGTGCTGCTGGGCGCCAGCTCCTTCGCGGATCTGCTGAACCGGTATCGGTACCTCCAGCAGATCGCCTCGTCCGACCGGCAGCTCGTGGAGCGCGTGCGCGAACTCGAGGGGCGGCTCGCGAACCAGAACGAGGAGCTCCAGGAGCGCATGTCGCAGCTGGGGTTGCTCCGGCGGGATCGGGTCTCCGAAGTCGCGCAGCTCCGTGCCGTCGAGGGTGAGCGCGAAGCCGCACTGCGCGACTTTCGCGCTCGCGAGCAGACGACCGTGACCCGCATCGGGGAGCTGGAGGGGGATGAGACGCGCATGACCTCCCTGATCGACCAGCTCGAGGAGCGACGTCGCACGCTGGAGGCCGCGCGGACGCGCGCGGGTGGGTCGGCCATGGCCGCGAGCGACGCGGGCACGTTGAACTGGCCGCTCGCGGGTCGCGTCATCTACCGCTTCGGCCGCGAGACCCGCCCCACCGGCATCGTGCTGCGCTGGAACGGAATCGGTATCGCGGCACCGACCGGAACACCCGTGCGTGCCGTACGGGGGGGGCGAGTGGCGTTGGCCGGTCCGTTCGAGGGATATGGCCCCACCGTAGTGCTCAGCCACGGCGACGGCTTTTATACGCTCTATCTCTACTTGGAAGACATCGGCGTGGTGGAAGGGCGGGACGTGACAGAGGGACAGGTGGTGGGCACGGTCGGGGGAAGCGACACGCCCGAGGGACCGCACCTCGAGTTCCAGATCCGAGCCCCGCTCCAGGGCGACTCCCCCCAGCCTCAGGATCCCCTCCAGTGGCTCAGGCCCCAGGGGACGGCAGCCCCCCGGTGACCCTGCACGCGATTCGCGGTCACGAGGGTGCTCGCTCGGCCCTCACGCGCGCCCACGCGCGCGGCGTCCTTCCGGCAGCGCTCCTCTTCCATGGTCCGCGCGGCATCGGCAAGCAACGCCTCGCCCTCTGGCTCGCCCAACTGCTCGTGTGCGAGCGGCCCGAGCAGGGGCCGTGCGGCGGCTGCGCTCCGTGTCGCATGGCCGGCTCCCTCGAGCACCCCGACGTCCACTGGTTCTTCCCTCTCCCCCGCCCGAAGAACGCCGCCGGGGACAAACTGGTCGACGCGCTGGAAGAGGCGCGCATGGAGGAACTGGCCGCCCTTCGCGAGAATCCCCTCCGCGTCCCCCAATCGGACGAGGTGCGCGGTCTCTATGTCGGCACGGTACGAAGCATACGCGCCAAAGCCTACAAGCGACCCGTGATGGCGCCGGGCCAGGTCTTCATCATCGGCGATGCCGAGATGCTCGTCCCGCAGGAGGCGAGCCCCGAGGCAGCCAACGCGCTGCTCAAGATGCTCGAGGAGCCGCCCGGAGACTGCCGCTTCATTCTGACGACGAGCGAGTCCGGCCACCTTCCCGCCACCATCCCCTCCCGGACAGTACCCCTGCACCTGGCCCCACTCCCGACCGCGGAGGTCGAGGCCTTCCTGGTGGACGTCGCGGGCATCGAGGCGAAGCCCGCGGCGTGGGCAGCCGGTCTCAGCCAAGGCTCGATCGGCCGCGCCCTTCGCTTCCTGCCCCAAGACGACGACACGGAAACGCTGGAGACGCGCCGCCGCCGGGCCCTGGAGATCGTTGTCGCTGCGGTCGGCGCCCGCGCCTCGGTCGGTCACGCGCTAGCCATGAGCTACCCGCCGGCGCAGGCACGGACGCTTGTCGAGCTGTTCGCTTTCGTCGAGGAGTGGCTCCGCGACCTGGCCGCGGTGACCGCAGGAGCGCGCGCCGCCGTGATCAACGGAGACTCTCTCGCCGAGCTGGACAAACTTGCGGCGAAGGGGGAGCTGACTCCGTGGCAGCTCGCCTCCGCGTTCGGTCACGTCGACTCGGCGCGTGACCTCGCGCTCGCCAACGTGAACCCGCAGCTCGTGATCGGGAGTCTCATACGGAATCTCCGGCAATCCCTCGCCCGACCGCACGCGTCGGAGGTGACGACATGACCCCCAAGAAGCGGCTCACCCATCTGGACGCGAAGGGCCGCGCGCGCATGGTCGACGTGACCGCGAAGGACGTCACCTCCCGCCGAGCGGTCGCCGAAGGTCACATCGTCATGGCGCGGGAAACGCTTCAGCTCATCGTGTCGGGCGAGGCCCCGAAGGGGAATGTCATCCAGGTCGCGGAGCTCGCCGGTGTCATGGCCGGAAAGAAGACCGCAGACCTGATTCCGCTTTGCCACGCGCTCCCCGGCACGACCGTTCAGGTGTCCCTGGCGCCCGACCCCAAGCTCCCCGGCATCCGTGCGCGCGCCGAGGCGCGCGTCGCCGATCGCACCGGTGTGGAGATGGAGGCACTCACCGCGGTCTCCGTGGCTCTCCTGACCGTGTACGACATGGCGAAAGCCGTCGACCGCGGCATGCGGATCGAGGGTGTCCGCCTGCTCGAAAAGGAAGGCGGGCGCTCCGGGACGTGGAGCGCCAAGAACAAGAAGAAGTAGGCCTCAGCCTCCGGCCAGGGCGGTCCGCGCGCTCGGCGCGACCGGAACCGTGAGCAACGCCCCAATACGCAGGGCGCGCGGCCGGACGGCCGGGTTCGCGGCCTGTAGGTCCGCCACGCGCACCCCATACTGGATGGCGATGTGCGAGAGCGTCTCGCCGCTCGCGACCCGGTGCTCGACAAAGCTGACGCGCTCATTCGGGGGGATCGCGGCGTAAGCCGCCACGAACGCAGCGCCCGTCCCCTCGGGCACGCGGACGGCGGTGGCCCGACCCCGCGGCGTGATGCCTCGTACGAATTGCGGATTCAGCCGCTCGATCTCCGCATGCGGTACCGCCGCCGCACGCGCGATCACGTCGAGGGTGGTCGCATCCGGCACACTCACCTCGTCGAAGCGGAAGGGCGCGTGCGGCGCCGCCTCGTGGCCATGCGCTTCGGGGTTGGCTGCCACGATCGCCGCGCCGAACAACTTCGGCACGAAGTCGCGCGTCTCGGGCGGGAAGTGACTGCGGAGAGCCCAGAACAGGCTGTCGGAAGGCGGCGAGCCCGGCGCGTAGGTCGCGAGGATCCTGCGCATGCGGTTCGGACCGCCGTTGTAGGCCGCCAGCACCACGAACCAGGACCCGAACTCCTCGTGCAGGTCGGACAGGAAATCGATCGCAGCCTCGGTCGACCTCTCCGGGTCGCGGCGC
>JBEBGN010000152.1:0-7493 GCA_040081395.1 Longimicrobiales bacterium
CTGGCCATCTGGAGGCTCGGCGGCAGCAGACGCGCGTGGATGACGTCGTCGTCCGCGAGGAGCACCGCGCGCTCGATGGCATTCTCGAGCTCGCGAACGTTGCCAGGCCAGTGATAGGCCATGAGCAGATCGATCGCCGGCGTGGAGAGTCGCACGATCTTCCGTCCATGTCGCTCGTTGTACTTCTCGATGAAGTGGTCGGCGAGCAGGATGATGTCGGTGCGTCGGTCGCGGAGCGGCGGCACCAGGATGGGAAAGACGTTCAGGCGGTAATAGAGATCCGCGCGGAAGCGCCCGTGCTCGATGTCGTGCTCGAGGTCTCGGTTGGTGGCCGCGACCACCCGCACGTCGGCGCGCAACGTCTGGTTGCCGCCGACTCGCTCGAACTCCCGCTCCTGAAGCACGCGTAACAAACGCACCTGGACCGAGGCGGGTAGGTCCCCGATCTCGTCGAGGAAGATGGTTCCGCCTGCCGCGCGCTCGAACCTCCCTGGGCGCTGTTGGATCGCCCCGGTGAACGCGCCGCGCTCGTGCCCGAAGAGCTCGCTTTCCACGAGCCCCTCTGGGAGCGCCGCGCAGTTCACCCGCACGAAGGGACCCTCCGAACGGCGGCTCCCGTAGTGGACCGCTTGGGCGATCAACTCCTTGCCGGTGCCGCTCTCTCCACGAATGAGCACCGTAGCATCGCTGTGCGCGACCTGGCCGATCATCTCGTACACCGGAGCCATCTCGCGCGCGTTGCCTACGATGTTCGCAGGGCGGTACCGCTCGGCGAGCTCCCTTTGCAGGCGTTGGTTCTCCGCGAGCAGCGCTTCCTCCTCGTTCGCGAACTGCCGCAACCGCACCGCGTGCGCGATGAGGGACGCGAGCACGGAGAGCACGCGCACGTCCTGATCGAGCACCGATGTGTCCGAGTAGGCGCACTCGGCGGAGAGAGCCCCGATCGTCTCGTTGCCGTGCTTCACCGGCACGCAGATGAAGGCTGTCTCGCCTGCCCCCCGATCCTGCGGTGAACGCGTGCGGGATAGGAACTTCGGCTCGGTCGCGATCGACGGGACGATCACCGGCGCGCCGGTCTCCACGACCTGACCGGTGATGCCCTCACCGAGTCGATAGCGCGCACGCTGACGCTGCTCGTCGGTCAGACCGACTGCCTCGTGCAGCAGGATCTCCGATGTGCGCCGATTCAGGACGGTGAGCGTGGCACACGCTATGTCCATATGGCGAGAGAGCGCCGCGAGCACCGGCTGGACCGACGCAGCCAGGTCTTCGGCTTCGTCCAGCAAGGTGCTCGCTTCCTCGAGCAGGGCCAGGGCGTGGGACGGACTGTCGGCCTGCGGCAAGAGCGGGCGCTTGGAGACGGGTGAGGGAGTTGTAGGGATCAAAAGGTCGGAAGCCACATTCTCGTAGGACGGAGGCACCGGCCCCTCCGGGGTCTGTCGTATGGAAATCGGGAGGCCCCAACCCCGGGAAGGGCTGGAACCATGGGATCGACGGGCCGTCGATCAGTGAGGTGGGGTGTCCCACCCCGGCGTTGCCTCGCCGACTCGTCGCCAGCCGATAACGCGATTCCCGTGCCAGTGACGGCCCGCGGCGTCTGGGTCTTACATCCGGCTATGGCACAACGAGTTACGCGCTTTCACCGCCCTGCGCAGGACAGGGCGCGGTCCTACATTTGCGTAGGTTGAGCCCTAGATGGCTACGCGGATGTAGGAACCCACGAAGAAGGGGGCGTCGGGTTGCCCCGACGCCCCCTCGGTCCCTCTCTCCCTGGGTGGGGAGTGCTCCGGTCTAGTTCCTCGCGGCACCTGGTTGGGTGCGTGCCAGGGACCGATAGTACTCCTCGACTTCCTCGCGATAGCCGTCCGGCACGTCGTCCGAGCCGGTGAGTGTCGCTCCGCGCGGGGTCGCCCCTTCGACGTCGCGCCGCAGGCCGAACTCGATCCTCTTCAGCTGGTCGAGCATGTCCTCGTGGATCGAAGCCATCGCGCGCGGGTCCGTGAGCAGGCGGTCATCGCCCAAGCGATCGAGGCTTTGCAACACTGCTTCCAGGTCCTCCACGGGCCGGCCCATCTCGCGGAACTGGTCGCGAAGCTCACGCACCTGCTCGGTCCGCTGTTCCATCTCACGCTCGTATTGGCGTTGCTCTTCAGGCGTCAGGCGGCGGGGCTCGCCCCCGTTCCATCCGCCGTACGCGGAGTAGTCCAGGTTTCCGCCCCAGCCGTCGGCTCCGCCGCCCTGGCGGTTGCCCCCAGCCTGCTGACCTCCCTGTTGGCCCTGACCGCCTTGCTGGCCCTGGCCCTGTTGGCCCTGCTGACCCTGGCCCGGCTGCTGGCCGGGTTGACCCTGCTGCTGACCCTGGCCGCCCTGCCCCTGTTGGCCCTGGCCCTGCTGGCCCTGTCCCTGTTGGCCTTGCTGGCCCTGCTGGCCTTGTTGCCCCTGCTGACCCTGCGGCCCCTGTTGCCCCTGTTGCCCCTGTTGGCCTTGCTGACCCTGTTGGCCTTGCTGCCCCTGCTGCCCTTGGCCTTGCTGACCCTGGTCGCCCTGCTGTCCCTGTTGCCCCTGTTGCCCCTGTTGCCCGGGCTCGTTGAGCCGGCGGTTCATCGCCTCCATGCCGCGCACTAGGTCGCGCGTTTCGTCGAGCGCGCGCTCCATGGGATCGTCCTGGCGCTCAGTCGATGCGCCCTGGGCCTGATCGAGCTGGTCACGGATCGTTTGCAGGTCCGCTTCGATGTTGAGCTCGAGCGTCACCGCCGACTGCGGGTCCCACTGTTCGATGGTCCCACGCGAATACTGGATCTTCTCGCGGATCTTGGACTCGCGAATCAGGTTCGCGGCCTCTTGTAGCGAGCGCGCGGCCTCCGGATTGTCTGCGCGGGCTCCGCTCGCGGACCGGTCGAGATCGCGCTCGAGGTTCGCGACCGCTTCATTCATCTGGTCCTTCCGCTCGCGCAGGTCCTGGATCTGCTGCGTGCGCTCCGGACCGCGATTGGCGGGCAGGTCTCGCACGTCGCGCTGCACCTCGCGCTGCTGCTGTTGGAGTTGCTCGACCCGTTCGAGCGCGTCCTCGGCGTCCCGACCGGCGCGCTGTTGCCGCGCATCCTCCAGGCTCCGACGCGCCTCCTCGAGCCGCTGCAAAGCCGACGCGGCCTCCGACGAGCCGGCGGCACCCGGCTGTGACGCCGACTGCCGCATGGATTCGGCGGCCTGCTGGAGATCTCGGGCCGTCTCTTCCAGCTGCGGATCATTCATCTCCCGCGCCAGACGCTCGAGCTGCCGGGCCGCTTCTTCCGTCTGCTCCGCGAGATCGCGCTGTGACTGCCCGCCGCCACCCGACCCACCGGACTGCTGCTGGGCACGCCGGCGCTGACGCTCCGCCTCCTGTTCCTGACGGCGCGCCAACTCCTGGAGCTGCTCCATCAGTTCGTCGACCTCATTGTCGGCCTGCTCGCGCTGGCCGCGCTGCACGGTCTCGTACTGGTTCTGGAGCTTGTCGAGCTCGAGCTCGAACAGGTCGGCGAGGTCGTCGGCGGCCTGTTGGTCGCCACCACCGCCGCCACCACCGCCGCCGGCCTCGGCCTGCCGATAGGCGCGCTCGAACGGACGAATGGCCACGAAGTAGATGTCGCTGGTGACCGGCTCCGTCGCGCCCGGGCGGTTGTCCCGCGCGATGGCATAGTAGGAGACGAGGTCACCCGGCTCGAGCTGCCACTCCTCCAGGAAGAGCGTGTGCCCGGCCGAGACCTCCGCCAGCGGGGGTCCTCCCGTCTGGAAGACCGTGAGCGTGTCCTCAGGGCCTGCATTCACCGAGTAGACCAGGCGCACGTCGCGCACGCCGTAGTCGTCGGTGGCGTTCATCTCGAGGTAGAACTCTTCGATCGGCGACGCCGTGTCGTCGCGACCCGGAGTCGTGAATCCGATCGAGGGTCCGCGGTCGTCGAGCACGTCGATCGTGTACTCCGGCGAGGCGGGCACGAGCGAGCCGTTATCGCGCGCGAGCTCGATCGAGTAGTACCGATCCTCGCCGATGGTGAAGCGACCGGCGAACGTGCCGTCGGGCTGAAGCGTCAGCTCACCCCCCGGCTCCTGATCCAAGAGCAGGCGGCCGGAAGGCGCGAGCATGGTCGGGGAGATGCGGAGCTCGACCACCGTGCCGGGGAGCGCGGCGACGTCGCCCGCGTCCTCGACCACACGCGGGGGTAGGCCCGTGTAGCTCGGATAGATGTACGTCAGGTCGAGCTGGTCGACGTAGGGCAGGTCGGCCACCTCGATCGTGAACGTCGGCGAGCGGACACCCGACGACTCCACGAAGTATTCGGTGCGTTCGGCCACGCCGAGCAGCAGCAGCTCGAAGCCGGTCTCCATCCCCGGGAGCATGCTCAGCCGCGAGAAGCCCTGCTCGGACTCGGAGCGGATGAACACCGAGGCGTCGGCGGCGTCGAAGCCTCCGAGCGCAGCCGTGATCATCTGATCGGAGTTGCGTGGGATCGTGGCGTCACCCGGCGTGACTGCGACCGTGTATGGATTGACCGTCGCGGCGTCGCGCGTGGGATTGAGCAGCGCCGTGAGGCCGGTCCTGAGATGGGTGGGGCCGAGCAGCATCACGGTAATCGCGACCACCGCCAGCGCAGTCAGAGCACCCGCGAAGCGGTAGAGCTTGCCCTGCTCGACGCGGCGGCCGTATTCGACTCGGTGGGCTTTCTCGAGCGCGGTCTCGATGACCCGCTCCTTGAGGTCGGGCGAGAAGCTCGCCGACTCGTCGAGCGCGCTCACCACGGAGTGCTCGAGGGTCGGTTCGTGCTCTTCGAGGTAGAGCGCCACCTGTTCGTTCGACTTCCGCTGGCGGAGCGGGCGAACCAGGAAGACGAACGCGGAGATCAGGAGGGTGCCCCAGGTCAAATAGCGGAGCGCGATCACCCACTCGGGGGCGAAGCGGACGCGTTCAAGCCCGAAGGCACCGGCGAAGACCACCAGACCGGTCAGTCCGCCCACCCAGACGAGACCGCGCAGGATCTGCCGCGCTCGCCACCGCCACCGCACCCCTCGCACCACGTCGAAGATCTGTGTGCGAGCCAGCCGCCGATCGGAGTCCCTCATGTCCCTCTCCCGTTGCGAGCCTGATGCAACCTACAGCCCCCGCCCGAAAGCACGCCACCGAAAACGCGCCCTCTTACGGGTTCTTAACCCGCGACTGCCTCCCGCGCTCCCGAGCCGCTTCGGGAGACCCAGTTGGACAGGGCCGTTTCCGTGATGAACAGCGCCAGGGCGCCCAGGAGGAGCCAGCGCCAAAGGGATTGGCGCCTCTCCTGGTCTTCCCTTTGGAGGGCGGTGGCTTGGTCTGCGTTAAGGCCCGTCCGCTCGGTTCCCGGGGCGGCCATGACCTGGGCCGCGAGCTGCTGCGGATCGATGCGGGAGAGGTTCGATTCCTCGATGTCCACGTTCACCGCGATCACGAACGGGCGCTCCGGCTCCGAGTTCGGAGGACGGACCGTGTAGAAGCCGTGCTCTTCGAGGGGCAGGTAGCGCGGACCCTCGCTGGCGGGGAGCTGGACTGAGGTGCCCGAGGGGGTCAGGGCGATCTGGTCGAGGCCTTCGACGAGCCCGGCCGCCTCGGACGAGACCATGCCGGCCGTCACCAGGGCGTCCTCGTTCGCGAGGTCGACCACCTGACCGATCGTGAACCAGGGGTTCGACTCGGCCATGCCCCCCAGGTACTCGGCCAGCCGGTGCGTGAAGGGCAGATAGACCGGCTGTAGAGCGAGGTCGCTCCAATAGTCGTCGAGCGTGTTCGTCCACACGAGCACCTTGCCGCGGCCGAGCCGCAGCTCGGCGAGCGCCACCGAACCGTCGTCGAACCGGGCGAGCACGCTCCCCTCGGGACTCGGCGTGAAGGTGCGAGCCCGGAAGAAGCGCGCGCCCGTGAAGTCGCCGCTCCGGGGGCCCGCGAAGACCTCGAAGATGGCATGGCCGTATTCGAGGTGGCCCAGGCGGCCACCGCGACCCTGCAGGCGGTCCTGCACGGGTCCGATCTGCCCCGGGAGCATATCGGAAGCGGAAGCGGGCCAGCCGCCCTGTTCCCCCACCGCGATAAGGACACCGCCACCGCCGTCCACGAACCCGCGAAGCCGCTCGGCGGAGGCGCCGTCGATCGTCACGTCGTTCAGGAAGACCGCGTCGGTCCCCTCGAGGTCGACCGGGCGCACACTGCTCGCACGCCGCACGACGACGCGGAAGCGTCCGTCGCGACTGATCTCGAGCGCGCGCCGTAGGTAGAGGCTCACATCGCGGTCCGCGGATGCGCCCTCGACGACGAGTACTTGAAGCGAAGTGCCGGGTGACACCACGAAGTGGTGGGTGTTGTCGGCGCGCAGACCGTCGTCGGGGAGGGTCACGGTGCCGCGGGTGTGCGGCCTCGACAGGGTGATGGGCTCGAACGCCACCGCCGCGGCGGCGTCGGGCTGGAGGGTGACCGGGCGGCTCGCGACCCGCTGACCGTCGATCTCGAGCGCGACGGCGACCTCGCGCGCGTCGGTTCCGCCGCGGCGCACGATGCGTGCGGTCGGCGTGATGCGTTCACGTCCGGCGACCGTCTGGCGAGGTAGCGTCACCTCGGTGACCATGAAGTTGTCGCCGAGCTCCTCCTCCACGGTGGGGCGGGGGATGAAGCGCGAACCCGGCGGGAGCCGCACGCCCTCGTCCCCGATCCAGCCGTTCCGCTGGAAGTCGCTGAAGAGGTAGACCTCGCCGCTCGGCAGCTGAGACTCCTCGAGGATCGCCTGAGCGACCTTGAGCGCCGGCCCGAAGCGGGTCGATCCCGAGGACAGCTGGATGGTGTCCACCGCGGTCTGGAGCCGCGCTCGGTCGGAGGTGGAGCGCGCGATCACGCGCGCGCCCTGGGCGAAGGTGACCAACGAGGCGCGGTCGAGGGGCCCGAGTCCGGCGAAGATCTCGCTGGCGCCCTCCTTGGCCGTCTCGAGTTGATCGCCCAGCTCCATGCTGTAGGACTGGTCGATGAGGATCACAACCTCGCGGGGGCCCCCAGCGGCGCCGAGCCCCACCGTCGTGTCCTCCAGGAAGGGCCGCGCGAATGCGAGCGCGAGCAGCGCGAGCGCGAGCGCCCGGAGCGAGAGCAGGAACCAGTGCTGAACGCGGCGGCGTCTCTGCTCCTGGTAGGGCACCTTCTCCAGGAACATCAGGGAGGGGAAGTGCACCACGTTCTTCCGCTGGCGACGCGTAAGGTGCACGACGATCGGCACCACGACGCCTGCGATGCCGAGCAGGAAGAGGGGGACTAGAAAGCTCATCTGGTCTTACTCAGCCGTTCGCGGGCCAGCAGGTACTGGAAGAGCGCGTGGTCGAGCGGCTTCGACGTATCGAGCAGCGTATAGTCGATACGGTTGCCGGTGAACTTGTCACGCAGCGCCTCGAGATGCTTCGCCACCATCTTCTTGTAGTCTTCGCGCAGCTTGGCCGGAATCACCGGGATCTGCTCG
>JBEBGN010000034.1:0-25949 GCA_040081395.1 Longimicrobiales bacterium
TGGGACACGGGTCCGACGAACCATACGATCCTCGAGTCGACGGCGACGCTCCTCGCCTTCATCATCGGGGGACTCGCACTGGTCCGCTTCTACAGCCGGAAGCAGATCACCTTCCTGTTCATCGGGTGTGGCTTCCTCGGCGCCGGACTGCTCGATCTCAACCACGCGCTGATCACCAGCGACGTCTATGTCACCGCCCGGCTGGCGATCGACCCGACCTTGCGACCGGGCGATCTCGATGCCTGGAGCTGGATCGCCGAGCGGGTCTTCTTGTCGCTCTTTCTCTTCGTGAGCCTACTCGCCTGGCGTCAGCAGGTGAAGGACGAGGGACGCTCCGAATCGCTGCCCGAAGCGTGGGTCTACGGGAACGCGCTCTTCATGACCCTGCTGTGCCTGCTCTTCTTCGAGTGGGTACCGCTGGGTACGCTGACCTTCCCCTTCCGCGCGATTCCGAGGCCCGCGGAGTTCCTGCCCGCCCTGTTCTTCGGCTTGGCCTTCGTCGGATTCGTGGCCAAGGGAAGTTGGCGTAGAGATTCGTTCGAGCACTGGATGCTGGTGTCCCTGCTCATCTCGA
This sequence comes from Longimicrobiales bacterium, assembly GCA_040081395.1. Classification (GTDB taxonomy): domain Bacteria; phylum Gemmatimonadota; class Gemmatimonadetes; order Longimicrobiales; family Gaopeijiaceae; genus UBA2982. The sequence goes on from JBEBGN010000034.1 coordinate 575, forward strand.
CGCTGGCCCACGCGGCGTTCATGGCGTTCAGTGAGCAACGCTACGACGCCATGTTCGACGCCGCGCACCTTCTCAAGGTCGCCAGCTACATCGCGATCCTCGCGGGACTTTTTTCGAGCGTGTACGAGACCTTCCGGCGCGAGGCCGAGACCTTGGACGCGCTCAAGGGCAGCAACATTGCGCTCGCGCACGAGATCCAGGTGCGCGCGCACACGGAGCAGGCCGCGAAGGAGAGCGGTGCCCGCCTGCAGGAGTTCCTCGACAACGCCAACGACGTCATCCAGAGCATCGCTCCGGATGGCCGCTTCCTCTATGTCAACAGCTCCTGGAAGCGGCTGCTCGGATATGGCGACGAGGAGCTCGAGCGCCTCAAGCTGCTCGACATCGTACACCCGGCACAGCGCACCTCCGTCGAGCGAGAGTTGAAGCGGATTCTGGGCGGCGGTCGTCCGGCACGGTTCGACGTCGACTACGTGGCTGCGGATGGGCGGGTCGTGATGTTCTCCGGAAGCATGCAGGCACAGCATGCGGGCGGCAGGATCGTGGCAGCCCAGAGCATCCTGCGCGATGTCACCGAACAGCGATTGGCCGAGCGAAAGCTCGACGAATCCCAGCGCAACCTGGCCGCATTGGTCGAGAACACGGGTGACTCGATCTGGTCGGTCGATCGTCACCATCGCCTGATTACGCTGAACTCGGCGTTCGCGCTCGCACTGGAGGCGCGCACGGGGACGGAGCCCACGGTGGGACAGCTCCCTGTGCAGGTCTTTCCGGCCGAGGACGCCGACTGGTACGTGGAACTCTACGACCGGGCGCTCTCCGGCGAGCGACACGTGGCGCTTCGCACCGACAACGTGGACGGTCAGCTGCGCTACACCGAGCTGTACGCCAACCCGATCCATTCCGCCGAGGGCGTGTCGGGCGCGGTCATCTTCGGCAAGGACGTCACGCCCCGGGTGAGGGCCGAAGAGGCGCTCGTGATCGCCAAGAACGAGGCCGAGGCCGCGAATAAGGCGAAGAGCGGTTTCCTGGCCAACATGAGCCACGAGTTGCGCACGCCGCTCAACTCCGTCATCGGCTTCACGAACATCCTCCTGAAGAACAAGGACGGCCAATTCAGCGAGAAGGACGTCGGATTCCTGCAGCGCGTCCTCACCAACGGGAAACACCTCCTCGCGCTGATCAACGAAGTCCTCGACCTCGCGAAAGTCGAGGCCGGCCGCATGGAGTTGATCATCGAGGAGGTCGACCTCGCCAAGCTCTGCGTGGAGACGGTGCAGCAGCTCGAGGGGCAGGCGAAGACGAAGGAAGGCGCGATCGTGTTGCGCTCCGAGGTACCCGATGTCGTCGCCTCCGTGAAGACGGACTCCGCCAAACTGAAGCAGGTCATCATCAACCTGGTCGGTAACGCCCTCAAATTCACCGAACAGGGCTCGGTCACGGTTCGGCTCGAGATGGCTCCCGACGGGAAGACTCCCGTCGCCATCTCGGTCGTCGACACCGGCATCGGCATCCCCGATGACCGGCTCGAGGCCATCTTCGAGGCCTTCCAGCAGGCGGACGCCGGCACATCGCGGAAGTACGGAGGCACCGGCCTCGGACTCACGCTGTCGCGTTCCATCTGTCAGCTGATGGGCTACGACCTGATCGTGGAGTCGACGCTGGGTAAGGGGTCCGTCTTCAAGATCGTGATGGGCGAGCGCGCCGCGCGTCCGGTCAAGGTGCGCGAGACCGATACGCGCGGTGAAACGAGCTCTATCCCCGTCGTGAAGCCGGCATCGGCACTCGCGGCCTCGCCCAAACCCGTCGTGGCCCCCGTTGTCGTTCCCGCATCGACGCCGACTCCACGCTCGGGGCTGCAGGGGCTCAAGGTCCTCGTGGTCGACGACGAGAAGGACTCGCGCCTCCTGATTGCGCATTACCTCGAGGAATTCGGGTGCACGGTCGTGACCGCCGGGAGCGGCGAGCAGGGTATAGCCCTGGCACGCGAGCATGCTCCCGATCTCATGACGCTCGACCTCATCATGCCCGGCCTGACCGGTTGGGAGGTGCTGAAGCAGATGAAGTCCGATCCGCAGCTTCGGCGCATTCCGGTCGTAGTGGTCAGCGTGGTCGCGGGGGAGGGAAAGGGGAGCCTACTCGGCGCAGTCGACCTGGTCACCAAGCCCTTCGAGCGCGAGGACCTGCTGCGGGTGCTCTGGCGGCACCTGGGCCGCAGTCGAGGTGGCCGCATCCTCTTGGTCACCGAGGAAGCCCGCATTCGGGACGGCCTCACGGGCTTCCTGCGCGACAGGGGGTTGGAAGTGGTGGTGCCCCGTCCGGGTGAGGGCGCGCTGGAGTCGATCAACTTGGAGCTGCCGGATGCGCTCCTGCTCGACATCGCTCCCCACGGTCCCGTGACCATGGAGGTACTCTCGAAGATCCGTGCCAATCGCCTGTATGCTGGGGTGCCCACCTTCGTTCTCGCCGACGACGATCTCGAGGATGAGGAGCGCGAGGAGCTCCAGGACCTGATGACCATCGTGGTGTCGCGGGCCGACCCCGTCGGGTCCCTGGATGAGTTGTTGGGAGCCCTCTTCCCGGCAGCGGTTGCTGCGGAGCGGCATCCGTGACCGAACCTCAACGACTTCTCGTCGTCGAGGACGATCCCGAGATCCAGTACCTCCTGACGGCGATGCTGTCCGGCGCGGACCGCGAAGTGCTGTCCGCAGCGAGTGGGGCCGAGGCGAGCCGGCACCTGGACCGCGGCGACGTCGACCTCGTGATCTTGGACCTGATTCTGCCGGATGTCGACGGTAGAACGCTCCTCGCCCGTATGCGCGATCGGACCGAGACGGCGCCGGTGCAGGTCATCGTGGTGACCGCGCGGGGGGGACCCCAGGCGCGGCAAGACTGCTACGCGCTCGGTGCCGATGCCTTCGTCGAGAAGCCCTTCGACCCGGACGAGCTGGCGGCCGACGTCGCGGTGCGGCTCGGGCGCGCGGCGAGGGCGCGTGTGGCAGCTCGGAGCGATTCGCTAACAGGGCTGCTGAACAAGGCCGGGCTTCAGGCCGCTTGTGCCGACTCGAGGGCAGGGTACACGCTCGCGGTGATCGAGGTAGAAGACTTCGGCGGGCACGCCGAACGATGGGGCTGGGACAAGGCCGAGGGGGTCGTGAAGCGGGTCGCCGGTGCGTTGCGAGACTCTGTAGGGAGCGGCGCTCAATTGGCGCACGTGGGGGGAGGGGACTTCGCGCTCCTGCGAACCGATGTCGACCCGGAAGCAATGGCGGTTGTCGCAGCGCAGGCGCTCGCCGCCGTGAAGCGTGTCGCAGCCCCAGAGGTCGATCTCGACGCGGGAACGCTCACCGCCACCGCCGGGGTCGCCACGAGCGATGGATCGACGTCCTTGGACGATGTGATCGATGCCGCGCGCAGGCGCATCTTCCAGGCTCGAGAGCGAACGAGCGGCAACGTCGTCACGGAGGACTCCGCAGATCCGGTCGCAGGCGGGCGCATCCTGGTCGCGGAGGACGACGAGATCTCGGCGTCGATCCTGGTGCACAAGCTGAAGAAAGAAGGACTCGACGTCGTCCGGTTCAACAACGGACAGGATGCGTACAAGGGAGCGCTCGACCAAACTCCCGACTTGGTGATCCTGGATGTAAAGATGCCCGGGCTCGACGGCTTCGAGGTCCTCGACCTGCTCCGCAAGGACACTCGCTTCGCGCGCACCCCGATCGTCATGCTCACGTCGATGGGTCAGGAGGCCGACGTGGTGAGGGGGTTCGCGCTGGGAGCGGACGACTACGTGCTGAAGCCCTTCTCCCCCGTCGAGCTGGCGGCGCGGGTGCGTCGTCTCCTGCGACGCGGGCGATCCGCGAAGACGAGCTAGCGTGTCGTTCTTCGACGGGCGTGAAGTGTTGGCCGCGTTGATCGTCGTGGTTGCGACCTTGTTCGTGGTGACCGTGGTGTTCTCGATGTATGCGGTGGGTCTGCGTCTCCGTCACCAAGCGCGCGACCGACGCCGAGATGCGTTCGCCGAGAAATGGCGAGAGCCGACGCTCGGTGCGCTGGCGGCCCCGGAGTCGATCGCGTCGTTCACTGCGGCCATCCGCGACGATGAGCGCATCCACTTCGTCGGCTTCGCCGTGCAGTATGCGCGACGCCTACGTGGGGATGGACGAGACACGATCCGGGCCTTGGCCAAGCCCTATCTGGGGGTGATCGCCCGGCGCGCAGACTCATCCAACGTGGAGATCCGCGCGCGCGCGATCCAGACGCTCGGGTTGCTTGGACTGCCGGAGCACGCGCCGCGGGTGATGGCAGCGCTCGACGACCGTTCGCCGCTGGTCGCCATGGTTGCGGCCCGGGCGCTCTCCCAGGAGGAGTCACCGGAATACGCGGCGGCGGTGCTCGGGCGTCTGGGACGATTCGAGGGGTGGAACCGCCGCTTCCTCGCCTCGATGCTGGCGGCGATGGGGCCGAAGGTGGCGAGCACGCTCCGGGAGGGCCTGCGGAACGCCGGCGCGCAACCACGCGCACGCGCGGTGCTTGCCGAGGCGCTTCTCCTCCAGGGTGATCCGCTGGCGGGGGACGTAGCCGCCGAGGTGCTGGACACCGCCTCCGACCGCGATCTCCAGATCACGGCGCTGCGCTTGCTCGCGTCGGTCGGGCGACCGGACCACGCGGCGACGGTGCGGCGGCACACCGACGCAGCCGACGAGGTCGTGCGTGCTCAAGCGCTCCGCGCGCTGGGCGCCGTGGGGAGTGAGTCCGATGTGCGAGGGTTGATCGAAGCCATGTCCGACCCCTCGCCATGGGTCGCACTGAGTGCTGCCCGTGCGGTGCTCGACGCCGGGGGAAGGTCTGCGCTCGCCGAGATCGGGAGCTCCGATCGCGCAACTGCGGCGATCGCCCGGCAGGTCCTCTCCGAGGAGAGGGTGGCAGCGTGAACGAGGGATTCTGGCGCGCGATCGAGATCTTCAACTACGTCGTGCTCGGCTACTTCATCCTGCTGAACGCGGTCTATCTGGGCACGAGCGTCTTCGCTTTCGGCGCGCTCAAGCGCTATGCGCTCCGCCTCAAGTCGCTCGACCTGACGGATCTCATCACCTCGGGGGGCGCGCCACCGATCAGTCTGATCGCGCCCGCGTACAACGAGGCGCTCACATGTGTGGAGTCTGTCCGATCCCTGCTCACCATCGAGTATCCGGAGTTCGAGGTGATCGTGGTCAACGACGGCTCCAAGGACGAGACCGTCGCGGTACTCAGGGATGCGTTCCAGCTCGAGCCCGCCAATCGCATCCCGACCGCATACCTGAAGTCCGCCAAAGTGCGCCAGGTCTACCGCTCGCGCAGCCACCCGTCGCTCTGGCTCGTCGACAAGGAGAACGGCGGCAAGGCGGACGCGCTCAACGCCGGGGTCAACTACTGCTACACGCCGATCTTCTGCGCGATGGATGCCGACTCACTGCTCGAGCCCGAGGCGCTCATTCGCATCGTGCGCCCGTTCCTGGAGGACGCGACCACCATTGCCTCCGGCGGGGTGTTGCGCATCGCCAACGGATGCAAGGTAGAGCGGGGCAGGGTGGTCGAGGTGGGGCTGCCGCGTAGCCTACTCGCACGCTTCCAGGTGCTCGAGTACCTCCGCGTCTTCCTCGCCGGGCGCATGGGATGGGCAGCCATCGACGCGAGCCTGATCATCTCGGGTGCGTTCGGACTCTTCAGCCGAACCGCGGTGGTGAACGCAGGCGGATACGCGACGGACACGGTCGGGGAGGACATGGAGCTGGTCGTGCGGCTCCACCGGTACCACGCGGAGAACGGGATCCCGTACAAGATCCAGTTCGTGCCCGATCCGGTGGCGTGGACCGAGTGCCCGGAGTCGCTGGCGGTGCTCGCGCGCCAACGCGACCGCTGGCAGCGCGGCCTCTTCCAGACGCTCACCCGGCACAAGCGGATGCTCCTACGTCCGACCTACAAGGCGGCGGGTATGGTCGCCTTTCCCTACTTCTTCTTCCTGGAGATGCTCGGGCCGGCGATCGAACTGCTCGGGTACCTGTCCTTCGCCGTGACCATCGTCGCGGGGCGAGCAGATTGGTACTTCGTGGGCGCGTTCCTTGCGGTCGCGGTGGTGCTCGGCGGAGCGCTCTCGCTCGCCGCCGTGGCGCTCGAGGAGCTTTCGTTCCATCGCTATCCCAGGCTCGTCGATCTACTGCAGCTCTTCAGTCTCGCCGCGCTCGAGAATCTCGGGTACCGCCAGCTGAACACCTGGTGGCGCGTCAAAGGCACGATCTCCGCGCTGCGTGGCGTGGAGGGGTGGGGAAAGATGACCCGGAAGGGATTCTCCTGATGGTTGCCCGATGAAGTTGAGCTACAGCGCGGACCTGCCCGACGACGATCCCGCGACGGTCTTCGACTGGCATGAGCGGCCGGGTGCGCTCGAGCGGCTGACGCCGCCCTGGGGCGAGGTCGAGGTCCTTCACCGTGAAGGGGGCATCCGCGACGGAGGAGTCGTCAGCCTGCGCGTGCACCGCGGGCCGACCAGCTTCCGCTGGGACCTACGCCACCGCGACTACGAGCACGCGCGCCAGTTCCGCGACGAGCAGACCGCGGGGCCGATGAAGATCTGGATGCACACGCATCGATTCCTCCCTCTGCCGGAGGGCGGTACGCGCCTCGAAGACGAGATCGAGGTGGAGCCGCCGTTGGGAGCAGCGGGCGCGACCTTCGGGCCGACCTTTCTCAAGCACGAACTGGGTCGGCTCTTCCGCTTCCGCTACCGCCGCCTCTTCACCGACCTCGCCCGGCACGCCGCGTTCCGCGATCGGCCGCGTCTTACGGTGGCGATTACGGGGGCGTCGGGGCTGGTGGGCAGCAACCTCACGCATTTCCTGACGACCGGCGGGCATCGGGTGATTCCGGTGGTGCGCGACAGTCGGCGAGCCACGGCAGGCGCGATCTACTGGAACCCTGCGGCGGGTGAGATCGACGCGAAGGGCCTCGAGGGGGTGGATGCGGTCGTGCACCTCGCCGGCACCTCGATCGCGGCGGGGCGCTGGACCGAGGACCGCATGCGCTCGATCCGCGAGAGCCGGGTGCAGGGCACGGAGCTGTTGGCGCGCACCCTGGCCGCCATGAAGGCGGGGCCTCGCGTGCTCGTGTCGATGTCGGCGGTGGGCTACTACGGGGACCGCGGCGACGAGTCGCTCGACGAGGGCGCCGCGCCCGGAGCGGGCTTCTTGGCCGACGTATGCCGGGTGTGGGAGGACGCGACGCGGGCCGCGGAGCGTGCGGGTGTGCGCGTGGTCAGGCTGCGTGCGGGCGTGGCGCTCTCACCGGCCGGCGGCGCGATCGGCCAGATGCTGCTGCCGTTCAAGATGGGCGTGGGAGGGCGGCTGGGATCGGGCCGGCAGTACCTGAGCTGGATCGACCTCGACGACCTGGTCGGGCTGATGGTGCACGCAATCTACACGGACTCCTTGGTTGGTCCGGTGAACGCGACCGCGCCGCATCCCGTGACCAACGCCACCTTCACCGCAGCGCTCGGTCGAGCGCTCGGTCGCCCCACGGTCGTGCCGGTTCCGGCGCTGGCGGTGAGGGCGATCTTCGGTCAGCTCGGGACCGAGGCGCTGCTCTGGGGGCAGCGGGTGCTCCCCGCCAAGGCGACGAAGTCCGGCTTCCGGTTCTTCTACGAAGGCGTGGAGGAGTCGCTGCGCTTCCAGCTCGGACGCGAGGGCTAGGCTTTCGGGTCGGTAAGCAACTCGCCATTCGGCCCGAGGGGCGGATAGGGGCGACCCGCTTCGCGACACCTACGCGCCAGGGAAGGATACCCCCACTCGAAGAGCCGCCGCTGGAAATCGGGTTCGGCGAGTCGGCTGCGATCGTACATGTGGGCCGCGGCACGCTGGCGGTGCGCCTCGAAGAGCAGGAGCGCGGTCGCCACCGAGACGTTCAGCGAGTGCACCAGTCCCACCATGGGGATGGTGACGTGGATATCCGCGAGGGCCAACGCCTCGGGGGACACTCCGTGCAACTCGGCACCCAGGATGAGGGCTGTAGGGCGCGTATAGTCCACGTCGCGGTAGTCCCGTGCAGAAGCGGATGGGTGGGCCGCCAACAGCTGGAACCCGTCGCTTCGAAGCCTCGAGATCCCCTCGGTCACCGTGGGGTGCGCGCGCAGCGCGATCCACTTCTTGGTCCCGGCCGACATCGCGTTGTGCACGGCGACGGCCCCCTCTCCTGCCACCACGTGCGCCTCCAGCACCCCGACTGCGTCGCAACTCCTCAGGATGGCCGAGAAGTTGTGCGACTTGTGGACCTGGTCCATGAGGACCGTGAGGTCGGGCTGCCGCCGGGCGAGGACGGCGCGGAGTCGATGGAATCGCTCGGGGGTCATGGTTGGGCGCGGAGTCTGCGCCCAGCCCGTGCCGGACACAAGACGGTCCGCGCCGCTCGCCGCGTCAGCGCGGGGTGCGGATCAGCGGACGTAGCGGTTCCGACCGGAACGGCACGAAGCCGCGCCAGAGTCGATCGAGCCATCCGCCGACGCCGCCGCGGCACAGCCGGGGCTCATAGCTCCCTGCCATGACCCACGCTTCCGGGAGGTCGGAGCGGAGCGGCCGGCTACACCCCCTGTCGACCACCTCACCCGTGCCCGGGTCGTAGCGGACCTGCTCGACACCCACCGGGGGGATCCAGTCCCGCGGTCCCTGATCCTGGTGCGTCAGGCCCTGGTCACGCGCCTGCGCGGCGCGCATCCAGGCCGCCCAGACTGGGGCCGCGAGCGCGCTTCCCCCCCGGCCGGGCACGATCGGGCGCGGCTGATCGAAGCCGATCCAGACTCCGGCCGCCAGCTCCGGGGTGAGGCCGATGAACCAGGCGTCCCTGCCGTCATTCGTGGTGCCGGTCTTCCCGGCGGCCGGGCCGCGGTAGCCATTCGCGCGCACGACGGCCCCGGTGCCGCGGTCGACGACCGCGCGGAGCGCATCGAGGACGACGTAGGCCTCGCGCGCGCCGAGCACGCGCTCGTGCGGTGCGGCGGCGGGCTCCGCCCACACCACCTCGCCCCCCGACGACTCGACGCGCCGGATCAGGTGTGGGGCGACGAGTACGCCTCCGTTGCCGAAGATCGCGTACGCTGCGGTCATCTGGAGCAGGGATGCCTCGAACGCACCGAGCGATGTGGCCGGGAGCGCCGGGACCTCGCCGAGCCCGACCCGCCCCGCCATCTCGACCACCACGTCGGGGCCCAGGCTCGCGCCCAGCTGCGCCGCCGCTCGGTTCGAGGAGCGGATGAGCGCCTCGCGGAGGGGGAGCACCGCGACGTCGACATGGTCGTCGGGGAGCCATTCCCCCCCTTCGGTCTCGATCGGCACGGTATCCGCGGTCACGAGGTCGACGATGCCGTACCCATGTTCCAGGGCTGCCCCGACCAGGAAGGGTTTGACGAGCGAGCCCACCTGGCGCCTCGCCTGATCGACTCGGTCGAACTCCGAGCGCGTGAAGTCGCGTCCGCCGACCCAGGCGAGTACCGCCCCGGAACGCGGATCGATGGCCACCGCGGCTCCCTCCACGGGGGCCGCCGGGTCGTTCGCTGCGAACGGACCGAATCGCCCCGACTCGACGGCACCGAGCTGGTCGAGCAGCGCCGCCTCGGCGTCCGCCTGGAGACGGCGGTCGATGGTGGTGTGGATGCGAAGCCCAGGACGCGTTGCGAGGTCGGGAGCGATGCGCCGGAGCTCGCGGGTGATCGCGGCCGTCAGGTGGGTCCGCTGCATCGGCGGTGGCGCCCCCGGGTCCCGCCGAGCCAGGTCGAGGCCGCGCGACGCGGCCTCCTGTGCCTCCTCGGCGGTCACGACCCCCGCATCCATGAGGGTGCGCAGGACGACGTTGCGCATGTCGAGCGCGCGCTCCGGATGCCCGAAGGGTTCGTAGGCTTCCGGCGCGCGCGTGATGCCGATCAGGGTGGCGATCTGTCCCAGCGTGAGGGACTCCACGCCGACGCCGAAGTAGTACCGCGAGGCGCGACCCACACCGTAGACGCCGTTGCCGAGGTAGATGGCATTGAGATAGAGCGTGAGCACGCGCTCGTGCCCGAGGTCGCGGATCAGCTTCGGGGCCGTGCGCGCTTCGATGAGCTTGCGGCGCCACGGGTGTGCGCCGCGAAGGGATTCGGCCCAAAGGGTGCGCACGAGTTGCATGGGGATCGTGCTCGCGCCCTCGGTCACGCCCCCGTCGCGAAGGTTCCGCAGCGCGGCGCGCGCCACGCCGCGTCCGTCCACGCCGGCGTGCTCCCAGAAGCGACGGTCTTCGACGGCCACATAGGCGTCGGCGAGCAGGTCGGGAATCCTGTCCTGGGGGACCGCCTCGCGGAGCGGGCCTCCCACTTCGGCGAAGAGCGCGCCGCTCCGGTCGTAGATGTGGAACGCCTCGGGGAGCTCCGCGCCGCGGCGCAACTCGGCGAGTGTGACGCAGGCCGCGTCTTCCGGGCAGGAGACCGAGAGGGCGCTCGCGATCACGCCGTACCCAGCGAGCCCGACGCACACGCCGGCCATCGCCGCGCGTTTGCGGGGGCGGAGGGCGCGGCGCCAACCGCGTGTGCGGCGGGGCGAATCGGAGCGATCGTGGGGCATCGCCAGGAACTGCTGAAGGAATCGTGCCAGGGGCGCGGACGCCCCTTCACGCCGCGTTCCTCGGCTTCGGCGCCGCGATCGGCGACCTGGGGAGGCCATCGGGATCGGGCTGGGTTGCCGAGCTGAAGCAGGGCACCAGCGGGTGGGCCCATGCCGGGGGTGGGATTTGAACCCACACGGGAGTTGTCCCAGGGGGGTTTAAGCCCCCAGCGTCTGCCAATTTCGCCACCCCGGCCTCGCTCAGAACCTAGTCCATCGGAACTCGGCCAGGTACCGACGGTCCGTCAGGGCACGAGGTGTGGGCCGAGGCGCCTCCTCTTGTTCCTTCCCCGATAGGTTGCGGTCAAAGCATGGCAGTTGGGACAGAGGAGAACGAGGTTGGCGGGCGCGTTGTTGGAGCGATTCCCATCGACGTGGTGGAGTTCGAGAGGCATGACCTCCCCCAGCCACTCGTCGCCGTTGCACCGGCCGCAACGACGGTCGAAGACACCCTCGCGCAGAAGCCGGCGCCGAAATCGGTTGGTGTTGGTGACGCTCGCCCGACCTTCGAAATAGTCTGTCAGTGGGCGGCTCCGGGATCCTTCTGGGTTGCCGCCGCCCGCTGCCCGACCGGTGAAGTGCTCCGTGCTGATTCCGAACGCCACCACGGCTCGCTTGAATACCTCATAGTTGCCGCCGTATGGGGCGACGCCAAGGCGGATCAAGGCCTGTCGTATCGACGTGACCGCTGCCACTGCCGAGCGTAGGTCGGCTTCGCTGTACTTCTTTGGTCTCGCGCCGCGGATATGCCGCTGAGCCTGGGTAGACTGTTGCCGATCCATCCCACCCCTCCCGTCCCCTGTGACCGAAACTGACGCCTCAAAGATACTCGGGGCCGCGCCGGCGCTCTGGGATCGCCCAGGTCTGTCGAGACGACCGCGAGACGCTTCGTGAGGTGGGACCGGCCGACCGAGACGAGCAGGCGTGAAAGGGGCACGTCTACCAAGAAGTTCAACGACCGTCCGACCCCGGCCCCGATGCTCCCCCGGAATCCTGTCAAGGTCTGGATGGGACGACGTTGCGCATCACTGACAGCGTGCGCAGTGCTGGGACAAGGTGCGCGCTGCCGCTCCTGGCCGGCGGTAGGGGCGTAAAGGCGAAGCCCCGTTGAGCGTCGAAGGGCGATTGAGTCTCCCCTCGCACATCCGCCGCCCCACGCCCGCTCTCAACGCTCGCGGCCCTCGAAGCGTCGAAGTGTGTCGTCCAGGATCACGATTTCCCTATCGAGGAACGAGCGACGCATGGTGCGACGAGTCGGTTGGCTGCTGATCGGGTGCTTCTTGACCGTGCCCTCGCTGCGTGCGCAACAGCCCGGCGTACCCACCTCCACGGCGAACGCCATCGAGTCGCCAGCGCGCCCGGGCCGCAAGCTCGCCCGCGCCGCGCGCGTGCCGGCGGGCTCGGTCCAGATCGATGGGAGCCTCGACGACGATGTCTGGTCCCAGGCCACTGCGATCGGCGACTTCACGCAGCGGGATCCGGTCGAGGGTGCCCCCGCGACCCAGCGCACCGAGGTCCGCTTCCTGTACGACGACGATGCGCTCTATGTGGGCGCGCGCATGTACAGCTCGGACCCGTCGGCCATTCAGGCGCCGCTCGGCCGCCGCGACCAGGCAGGCGATGTGACCGAGCAGTTCGTCGTCTCCATGGACACGTTCCTCGATCGCAGGACCTCGTACACGTTCGGCGTGACCGCGGCCGGCGTACGCATCGATCGCTTCAGCGCTTCGGACAACGAGGGGGGGGACAACGCCTTCGACCCGGTGTGGAGGGCGAGCACGCGCGTCGACGATCAGGGTTGGACGGCCGAGCTGTGGATCCCCTTTACCCAGCTGCGCTTCAACGACCGCCCGGTGCAGGTGTGGGGCATCAACGCGCGACGCTTCATCCCTACACTCGAGGAGGAGACCTACTGGATCCTCGTGCCGCGCACGGAGGTCGGATGGGCGTCCCGCTTCGGCGACCTCGAGGGCATCGAGGGGGTGCGGCCCAGCCGGCGCATCGAGATGCTTCCGTTCGTGGTGGGATCGGCCACGCGCAACGGCGACCGCGTGGCCGCCAACCCCTTCGACGACGGCAAGAACCTGGTCGGGCGCATGGGTCTCGACCTGAAGATGGGCGTGGGTCCGAACCTCACGCTCGACGCGACGTTCAACCCCGACTTCGGTCAGGTCGAGGCGGACCCCGCGGAGGTGAACCTGTCGGACTTCGCCACGCGCTTTCCGGAGCGGCGTCCGTTCTTCACCGAGGGATCGGGGCTCCTGAACCTCAGCCACCCCAACGTCTTCTACTCACGCCGGATCGGGGCCCCTCCGATCGGCCGCGCCACGGGTGACTTCATCGACTATCCGTCGGACAGCCGCATTCTAGGAGCGGCGAAGCTGACCGGGCGCCTGCCGTCGGGCACCTCGATCGGCGTTCTGGCTGCCGTGACCGACAGGTCGTATGCGGACGTAGCCGACACGCTCGCCTCCGGCCCACCCCAGCTGTCCGACGTGCAGGTGGGTCCGCGCACCGCATACAGCATCGCCAAGGTCGAGCAGGAGTTCGGATCGGGCTCACACGTCAGCCTGCTCGGGGGTGGCATCTACCGCGACTTCGGCGGCCAGGGCGCGCTGGCGGATCTGTCCACCGACTACGCGCTGGTGACGGGCACCGACGGTCTCTGGCGCATCAATGAGGGTGAGTACGAGTGGAGCTGGGCCATCATCGGCAGCTACCTCGAGGGCGATCCGGATGCGGTCGCGCGCGTGCAGCGTAGCAGCTCGCACTATCTCCAGCGGCCCGACCGAACCGGAGAGTGGAGGTACGACCCGTTTCGCTCCGCGATGGCCGGTTGGTCTGTTCAGACTGGCTTCAACAAGACCAGCGGTCGCCACTGGCTCTTCGGCACCTCGACCAAGATCGACCACCCGATGTTCGACACGAACGACATCGCCCAGCTCAACGGCGCGGACGGCATCATGCCGGGGTTCAACGTCACCTACCGTGAGACCCAGCCGGGTCGGCTCTTCCGCAGCTACTCGGTCCGCTTGAACCAGGGGAACGAGTGGAACTTCGAGATGGACCGCCAGAATTTCTCGGTCGGCACCAACGTCAACGTGACCTGGCGAAACTTCTGGACGACCTCCGCCTCGTTCAGCCGCAACTTCCGGGTGGAGAGCGCGGCGCTCACGCGTGGCGGCCCGCTCATGGGACAGGCAGCGCGCTGGTCCTCGAACTTCAACTTCGGCAATCCGTCCACGGCGCAGACGCGCGTCTCGGGGGGCGTTTCGTTCTCAGGGGACGAGTTGGGCGGGCACGCCTTCAATACCAACATGAATGTCAGCGTCCGCCCCGGTCCGCAGTGGCAGCTGTCGGCGCGGCCCTCCTACTCGAGCAGCAAGGACTCACAGCAGTACGTGACGTCCCTCGCTGGGGGGCGGCCCGAGACCTTCGGGCGGCGCTACATCTTCTCCTTCATCGATCGCACGCAATACGCGATCGAATTCCGGGCGAGCTTCACGCTCAAACCGGACCTGAACCTGGACGTCTACGCCGAGCCATTCGCCGCGTCGGGCCGCTTCTACGACTTCGGCGAGCTCACCGAGTCCAAGAGCATCGATCGCATCACCTACGGGCAGGAGAGCGGAACCACGGTAGCGACCGCGCCGAATGGCGATCGCACGGTGACGTGGGGGAGCGACACGTTCACCATCACCAACCGCGACTTCAACACCACGTCCTTCCAGAGCAATGTGGTCCTGCGCTGGGAGTGGCGCCCGGGCAGCACGTTCTACGCGGTCTGGCAGCAGAACCGCGATGACACCGAGGGTGTCGGCCGCCGCGCCGACTTGGGAGACCTCTTCGGTTCGGTGGGGGAGGACGGCTCGAACATCCTCCTCTTGAAGGCGTCGTTCTGGCTCCCCGTGGGATGATCGCCTCGCTGGCGCCCCGGGGGGCGAGCGACTAGGAGGTGCCGACCGGCGTCTCCGACTCCGCGCGCGAGGCGTGGGGTCGCGGCACGCGCGCGCGCAGCGCCATCAGGACGAGCAGGCACGCGCCGAGCAGCAAGGGCAAGCGCGTGTCGGCCTTCACCAGCCAGTAGAAGTGGATGACGCCCAGCGTCGCCGCTACGTAGATGCCCTTGTGCAGCGTCGACCAACGCTTTCCGAGCCGACGGATCCAACCTTTCGTCGAGGTGGCCGCCAGGGGGATCAAGATCAGGAACGCCGCCATGCCGACGGTGATGTAGGGGCGCTCCGCCACATCGGCGATCATGTAGCCGACGTTGAAGACGTTGTAGAAGGCGAACCAGATCGTGAAGTGCGTGAGCGCGTACGCGAACGCCCACAGGCCGAGCGGACGGCGCAACTTGATGATCGGATTCCAGCCGGTCAGCCGGCGCACTGGCGTGACCGTGAGTGTGAGCAGCAGGAGCACGAGCGTCGTCATGCCTGTGACGTGCGTGAGCTTCTCCGCGGGATTCGCGCCGAGCCATCCGCGGAAGATGCCGCCGACGAGCCAGGCCCCCGGTGCGAGGGCTCCGAGCCAGAGCACGACTTTGAGGGCGAGGATCGTCCGGTCGTGCTTCATGGCAGGCGATGGCCGATCGGCGTCGCTACTTCCACCGCTCCAGGTCCATACCCGCATACATCTGTTGCACCTGCTCGGCGTACCCGTTGAACATGAGGGTCGGGCGGTTCGCGAATAGGCTGGGGAGGCGTCGCTCGCGCGCCTGACTCCAGCGCGGGTGATCGACCTGCGGGTTCACGTTGGCATAGAACCCGTACTCGAACGAGTTCTCCTGTTGCCAGGTGTTGAGCGGCATCTCCTCGACGAAGCGCATGCTCACGATCGACTTCACGCCCTTGAAGCCGTACTTCCACGGCACGATGAGCCGCAGGGGTGCGCCGTTCTGGTTCGGCAGGTCCATGCCATAGACGCCGGTCGTCATGAGCGTGAGCGGATGCATGGCCTCGTCCAGCCGTAGGCCCTCGACGTAGGGCCACTGCAGGGTCGAGTACCGCTGTCCCGGCATCTCCTCCGGGCGCACGATCGTGCGGAACTCGACGAACTTCGCGTTCCCGGTGGGCTCGACGCGATTGATGATCTCGTAGAGTGGGACGCCCCTCCATGGAATCACCATCGACCACGCCTCGACGCAGCGGAGGCGATACACCCGATCCTCCATCGCCGCCGGGCTGAGGAAGTCCTCGAGTTGATAGTCGCCGGGCTTGTTCACCTCACCCGTGACCGAGACCGTCCAGGGGCGCGGCCGGAAGTCGCCGGCATTGTCCGCGGGATCGCCCTTCCCGGTGCCGAATTCGTAGAAGTTGTTGTAGGTGGTGACGTCGCGATACGAATTGAGCGACTCACCCAGTTCCGATTTCATGTCGAGGAAGCGAGCCGGGATCTCCTGCTCTTGGTCCGCTCCGAGCGCGTGAAGCGCCGCGGGTGCGGCGGCGAGGCCGGCGGCTCCCAGGCCGGCGGCCGCGATGAACTTCCGCCGGTCGAAGTAGACGCTCTCAGGCGTGATCTCGGAGGACGGGATGTCTGCTGGACGCCGGATGATCATGGAGGGTCCCCTCGAAGCTCGAACGCGTAGCCGATCGTGACTGCCGCGCAATGTGCACTCCTGCCTGCGCTTCCGCCGCGATCGAACACCTGGGGGGCTCGCGCAGTTCCTGGAGTGTGCCGATCGAGGCGTATTATCGTTGTCATCCATGCCGGCACGGAGACCCATCTGAAGCCCTTCCTGCGGGCGGTGATTCCCGGCCTACTCGTCACGCTCCCGACCGTCGTAGCCGCGGTGGTCGTGACCGACGGCACGCTCGCCACCTTCACGGGCCGCTACGCGCTCGTCGTATACGGCGTGGGCGTGCTTCTGGCCGTGATCTTCCACCGAAGCCGCGTGGTACTCGCGCTCCTCGCGCTGGCCTTTCTCGACGCGACCGTTCTCGGCAACCTTGCGGCGGATCGCTTCGACGCCGTCGGCACGGTCGTGGTCGGCCTTCTCGGCCTGCTCGCGCTCACGCGGGATCGAGGGGTGCGATCGCGTGGTGGTCTGGTACAGCTCTTGGCCGGCGCGGCGTCGCTCGCGCTCGCCACGGTCGTCCTTCAGGATCCAGTGGCACTCGCTGCGTTCGGACAGGTCCGCCTGCTTCCGTTTGGCGGGTCCGCAACGCTCGGTATCGCGGACGCCACGCTCGTCGTCGGCGTGCTGGCCCTCCTGATCGGAGTGCTGGCCGTGAATCGCTGGCGTGGACCCGTGGAGCGAGGACTGCTCTGGTCGCAGGCGCTCCTGCTCCTCGCGTTACACCCTTGGGCTGGGGTGACACAGGCCTCCCTCCTACTCATGGGCGCCGGGCTGGTCCTCTCGCTCTCGATCCTCGAGCAGTCGTACTTCATGGCGTACCGGGACGAGCTGACCCGGCTCCCGTCCCGGCGCGCGTTGATGCGCGACCTGGCGGAGGCCAGCGGCGTGTACACCATCGCCATGGTCGACGTCGATCACTTCAAGAAGTTCAACGATACCCACGGGCACGACGTCGGCGACCAGGTGCTCCAGTTGGTGGCCACGCGGCTGGCCTCTTCGCGGGAAGGGGAGGCGTATCGGTACGGAGGAGAGGAGTTCACGCTCCTCTTTCCGGGTCTGACACGTGAGGCTGCCATCGGCCCCGGCGACGCGGTTCGCGTCGCGGTGGAGGAGGCGACCTTCGCACTGCGCTCGTGGCGTCGCCCGAGAAAGCGTCCATCGGGTGCGAAAGAGGGAAAGGCGAAGTCGAAGAAGCGTGCCCGGACGCTCTCGGTGACGGTCAGCATTGGGCTCGCGGACTCGTCCACCGGTGATGGGTCGCCGGAGGCCGTCCTCAAGAAGGCCGACCAGGCTTTGTATCGCGCCAAGGAGAACGGGCGCAACCAGGTTTCCCTGTAGGGATCGAGTCCCGGGGAGGCCCTGTTCTCGGGCCCTTCCGGGGTCCGCCCTTGGGTTGGAGGGCCCCGGGCGCGCGGCTACTTTGCAGGCCGAATCCGGCCCTTAGCAGGTCGCTGAAGAGAGTCCGCATGATCCGTCTCACGTTCCTCGGCACCGCCGCCGCCCGACCGACCGTCGGGCGGAACGTGAGTTCGCTCGCCGTGCAGCGCGAAGGAGACCTCTTCCTCTTCGACTGTGGCGAGGGATCACAGCGGCAGATGATGCGTTACGCCTCCGGCTTCGACGTGCGGGCGATCTTCGTCACGCACGCCCACGCAGATCATCTGTTGGGGATTCCCGGGCTGCTACGGACGATGGCACTCCAGGGGCGGGTCGAGCCGATCACCCTGTATGGCCCGGTGGGCTCGTCGCGCGTGCTGAAGACGCTCGCCGCCCTCGGTCAGGATCGCGTGAAGTTCGCGGTCGAGGTCGTGGAGTGCCGTGCGGGGGAGGGGTATCGATCGGAGGAGTACGGCGTGCTCGCCTTCGACGTCGAGCACGGTGTGACCGCGATCGGTTGGGCACTCGTGGAGGATGCGCGCCCCGGGCGTTTCGACGTAGCGCGTGCGCGTGAGCTCGGCGTTCCCGAGGGGCCCCTGTTCGGGCGACTCCACCGAGGCGAGGACGTCGAAGTCGGCGACCGGATCGTGTCGGCACATGAGTTGGTCGGCCCCCCTCGTCCGGGTCGCTCGGTCGTCTACTCCGGAGACACGCGCCCCTGTGCGGGTACGGTGCGCCGCGCAGAAGGTGCCGATGTGTTGGTTCACGAGGCCACCTTCGGCGAAGAGGAATCCGGGCGCGCTGCCGAGACGTTCCACAGCACGGCCGCGGGCGCGGCGCGGGTGGCGCGGGATGCGGGCGTGGGCCAACTGCTGCTCACGCACATTTCGGCGCGGTACTCGGACGACTCCCGTCCGCTCGAGGAGGAGGCCAAGGCGGTATTCTCTGCAGCACGCGTGGCGCGCGATGGCACGGTGGTCGAGGTCCCTGTGCGCGGAGGGCTCGAAGGGGAGCCCACGGCGGGGGAGCCTGCGGCGGGGAGCCTCCCATGACGCACATCGAGGTCGATCGGCCCTTTGCCCATGTCGCGGTCCTCGGGCTGGGTGTGATGGGCGGCTCCCTCGCCCGCGCCCTGTCCGAGCTGGGGGACGCGCCGCGTATGACTGGGTGGTCTCCGAGTCCGGAGGAGCGCGAGGCCGCCCTCGCCGCGCGGGCCGTCCATGCGGCACCCACGGAATGGCGGGACGCCGTGCGCGGCGCCGACCTGGTCGTGCTCGCGGCCCCGCTCGGCGTAAGCTGCGATAT
This sequence comes from Longimicrobiales bacterium, assembly GCA_040081395.1. Lineage (GTDB taxonomy): Bacteria > Gemmatimonadota > Gemmatimonadetes > Longimicrobiales > Gaopeijiaceae > UBA2982. The sequence continues at coordinate 19,490 of JBEBGN010000034.1, forward strand.
ACTCCCCCGTGTCGTGGACGTCGCGGATCCCGGCGCGTTGCTCTCGGACGTCGCCAGCCTGAAGGCACCGATGGCACGTGCCGCGGCGGCGGCGGGGGTGACGGATCGGTGGGTCGGGAGTCACCCTATGGCCGGGAGCGAGGCGTCGGGCTTCGGGGCCTCGAGGTCCACACTCTATCGTGACGCCCGGGTGTGGACGGTCGCAGCCCCCGAGGCCAAGGCACACGTTGCCCGCGTACACGCCCTGTGGAGTTCCATCGGGGCTCGCCCCGCCGCGATCGATGCCGAGGCGCACGACCGTCTCATGGCGCTGGCGAGCCACCTTCCCCAGCTCTCGTCGAACGCGCTGGCCTCCGTGCTCATGGAAGCGGGTGTGTCACCGGAGCAGCTCGGGCCGGGCGGACGAGATACCACCCGACTGGCCGGCAGCAGCCCGGACCTCTGGAAGGACCTTCTGGGGTATGCGGCTCCCGACCTGGCGCGCGGACTCCGCGATCTGGCGGCCACGGCCGACCAGATGGCCGACCTACTCGACCGACACGACATCGACGCCATAGCTGATATCATGCGCGCCACGAGAACCTGGAGGGAGCCGTGAGGATCACCGTCCCGGGTGACAAGTCGCTCACCCAGCGCGCCCTGATCCTCGCCTCGCTCGCCGAGGGCGAGAGTCGGATCTCCGGACTCCTGCACGGTGGAGATGCCGCGTCGACCGCGGCTGCGCTCCGCTGCTTGGGCGCCGGCATCGGCGTGCTTCCCCCTGATGGAAGTGAGATCGTCGTCGAGGGCGTTGGGTTCACCGGCCTCACCGCGTCCGATCGGCCGCTCGACTTGGGCAACAGCGGCACCGGCACTCGACTCCTCCTCGGTGTGCTGGCCGGAAGCGGCATCAACGCGACGCTCACGGGGGACGACTCGCTCCGCTCGCGTCCCATGGGACGCGTGATCGAACCGCTCACCCGTATGGGCGCGCGCTTCCAGTACATCGAGCACGCGGGCAGACTGCCCGCCACCGTATACGGCCATCGTCCCCTGCAGCCGCTGGATTGGCGGAGCCCGGTCGCCAGCGCGCAGGTGAAGAGCGCGATTCTGCTCGCGGGATTGGTGGGCGGCGCGTCGGTGCGCGTCCGGGAGCCCACGCTCTCCCGCGACCACACGGAGCGGTTGCTCCAGAGCGTGGGGGTGCAGTTGAAGAGCGGTGCTGTCGATGGTGGCTGGCAGGTCGAACTCGAGTCGCCGCCCGACCGGATCTGGCCCTTCGATTTCGCGGTTCCGGGTGACGTTTCGTCCGCAGCTTTCGTGCTCGCGTTCGCTGCCCTGGGAGGGGCGGGGGAGGAGATCGAGGTGGAGCACGTCGGTCTCAATCCTACGCGCACCGCCTTCCTCGACGTGCTGGCTCGCATGGGCGCACCGGTCCGGGTCGAGGTCGATCGCAACGCGTGGGGCGTCGAGCCCGTGGGAACCGTCTCTGCCGCGAGCGCCGCTCTGCACGGCGTTCGCATCGACGAAGACGAGGTGCCGCGCTTGATCGACGAGCTCCCCCTCATCGCCGCCCTGGGCGCGCGTGCGCAGGGGGTCACGACCATCACTGGCGCCGAAGAGTTGAGGGCGAAGGAGTCCGATCGCATTTCGGCCATGGTGGAGAACCTCCGGGCGCTCGGCGTGCGGACCGAAGAGCGGAAGGATGGACTCGACGTGGAAGGCACCGACCGTCCGCTGAGCGGCCGGATCCGCACCAGGGGAGACCACAGGATCGCCATGGCATTCGGCGTCTTGGGTGCGATCGAGGGGAACGATATCGAGGTCGACGACCGGGGTGCGGCGGACGTGAGCTTCCCGGGGTTCTGGGGCCTCCTCGACCGACTCGTAGCCGCGCGCTCACCCGCGTGAGTTCCGACCGCGACGGGCCGATCGTCACGCTCGACGGTCCGGCTGGGTCGGGGAAGTCGACCACCGCGCGCGAGGTCGCGCGGCGGCTCGGGTTCCGGCATCTCGACTCGGGGGCGCTCTACCGCGCCCTCACCTACGCGCTGCTCCAAGGGGGGATCCCCGAGCACGCCTGGCCGACGCTCCATGTCGGCGACCTGAGGAAACTGGGCGTGTCGCTGCATCCCGTTGAGGCGGGGTTCGAGGTGCGCCTCGCGGGAAGGGCTCTCGTGAGCGAACTCAGGACGGCCGACGTGACCTCACGAGTGGCGGGACTGGCCAAGCTCCCCGCGGCCCGGGCCTGTTTGCTCGAACTCCAGCGGCAGGCCGGGGCGTCCGGCCGCCTGATTGCGGATGGTCGTGACATGGGCACCGTGGTCTTTCCCCATGCCGAGGTGAAGGTCTTCCTGGTCGCGGATCTGCGCGAACGCGCCCGAAGGCGCCTGCGTGAAACCGGCGCCGAATTCGTGAATGAAGACCACATGAGCGCGCAGGCCGATGCGATCGCCGCGCGCGACGACGAGGACTCGGGTCGCGATCACTCGCCCCTGCGACGGGCAGAGGATGCCGTGGAAATCGACACGACGGGTCTCACGTTCGACGACCAGGTGGAGTGGATCGTCGCGCTGGTGCGGGCCGTTGACGCCCCTCAGGGCCCGGCCTAGGTTCCCCAGGCTCCACACCAAAGTTTTCCGGCGGTCGTGGAGTCGCCGACGAGCGGAGAGCCGCTCGTGGCATCCACACCAGCCCGGATGCTCGCCGTTTTCGAACGGCACGAGCCCGGTCCAAGATCTCGCGCTTCCCGCGCGAGGCGAGGCTTATGACCCCTTCCCGTAGCGGCACCCCCACGCTCGACGAATCCACCGACGACGAAAACGTCATCGTCGATGCCCTGACCGGAGAGGTCAGGACCCTGACGGCCGCCGAGATTGCCGCCGAACAGGGCATCTCTCCCGAACTCTTCAACGATCCGTACGGCGAGGAGCTCCTCGACACCTCGAAGGAAGAGTTCGAGGCGATGCTCTCCAAGTTCAGCGGAGAGTTCCAGGACTTCCGCGAGGGCGAGATCGTCAACGCGAAGGTGCTGCGGGTCACTGCCTCCTCCGTCATTCTCGAGTTCGGATTCAAGAGTGAGGGCGCGGTTCCGCTCGACGAATTCAAGGAGTCGCCGGAGCCGGGCACCGAAATCGAGGTGCTTCTGGAGAGCCTCGAGGACGACGACGGCGTCGTGGTCCTTTCGAAGAAGAAGGCGGATTTCCTGCGCGTGTGGGAGAAGATCCGCGAGGCCCACGAGGCCGACCGTCCGGTGAAGGGCACGCTGGTCCGCAAGATCAAGGGCGGCGTGACCGTCGACCTGATGGGCGTCGACGCCTTCCTGCCGGGCTCGCAGATCGCGCTCCGCCGGGTGCCGAACATCGAAGACCTCATCGGCGAGTCGTACAAGTTCAAGATCATCAAGCTGAACAAGCGCCGCCGGAACATCGTCGTGTCGCGGCGCGTGATTCTCGAGGCCGAGCGCGAGTCGAAGCGCGGGACGCTCGTGAAAGAGTTGCTCGTCGGTCAGGTGCGCGAAGGCGTGGTGAAGAACATCACGGACTTCGGCGCCTTCATCGACCTAGGCGGGCTCGACGGGCTCCTCCACATCACGGACATGTCGTGGGGTCGCGTCGGTCATCCTTCCGAAGTCGTCGACATTGGTCAGACCATCGATGTGAAGGTTCTGGATATCGACTGGAACCGCGAGCGCATTTCGCTCGGTCTCAAGCAGCTGCTGCCCTATCCGTGGACGGACATCGACAAGAAGTACCCCGTGGGCTCCCGCGTGCGTGGCCGGGTGGTGTCGATCACCAACTACGGCGCGTTCGTCGAGCTCGAGAAGGGTGTCGAGGGCCTCGTCCATATCTCCGAGATGTCGTGGACGCGGAACGTGCGGCACCCGTCCAAGGTCGTCACCATCGGGGACGAGATCGAAGCCGTCGTGCTCAAGGTCGATCCGAAGGACGAGAAGATCTCGCTCGGCATGAAGCAGATCGAAGAGGATCCGTGGCTGGCACTGCCCGCGAAGTACCCGACGGGCACCAAGCTGAACGGGAAGGTGCGCAACCTGACCTCTTTCGGCGCCTTCGTGGAGATCGAGCCGGGCATCGACGGGCTCGTCCACGTGTCCGACATGAGCTGGACCAAGCGCATCGAGCATCCGTCCGAGGTCGTGAACAAGAGCCAGCAGCTCGACGTCATGGTCCTCGATGTGGATGCCGAGAACAAGCGCATCAGCCTGGGCATGAAGCAGCTCCAGGACGACCCGTGGCCCGGAATCTCGGAGCGCCTGTCTCCGAGGGTCGAGCTCGACGGCAAGGTGGCCCGCCTCCAGGAGAAGGGCCTCGTAGTGGACCTCGGCGACGACCTCGAGGGCTTCGTACCGGTAGCCAACTCGGGCGTCGAGGACGCGGCCAAGCTGGAGGAGTACTACAGCGCGGGTGACAAGGTCTCGCTCCGCGTAGTCGAGTCGGACGCCGCCAACCGTCGCGTGGCTCTGGAGATCACCGAGCTGCCGGCACGGAAATCGCAGGCTGAGATCGAGGCCGCGCGCGTTGCGGCCGCCGCGGCAGCAGCCGCGGCCGAGGCTGCAGCGAAGGCCGGAGAGGCGGACGACGAAGAGGAAGATCAGGTCGCCGCTGCTCAGGTCGCCAAGCGGAACAAGTCGCCGAGGCCCGAGGGTTCAGGTTCTCGGCCCCCACGCGAGCGAGGAGCCGCACCCACGAGTGTGGTCGATGCGAGCGCCGGCGAGAGCGCGCCCAAGAAAGAGGCTTAACGCCAGGCCTCGCGAGAGGGTTGTTGGCGTGCGGGCCGTGATCGGGCGGCGCGCCTGGGGCTGGCTGTTGCTGGCCCTGGGCGCCTGCCAGGTCGCGGGCGGGGCAGCGCCGACTCGGCCGCTTCCCCCTCCCGTGATCGCGCCGGGCGTGATCACGCGTGGCGACCAGGCCGAGGCCCTCCGGCTCCTGCGCGATGCCGAGGGCTCCTTCCAGGCTCGACGGTTCCTCGAGGTCCTGCGCACGACAGAGGAGTTGACCCGGCGCTTCCCCGCGTCGGATGTCTCCGGACAGGCGCTGCTCCTGGGTGCTCGCGCCGAACTCGCCTTGGGGGCCCCGGATCGTGCAGACGCGGCGGCGGAGCGCTACCTGGCGCTCCTCCCGCCGGGCGACCCGAGGGCCACCGAGGTTCGTTTGCTTCAGGTCGAAGCGCTCGAGGGGAACCCCGAGATGCGACTCGATCGGCTGCTTCGCATCGACGCGGCCGCGACCCCCGAAGAACTCGCGGTGGCCGTCCCGCTCACCCGCGCCGCCGCGGACTCTCTCAGCGCGGACCAATTGGAAGCGGTGCTCGCAGTCGTCCCCGGGACCGGCCCCCTCGCACCGATCGTTCAGGCCCGTCACGCAGTGAACCTTCTCGAGCGGGGTGATGCCGAGAGCGCATCCGAGCTCGCGGCTGCCGCGATCGAGGGGGGGGTCGAGACCCCCGAGCGCGAGCTGGCCGAGGGTGTGTTGCGTGGGGAGTTGCCCGCCGAGCGCCGCCGCGCCACTTCGTTTGCGATCGCGACCGTGCTTCCCGTGGGTGGCCCTCCAGGGCTGGCCGAGTTCGCTCGACTTGTGGCCGAAGGGGTCGAAGTGGCTGCGGCTACAGTGCTGGGCGAGCCCTATCAGGTCACCGTGCTGCCGCTCGACGATCAAGGGGATCCGGTCACGGCCGCGGGATTCGTGACGCAGCTGGAGGCGGAGGGCGTCGCGGGCGTGGTGGGATTCCTCGAGGACGAGGCCTTGGTCGCGGCCGGTTTGTCCCGGCAGCGCGCGCTGACGATCGTGTCGCCGACGGCCCGCAGCGCTGCCGCGGCGGGGGAGGGCGTCTACTCGCTGGAAGGGCCGGACCCGCGAGCCGCCGAGACGGTCGCGCGCTACGCCGCTTCTCGCGCACTTCAACGCGTCGCCATCCTCCTCCCGGAGAGTGCCACCGCGGCCGCCGAGGCCGATGCGTTCCAGGCGGAAGCCGAACGGCTCGGCGTCCTCATCGTGGGCAGGTTCCCCTATGATCCCCAGGGGACCTTCTTCGAAAGCCAGATCGTCGGCGCTCAGAATGCGTTGCGCGCCTCGGAGATCGCGGCACTCGGGCTATCCCCGGACGACACTCTGCGCATCGAGATGCTGGAGCCGGTAGGCATGTTCATGCCGATCCCTCCGGAAGATGTGGAGTACCTCGCTCCGCAGATCGCGCACTTCGCGCTCGACACGCTCGCGATCGAGTTGATGGGTACCTCCGGATGGACGGATCCGCAGGTTCTCGCCTCGCTCGAACCACTCTACGTCGACGGCGTGGTGGCCACGGCAACCGCGGGCACGGGCCCAGGCTCACCCGGGCTGCTTCGGTTCCAACAGGCCTACGAGGAATACTTCCAGCGCACGCTCGTCAGCCCAACGCCAGCGATCGGCTACGATGCGGCACTCCTCCTGCTCGAAGCGCTCCGCGCAGGGCGGCTCTCGCC
>JBEBGN010000311.1:0-1845 GCA_040081395.1 Longimicrobiales bacterium
TCACACCCCCGAGAGGTACTCCCTCGCCTCGCGCAGATCCCTCCGCTCGGACGGGGATCCATGAGGTCGACCAGCGCCTCGTAGTGGCGCCGCGCCACCAGCCGGCGGCCTGCGCTGCCGGTGCGTTTCCGGCCGCCATCGGGTTGCCGAAGTGCGTCATCGCCACCCCAATGCGCGATGCCGCACCCCGGGTCCACCTGCGCTGCGACTTCGCCTCGGCGCTGCAGGTGACGGGGAACGTCACGGTGCCGAGTTCCTCGGCGTGGGTGTGATCCTGCGAAAGCCCGGCGGTCGGTGTGGCCAGGGCGGCGAAAGCGACGAGGGCGACACGGCGCGGGTCTCGGCGGCTATCAGCTCGAGACGGGACTCACCTCGACCTGGTTGTCGTAGAACGTCGCGCCCCCCCCCAGGTCGGTCTCGCGTTGACTCGTGGTGTCGTTCGCGTTCCGGCCGTCGGGAGCGAACTTCGTCCACCAGATCGACGGCGCCCACAGGACCCCACGCTTGATGCCGTCCTCGACGCGCGCGATCGCACGGAAAGCGCCGCGATCGTTCCGGATCTCGACCTCGTCCTCGGCCCGGATGCCCCTCGCCGACGCATCGTCGGGGTGGATGATGCACTCGGGACGACGCGCGCCACGCCGCAATGGCTCGATGTTCACGAAGCTCGAGTTGAGGAACTGGTGCGCCGGCGACGACACGAGCGTGAGCGGCCAACGCGCCACCAGCTCGGGGGTGCGCTCGGGTCCTTCGTGCGGCGGGGTGTAGGCGGGAACGGGATCCAACCCGAGTTGCGCCATCCGCTCGCTGTAGAACTCGCACTTCCCGCTCGGCGTCAGGAACTCGCCGTTCGCGTAGGGCGCGTAGGGCTTCGGAACGTTCAGCCGAACCCACCCGCGCTCCATCAGCGCCTCCAGCGTCACACCTTGCATGCGAACGTGGTTCGTGTCGAGCGCCTGCCGGATGAGCGTGAGGTCGTCGTCCGTGAAGTGCGCCTGCGTGAGCCCCATCGCCTTAGCCAAACGCCGGAAGATCTCCGTATTCGGCAGCGCTTCCGCGAGCGGGGCGATCGCCGGCTGGTTGAGCGTCGCGTAGTGGTGCCCGTAGGCGAGATGCACGTCCCAGTGTTCGAGCTGCGTGGTGGCCGGGAGCACGTAATCGGCCCAGTCCGCCGTGTCCGTCTGGAAGTGCTCGAGCACCACCGTGAAGAGGTCCTCGCGGGCCAGGCCGCGCCGCACGGCCGCGAGGTCAGGCGCCACGGCCGCGGGATTCGAATTGTAGACGACCAGCGCCTTCACCGGAGGTCCGCCGACCCCCGCGTCCACTTTGGTGAGCGCCTCGCCCAACCGAATCATGTTGATCGTGCGCACGGGCGGGCTCAGGTCCGCCCGGTGCAAGGCGGCGGTGTTGAAGCGGAAGTTCAGGCTCGTCGAGAGCTGCACACCGCCCCCCGCACGTCGCCAGTGCCCCGTCACCGCGGGCAAACAGGCGATCGTGCGCACGGCCATGCCACCACCGCCGTGACGCTGGAGCCCATAGTTGATGCGGATGAAGGCGTTCTCGGCCCCCCCGTACGCGGACGCGAGCGACTCGACGGTCCCGGCCGGAACGCCGGTCGTAGCGCTGGTCCGTTCCGGGGTCCATTCGGCAACCCGCGCCCTCAGGTGCTCGACGCCGAGCGTGTGCCTCGAAATGAAATCGTCGTCTTGGAGCCCGTCGCGGAAGAGCACGTGCATGATGCCCAATGCGAGCGCGGCGTCGGTACTCGGCCGGATCGGGATCCACTCGTCGCACTGTTGGGCCGTGCGCGTGCGGATCGGGTCGATGCACACGATGCGGGCGCCG
>JBEBGN010000153.1:0-7338 GCA_040081395.1 Longimicrobiales bacterium
CTCGGCACGCTTTCGCGCCACGGAGAGATACCCGGGTTCGAGCCGGAGCAGGTTGCAGATCTTCCGCATCAGGTAGTCTTCGCGGCCGGCGAGCTTCCCGTCGGCGTAGGCCAGCCCCCACATGATCTCGGCCAGCACCATCTTCTGGCCCACCGAGTAGTTCTCGGCAATGAGGTTGGTGAACTGCCAGAGGTCGACGGCCTGCTTCCGCTCCTGCTCCGCGAGCGCGAGCAGCTTCTGCGTCTCGGGCGCGTCCAGCCCGAACTGTCGCTGGAGCGCCGACTCGAGGTGCTTGCGCTCGTCCTCGGTGAACTCGTCGTCCGCGTGCGCCATCTCCATCATGAGCGCGCAGGCCGCGAGGCGGATGTCTTTTCCCGGGGCCGCGGGCTCGGTGCCAGTGGGCGAAGCCATGGAGGACCGGAAGAAGTTCTTGATCGAGTCCAGCATCTCGAAGTCACCCAAACGAATGGAAACGGACTTGCGGGCGGGTCCCGCGCACCGTGACCTCGGATTCTAGGCGGGTCGGCCCCTCGGGGGCCATGCCCCAAGGCCGAGCCAGCTACGCACTTCCGAGTGCTCTCGCGCGCTCCGACCTCCGTTACTAGGTCGAGGCCCACATCCCCTAGAAGTCGACCGACCTGACCTTGGCGATCCCCGCGCGCAAGGGGACGAAGATCGCCACCAGAGTGAGCAGTGCGGCTCCGCTCACCCCGAACACCAAGGGCAGCGTGCCCACCTGCGCCTCCCCACCCTGCATGCGCGAGTTCAGGAACAGGTAGACGGGCCACGCCTCCAAGACGATCACGCCAGCCAGGTAGCTGACGGCGGCCATCATGAAGAGAAGGCCACCGAACGAGGTCGGAATCTCGGCCACGTTCTCGGTCTCGTAATTCGGGTAGAGCGCGCCGAACCCGAGCGCGAGCGCGGTGAGCGCGAAGGTGACCCCGATCATCGTCACCGTGGTGAGCACCAGAATGAACGTCGACGCTTGCAGCACGACGTTCGTGATCACGATCAGCGGCAGCGCCACCACCAGCAGGGGCACCGTACCGATCCAGTACTTCGACCAGAACAGGCGGCTCACGTCTAAAGGCGAAGAGCGCAGCAGCCACATCATGCGGCCCTCGATCGACATGGCGGGGAAGACGAACCTGGCCGCGATGGCGGCGACCACGAAGCCCGCCAACCCGAGGTTCAGGAAGGACACCACGTTGATGAGTAGGAAGGACACCTGCTCGCCCGTGAAGAGCGGGAGCACGGTGATGTTATACACGTAGACCGCGACCAGCACGCCGAGCAGGATCAGCTGCGACCACTGCGTTGTGTCGCGGAAGAAGACGCGCACTTCCTTGGCGATGATGCCGCGCGTGCTCGGCTTCGCCCGCGCGAACACCCGGTCGAGAACCGAAGTACGGGCCCGGCTTCCCTTCCGCTGCGCGCCTTCCTGCGCGCGGGTGAAGCCGGTCTCGTAGTAGTGCCGGTGCAGCCACGCACCCAGCACGACGAACATGGCCGCCGTGCTCCACAGGAAGGCGAAGGGGAACCACTCGAAGCTCCCCCCGAGATACGACATGAGGGCATCCGACACCCACTCGGACGGGAGCCACACCGAGCTGGGAGTGCTGAGGACCGCGACGAAGTCCACCAGGTCGCGGAACTCTTCCGGGCGCATCAGCCGCTCGGGCCTGATGAAGCGGAAGAGTGCGACCACGCCCGCGGCGGCGAAGAGCCCCACCAGCGCGAGCAGGTCGCGCGTGCGACGCGCCGGAAAGACGTTGACCAAGACGAGCGTGGCCGCGCTCCCGAGCACCGCGGGAATGACCAGGAAGGCCGCGAGCGTGCCCGCGGCGAGCGCGTAGTAGCGCGCATCCGAGGCGTACACGACTCCATAAGCGATCAGCAACGGGATCGCGAGCAGCACGACCATCCACGACGAGTCGACGATGGTCTCGATCAGGCGCGCGCCGTACACCGACTCGGGCTCGACCGGAGCCGCCACCACCAACTCCAGGTCCTCCGACAGGAAGAACGTGGACAGCGCCGTGATCACGTTCGAGAGGACCAGGATCATCAGGAACGTGAGGAACGCCATCCCCAGCAGCTTGGCCGCTAGAATGTCGCCGATGCCCTGCGTGCCCCGGAAGTAGATCAACATCCGGAAGATCACGGCGAAGATCAGCGACCAGAAAAACAGGAGCATGAACCCGAGCAGGAGCGCCTTGAAAAGCCGGCCCTCCTCGGTGCGAACGCGATTGAGCTTGGTGCGGAGCTTGGGCCGGAGCAGCCACAAGAGACCGGCCCGGCGCGCGGCGACGGCGCTCACGCGACCTTCACCACCGGCATCATTTTACGATCGCCTCGCGCAGGCTCTCGACCACATCGGCCATCGCCTCGCCACCGGTGAGCTTCAGGAAGATCTCCTCGAGGTGCGCGCCCCCGCTTTCGGATTGCGTGCGCAGCTCGTCCATGGTGCCGAGCGCCATGATCTCGCCCTTGTTGATGATGGCGATGCGATCGCAGAGCGCTTCGGCCACTTCGAGCGTGTGCGTGGTCAGGAAGACCGTGCCCCCGTTCGCGACGAACGTCTTGAAGAGGTCCTTGAGCAGTCGCGCCGCACGCGGGTCGAGGCCGACGAGCGGCTCGTCCACCACGATCAGCTCGGGTTGATGAATGAGTGCCGAGCTGATCAGGATCTTCTGGCGCATGCCGTGCGAGTAGCTCTCGATCAATTCGTCCTTCCACTGCGTGAGCTGGAAGAGCTCGAGCAGCCGGTCCCCGCGCGTCTCCACGGCCTCCCCTTCCTTGCCCCAGAGTCCCGCGACGAAGCGCAGGAACTCACCGCCGGACAGCTTCTCGTACAGATAGGGGCGATCGGGGATGTAGCCGATGCGCGACTTGGCCGCCTCGGGGCTCTTCTCCAAATCGTCCCCTCCGACGATTACCCGCCCCTCCGTAGGCTGGAGCACACCCGCGACCATGCGGATGGTGGTTGTCTTCCCCGCGCCGTTCGGACCCAGGAAGCCGAAGATCTCGCCGCGATAGACATCGAGGTCGATCCCCTTCACGGCGGCGAACTTCCCGTAGCTCTTCTTCGCGCCCCGCAGGGAGATCATCGGCGTGCCGCTCGCGCGCGCGTCCTCGCGCGGAGCCAGCACCGACGTGTCACCCACCAACGTGGCCGTCATTGCGCCGCCGCCGTCGTGTCGAGGACTTCGATGTCGAGATTACCGATGAGTCGCACGATCTCCACCTGTTGGGCGAGTCCGCCGATCACGAAGCGGATGTGGGAGGCGTCCGCAGGATACTGGCCGAACGTGGGATCAACCGCGACCCACTCGTCCAGCCAGACCTCGGGCCAGGCGTGGTAGAAGAACGAACCGTTCAGGTATACGAGACCCACGGCGGTGCGCGCCGGCAGCCCCAGCGCACGCGCGAGCGCCACATAGAGCACGGTGTGCTCGTTGCAGTCACCCTGGCGCGTTTCGAGCACCTGGATGGCATTGGGCACGGAAAACGTGATGCGCTTCTCCAGCAATCCGTACACGGACTCGGTGAGGCGCTGCGCGACCGCTTTCGGGTTCTGCCGCCACACCGCACTCCGCGCCGTGATCGAGCGCGCGTGCTGGATGATGCGCGGGTCGTCGCTCTGGATGAGGGGCTCGGGCTCGAGCGCCTCGCGTAGGTCCATGAACGAGTACGGCAACTCGTAGCCGGGGTCGAGCGCATCCCATCGCTCGCGCCGCACGATGAGCGTGTCGCCGCGCAGCGTCTGACGTCCACCGTCGAGTTGAAAGCCCGCCAAGTCGACGCCGGTGAGCCGGAAGCGGATCTCCTCGAACTCCTCGACGTCTTCGAGATCCATGTTGCTCTGCACGGCAGTCGATAGGATCACGTCGTCGTCGACCCCCGACGAAGTCGCGAGCCGCGAGTCTTCCTGAGCCTGACGCACGAGCTCGTATTCGGTCTTCTCCATGGAAAAGCCGAGGGCGCTGGACGCGCGCAAGATGCGGCCGTCGGCATCCACCCAACTCTCGACCCGGATGCCGCCGAAGCTCTCCGCGATCCTCCATGCGGGCACCGAGTCCGTGCGCGCGGAACTCCAGCGACCCGTCCCGGAGTCGATCGACACCGAGTCGGTCACGAAGATGGTGTCGTGCTCGAGCACCTCGACTTCCACGGTCCGCGTGCTCAGGCTGGTCGGGTCGAACACCGGCAGGCGAATCGTCTCGCCCACGTCGAGCGCGCCGCCCATCGCCACGCGGATCGGTACCACGCTCGAGATGACTGGGGGCTGCTCGAGCCGGAAGGTCAGGTTCTGTTCGCTACCCCCCGACAGGATCGACACGTGGAGGGTGGTATCCGCCCCGAGCGTCCCGCTGGCCTCGAAGCGGCCGACCTCGCTGTCGAGCGTGAACGAGAATTCCTGCATGACCAGTGCGTCGGAGAGCCGCACGCGCGTGCGGGCCACCGCGATCCCCGTTTGACCGAGCGCCGGCAGCTCCAGGTTCATCACGTCTTCGAGCTCGAATCCATCCGGGAGCGTGTCGAGCCGCGACGTGGCCTGACCGATGGTTCGGCCACCCATGGTCAGTGTATAGAAGTTGATGCCCGGCGCGAGCGCGAGCGTCGCCTCGGCAAGGCGCGTCAACTCCGGCTGGAAGTACGCGTCTCGCGCCTGCCAGCCGACCATGCCGAGCCATACGAGCACGATCGTGGTTCCGATGACACGCTTACGCATCTCGTAGACGCTCCCCCCGGGGCGGATTCGAGTCCACCCAAGATGGTGTCCCAGCGGAGAGCGAAACTAGAGTTTTGACTCGGGCAGAGTCGCGACCGACCCTCCCATCACTCCCCCGCCACCCCCTGCTCCGCCAAGCGCGCCGCGATCGAGCATTGCTCCGCGACCGTGAAGAAGCGCGTCACCGCGTCCGAGCCGATGACGTAGGGGTGGGGCTCCCCGGCACGCCGCTGGCCGAGCACCGGCAACTTCAGCGTCGAGGCATCGTACGCGGTGTGGTTCGACAGGATGATGTCGGCACCTGCCGCCCGCGCGATCTCACGGAAGCGCCGGGCCGACTCCGAGTACATCCCGAGGCGCGCGTCGCGCGGGTCGCCGGGTGCACCGCGGAAATTGAACAGCGTTCCTCCCCAGAGGGCGGCCACGTGCGGCTGGCCGTTGTCGCGGACGGGGATGATGGTCGACAGGGTACCGAGCGTGTGCCCCGGCGTCAGGTGTACACGCAGCGAGGTGTCGCCGAGACGCACCTCCATTCCGTCGGTCGCCACGATGTCGCGCGTCGCTTTGATCGAATCGTTGCCGCGCTCGTAGAGATCCCAATCCGCCTCCGACATGACGATGCGCGCGCCATAGCGCTGCTGCAGAATACCCGCCCCGCCGGAGTGGTCTGCGTGCGCGTGGCTGATGATGACGTAGCGGATCTCCGATGGGTCGATCCCCATGGTCCTGAGACCCTCGATCACTTCGGCCTCGACGGAGTAGTCGAAGATCGCATCGACCAGGATCACGCCCTCGGAGGTCCTCACGCCCCATACCGAGAACTGCGCCTGACCCAGGAAGTAGAGGTTGTCGAAGACCTTCACGGGTGGCACGTACCACGTGCGGCTCGCATCGAGCGAAGGAATCGCGGGCGGCACATCGTCGACGGCCGGAGCGGCACCGATGGCACGGACGGGGATCTCACACAGCCGCGCGAAGGTCGGGGTGTGATCACGCCCCGCCGCCGCCCGCGCAGCCTCGACGCTCGCGCGGATGGCATCCGTCGAGGATTGGGCGTGGAGCTGCGTCGGCATGACCGAAAGCGCGACCGCTGACAAACCGGAGAAGGCGACGGTGCGACTGAGGCGGGACATCGGACGTAGACCTCCGCGCGGGTAGGAGCAGCGGAAACCGCAGCGGAAACCATAGACACCCGCGGTCGCCGCGGCCAGCCAGCGACCGGTCCCGCGGACTATCCGTCGCCCAGCGAACTCCGCGCGCGCGACAACTCGTCGACGAGCCCCTCAAGGAGTTCCGCCTCGTACTTCGACCCTGCGACGATGGTGAGATCGAGCGGGTCGAAACCCTCGTCTACATGGTTGAAGAGGATCTCGACGAGCGTGCGGGCAGCTCCCTCCGGGTCGGCCGTGCCCACGCCGAGACCGAGGGGCGGAAGGGCCAGGGACGCGAGACCCCAGTCCGTCGCGCGCCTGAGCCCGTTCCGGAGCGCACGCTGCACGATGAGGCTCGTCTGCTGCTCCTCCTCCGACATCACCACCGCATGGATGAGATACGCTGCGTCGAGATTGCCGGCGGGCGTGAGCACGGCGCCCCCGAGGGGGAGCGTGCCGAGCCTGGAGAGTCGCTCCTCCAGCTGCTCCCCTGCCGCGATCGCGATGTCGCGCGAGGCCGCGCTCACCGGGGCCATGTCCGTGCGCACCGGGCGCAGCAAGGCCTCGGCGGTCTGCGAAGCCAGGGTACCCAGAACGACCCGGATCACCGGCTCTGCAGGCGCCGCGCGCGGCGGTACATCTCGGCGGCCTCCTCGGGCTGGTGCTTCCGATCGTACAAGTGGCCGAGAGTATAGACCGGCTTCGGATCGTTGGGCAGGAGCGCGGCGGCGCGCTCCAGCGCCTGGACCGCCTCGTCGTACTGCCCGAGACGATTGAGGGCCTCTCCGCGATAGTAGAACGCGGATCCACTCTCTCGATCGCGCGCGCACACCCAACGCAGCTCCGTCTCGGCCTGCGCGTACAGACCCCTTCGGAAGTACAGGATACCGATCGCGAGGTGCACGCGCAGATCCTCCGCGTCGACCTTCTGCGCGCGCCGCAGCATCGCCTCGGCTTCCTCGTAGCGCGCCAGCGACGTGAGCGTCGAGGCGAGGTTCGCCAGCACTTCGACATTCTCGGGCTCGAGGCGCGCGGCGGCCTCCAGATGATCGCGCGCCGCATCGAATTGCTTCAGCTCGTCGTACAGGACGCCGAGGTTGTTCCGCGCCTTCATGTTCGCGGGGTTCACGGTGAGAATGCCCAGGTACAGTTGGATCGCTTCCTGGACTCGACCTTGTTCCACCAGCAAACGCGCGCGCACGAGCGGCTCGCCGGCAGGCTTCGCACGCGCCGCCGCATGATCGCGGGCGGGCTCGTGCGGATCGGGCCCCTTGGCGGGGAGGGCCGAGCCGCCGTTGCGCTTCGGTGTCGTGGCCGGCGCGGGCCTGGGCACCCCCGCTGCTACTTTCGCCTTGGCGAGGGCCGGCGCCGCGGGAGCCGGGGCCGGTGTGTCGACCGTGATCGGCTGCAGAGGCGGCGCCGGGGCAACGTCCGGGAGGGGGACGGGAG
>JBEBGN010000154.1:0-7301 GCA_040081395.1 Longimicrobiales bacterium
AGCGGAGTCGACCAGGGCACCGAAGCTCCCCATTCGCCCCAGGAAGTCCGGGACTGCTCCGGCCGCGGTTGCCTGCCAGTACACCACCCATCGCTCTACGGCGGCGCGGAAGGCGGGGTCGTTCAGGGCATTCGTCGCGAGGATCTCGTCGATCTCCACGACCACCTCGGGGTGGTCTCGGGGCTCGAGCTCGATCCGATGGTCGAAGGCAGCCAGCCTGGGCGCATCGAGGATCACACCAGCGGAAGCAAGGGACGCGGGCTCGGGCGCCACGCCCGCACAGGCGCCGGCCGACAGCGCCGCCGCGAGCACATACCCACTCCGCTGCCAGGATCGAGATCTCACGTCCTGCTCCGTGTCTACATCCGGTAGTTCGGCGCTTCCCGCGTGATCGTCACGTCGTGCGGGTGGGACTCCCTGAGCCCGCCCGTCGTTACACGGATGAACTTGGTCTGGGTCCTCAGCGAGGCGATCGTCGGACATCCACAGTATCCCATGCCGCTCCGCAGCCCCCCGACCAGCTGGAAGACCGTGTCGGAAACGGGCCCCTTATAGGGTACACGCGCCTCGATGCCTTCCGGAACGAGCTTGTTCTTGGCCAGCTCCCCTTCCTGGAAGTACCGGTCGGCGGACCCCTCTTCCATCGCCGACAGCGAGCCCATACCGCGCACGGTCTTGAAGCGCCGTCCCTCCAGGAGGAAGCTCTCCCCGGGGGACTCGTCCGTGCCTGCGAGCATCGATCCCATCATTACGCAGTGCGCGCCCGCTGCGAGGGCCTTCACGATGTCCCCCGAATAGCGGATGCCTCCGTCGGCGATGACGGGCACCTCGCCTTTCACGCCATCGGTCGCGTCCATGATGGCGGTCAGCTGCGGGAGCCCCACGCCCGTCACGATGCGCGTGGTGCAGATCGAGCCCGGCCCCACTCCGACCTTCACCGCATCCACGCCCCGTTCGTGCAGCGCAGCCGCACCCTCTTTCGTGCCGACATTGCCGCCCACGAGTTGGACGTCCGGGAAGCGATCGCGCACGCGCGCGACCGCCTCGAGC
Organism: Longimicrobiales bacterium; assembly: GCA_040081395.1. Classification (GTDB taxonomy): domain Bacteria; phylum Gemmatimonadota; class Gemmatimonadetes; order Longimicrobiales; family Gaopeijiaceae; genus UBA2982. Next base: position 1,051 of record JBEBGN010000154.1, read on the forward strand.
ACGCCCTCCGAGTGCCCGTGCGCCGTGTCGACCACCAGCACGTCCACGCCCGCGTCGACGAGCAGCTTGGCGCGATCGAGGTCGGCGCCGGAGGCTCCGATGGCGGCGCCCACACGCAGGCGGCCGTGCTCGTCCTTGCAGGCGTTGGGATAGTTCCGGCGCTTGAAGATGTCCTTCACGGTGATGAGCCCCCGGAGGCGACCGTCCGCATCCACCACCGGCAGCTTCTCGATGCGATGCTTGTGCAGGATCGCTTGCGCCTCCTCGAGTGTGGTGCCGACGTGCGTCGTCACCAGGTCGTCCGAGGTCATCACGTCCGCGATCGAGCGCGACGGGTCCGTCTCGAACTGGAGGTCACGGTTCGTTACGATCCCTATGAGCCGCCCCTCGTTGTCGACGATGGGGACGCCGCTGATCGAGAAGCGCGCCATCAACTCGCGGGCGTCACGCAGCGAGGCTCCGAGCTTGAGCGTGATCGGGTTCAGGATCATGCCGCTCTCCGAGCGCTTCACCCGATCGACCTCACCCGCCTGGCGTTCCGGCGTGAGATTCTTGTGGATGATCCCGATCCCACCTTCTCGCGCCATCTGAATGGCCATGGCGGACTCGGTGACCGTGTCCATGGCCGCCGAGAGGAGCGGGATACGGAGCTCGATCCCCCGCGTCAACCGGGAGGAGACGTCCGTGTCCTTGGGATGAACGAGCGAGTGCCCGGGAACCAGCAGCACGTCGTCGAACGTGAGTGCTTCTTTGACGATCCGAGAGGCGGATGACGGCGGCATGGGGGAGGATAGATCGGCCACCCAGGGGCGTCAACGTCCGCCACCGAGCCCCATTTCCCTACGCCCCGCGCTTCTCCTCGACCTCGGCGCGCGGGGTCCGTCGCGCCTTCGAGGGGTCGGCTTCGATCCGTTCGGTGGCCGGCTCTCCCCCGCCCTCGGTCGGCTCGAGCGCCTGCCCGAGGTCGGCCAGGATCTGTTTGCCTGCGGTCGACACGCCGGATAGGACGCGATCTGCCGCAGAGATGAGCTGGAAGGCCTCGCGGATGGTGGTCGGGCTCACGGCGCGCTTCCGGAGCTTGTCCTCGAGCCCCTCGGCGAACTTCTGTAGGCCCGAAGCCTCGACCGCGGCCACGGACGCATACTTGGATTCCAGGAACTCGATGTAGTCGAGAACTTGGTAGACCTGCTCGTCCGGCAGGCTCTCGATCTTCCGCAACAGGCGCTGGCGAAGCACGTCATGCATGATCCAAGCTAAGGGCCCGGCTTCCCTTGGCCAGCCTCAAGAATCCCGGTAACCTCCCTGACATGTCCTTCTATCCTCTCAAGCCAGCCCCCGTAGCCGGAGCAGCTGACGCCCTGTACGGCGAATGGCTCCAGTGGCTCGCCAAGTCGCTCGACGACCCCAAGTGCGACCGGAACGAACTCTGCCGTAGCGTACTCACGGACCTGTTTTACCCGGGGCTCGGCGCAGCGGACATCCAGAAGCAGTCGGCGACGACGCGCGTGGCGCTCCTCCAGATGGACCCGCGCAACGTCACTCTGGAGCCCGAGTACTACCAGGAGATCGACCTCGCACGCTACGCGCCGCGGAAGCCGCTGCTCTGGCTCTGGGAGATGTTCGACAAGAGCCCGCTCGGCGAAAACGTCGAGCTCGGCATCCGCTTTCGGCGCATCCTCGCGAAGCACGTGTTCGCGAGCTGCGGCAAGAACTTCAAAGCGTTCACGTTCGTCCGCTTCTCGTTCGGCTACAACATGCACGTCGGGAACGCCGTGGTGATCCATCGGCACGTGCTGCTCGACGATCGCGGCGGCATCGAGATTGGGGACGGCGCCTCGGTGTCCGACTTCGCCAACGTGTACTCACACTCGCACAACATCGTGGACCCGCGCATCGTCTACACGCCGAAGACGGTCATCGGCAAGGGCGTACGCATCACGTACCACGCGACAGTCCTCGCGGGTACGCACCTCGCCGACGACTCGATGATCGGCACGGGCTCCATCGTCACGAAGAGCACCGAGCCGCACTGGGTCTACGTGGGGGTTCCGTCCCGGAAGGCGAAAGAGAAGCCCGCCGACGAGCGGGCAAACAAGGCGCCTCCGACCAAGGATCCGTTCGCGGAGGGGTAGTCCCTACTCTTCCTCCGCGTATTGCGTCTGCAGCTTACGCACCACGGCCGGGTCGGCAAGCGTCGTCGTATCACCGACCGCGCGTCCCTCGGCGATGTCCCGCAGCAGCCGCCGCATGATCTTGCCCGACCGCGTCTTCGGGAGGTCAGCAGTGAACACGATCATGTCCGGCTTCGCGATCGCGCCGATCTTCTTGCCGACGTGCTCGCGCAGCTCCTTCATGAGCGCGTCGGAGCCGGTGTGCTTCTCCTTCAGCGTGACGAACGCCGCCAGGGCCTCGCCCTTGATGTCGTGCTTCTTGCCGACCACCGCTGATTCCGCGACCGCAGGGTGATCGACGAGGGCGCTCTCGACCTCCATGGTGCCGATCCGGTGCCCCGCGACGTTGAGCACGTCGTCGACGCGTCCCAGGATCCAGAAGTAGCCGTCCGCGTCCTGCTTGGCGCCGTCCCCCGCGAAGTAGATGTCCTTCCACTTGGACCAGTACGTCTTTCTGAAGCGGTCCTCGTCCCCCCAGATGCCGCGCAGCATCGAGGGCCACGGTGAGGTGATGGCGAGGTAGCCCGCGGTGGTCTCGTCGCCCTTCTCGGTGAGGATGGCGACGTCGATACCGGGAAACGGCAGGGTGGCGGTACCGGGCTTGGTTTCGGTGATGCCAGGCAGGGGCGTGATCATGATCGCCCCCGTCTCCGTCTGCCACCACGTGTCGACGATCGGGCAACGCCGAGCCCCGATGGTCTCGTGGTACCAGATCCAGGCCTCGGGGTTGATAGGCTCGCCGACCGTCCCCAGCAGACGGAGGCGTGACAGGTCTGACTTCCCCGGCCACTCCTCGCCCCACCGCATGAACGAGCGGATCGCGGTAGGAGCAGTGTAGAAGATGGTCACCCCGTAGCGCTCGCAGATCTGCCAGAGGCGCCCGCGGTCGGGCCAGTCCGGCGCCCCCTCGTACATGACGACGTGCGCACGGTTCGCGAGGGGGCCGTACACCACGTAGCTGTGCCCCGTGATCCAACCCACGTCGGCGGTACACCAGTACACGTCGTCGTCGCGCAGATCGAAGACCGCCTTGGTGGTCGCATACACTTGCGTGAGGTAGCCGCCGGTCGTGTGCATGACCCCTTTCGGCTTCCCGGTGGTCCCCGACGTGTAGAGGATGAAGAGCGTGTCTTCGGCATCCATCGGCTCGGGCGGGCACGAGTCCGACGCATCCTCGATCAATTCGTGGTACCAATGGTCCCGGCCCGGCGTCAGGGATACGCCTACCTGCTCGGAGAGGCTCCCGCCACGCGCCACGACCACCACATGTTCGATGGTCGGCGACTTGGCGAGCGCCTCGTCGGCATTGGCCTTGAGGGGCACCACCGTGCCTCTCCGCCAACCCCCGTCGGCGGTGATGAGCACCTTGGCCGCCGCGTCGTTGTTCCGGTCCGAGAGCGACTCGGGGCTGAAGCCACCGAAGACCACCGAGTGCACTGCGCCGATGCGTGTGCATGCGAGCATGGCGACCGCGACTTCCGGAATCATCGGCAGGTAGATCGTGACCCGATCTCCCTTCTGCACGCCCAAGCCCTTCAGCGCATTGGCGAGGCGGCATACCTCTGCGAGCAGGTCGCGGTACGTGTACGTGCGCGTGTCCCCCGGCTCCCCCTCCCAGAGGAGGGCGACCCGTTCACCGTGCCCGTCCCGCACGTGGCGGTCGAGGCAGTTGTCGGAGACGTTCAGCTTGCCGCCGACGAACCACTTCGCGAACGGCGGCTTCCACTGCAGGACCTCCCGCCAGGGCGAACTCCAGTGCAGCTGACTCGCCCATTCGGCCCAGTAGGCCTCGCGATCGGCAGCCGCCCGCCCGTAGACCTCCGGATCGCCAAGCACGGCCCGTGCGCGGAACGCCGCCGCGGGCGGAAAGCGTCGATTCTCGGTGAGGAGTGCGTCGAGAGATCCGGAGTCGCTGCTCATGCTGCACGTCCTTGGAAAGTGCCGCGCGGGTGGTCCCGGGTGCGGGGCGTCCCAATCTGTCGACCGTCGACTGCCGAGCAAGGCTCAGCGTGCGGCCCGGTATCGCTCCAGCTCCCCTGCGTCGAGGATCCGCTCGAACGCCGCGACCGACTCCGCGGCAAACCGTCTGATCTCGCCACCCCCGGCCGCGATGATCCGGCTCGCCAGGTTCAGCTTGAACCGAATCTCCACCTCTGCCGTCGCGGGTTCCTTCGCGCCGTCGGGGAGCCGGAGGCGCAGGGTCACGGGCGCAGTCGAGCCCGCCGGCATGCGCCGCTTCGACAATCTCCCCAATTCGGCGAGGACCTCTGCCGGATCGCCGATCTCACCGAGGGAGGCCAGGTCCACCACCAGGGCCAGGTTGCCCGTGAGGCCACGGCTCGTCTCGTCTAGGTAGACGTCGACGCTCACATCGTCCCCGGCATCGTTCCGGTGGAAAAAAAGGTACGCGCTCCGGGTCGATTCCCCCTCCCAACGCCCCTCGAACTCCAGGCTAGTGGTCTTCTGGAGTCCCGATAGGGGCCACCCCGCCGTCTCTACGCCCCTTCGGACGGCGTCCACAAGGGGCTCTAGGGTAAGGACTTCGTCCAGGTTGACACTCCTTCTCGGACCCGCCTATCGTTGCAAGGAACATGGCTATGAATTCCGATTCGAGCGACCTGAGATTGCGAGCGGCCCTGCACGCCCAGGGGCACCGCTTCACGGAGCAGCGCGCGACGATCTTCCGGTACCTGGTGGGCACCAAAGTGCACCCCACGGCCGACGAGGTCTTTTCGGCCGTTCGACGGAGTCTGCCCGGCATCTCGCTCGCCACCGTCTACAAGAGCCTCGAGGCGCTGGTCGGCTGCGGGTTGGCTGTGAAGCTCACCTACGCCGACGACTCCGCCCGCTACGACGGTCGCACCGACCCACACCACCACGCGCGTTGTCTGGTGTGCGACTCGGTCGTCGACATTCCGGGCGAGATCGCCGATTCCGAGGTGGAGGCCGTGCGAGGGCGCGCGTCGGGCTTCATGGTGACGGGGTATCGGCTGGAATTCTCGGGATACTGCTCCGGTTGCCTTCCCGAGGGCGGCCCGACGCCCGCGCTCGCCTGACCCGATAGCATAGCGCCACATGAGAGCCCGCAGCGCGCGATGGATAGGAACGCTCGCGGCGCTCGCCGCGCTCGTGCCCGCCGGAGGGTTGGAAGCGCAGGACCTGGATCAACTCCAGGCGCGGCTCACGAACGCCATCGGGCCGACGACGTGGAGGGGCGCGACCTGGGGTGTGATGGTCCGGTCGCTCGACACGGGTGACACGCTGTTCGCGATCGAGGCCGATGAGCCACTCGCGCCGGCATCGAACCTGAAGCTGCTCACCACCGCTGCCGCGCTCCGGGTCCTCGGCCCCGAGTACCGCTTCAGAACCTATCTGCTCACCGATGGTGCGATCGTAGACGGTGTGCTCGAGGGGGACCTCGTACTCTACGGTACCGGAGACCCCGGGATCTCGGATCGCTATTACCGGCGTAAGGATGACGTCTTCCGGCTCCTGATCGACCAACTGGCCGACCTCGGCATCCGTGCGGTGCGCGGCGATCTGGTCGGGGACGCGTCCTTCTTCCAGGGTCCCCTGCGCCCGGAGGGCTGGCACCCGAGCGACCTGAACGATGCCTTCGCGGGTGCGGTCTCCGCCCTCTCGTTCAATGAGAACGTCGTGTCGTTCCGGGTGGTCGCCGGCGCGATGGGTGAGGCGCCGTCCGTGTACACCATTCCGGAGAACGCCGGCCTGGACGTGCTCAACACCGCCAGGACGGTCGGCGCCGATGCACGCCCGAGAATCGCCATCCTGCGCGATGATCCGCTCGAGCCGATCCGCGTCGAGGGCAGACTCCTGGCTGGGGCGAGAGATGTGTGGCGAGAGATGACGGTCCCGATACCCGCGCACTTCGCGGCGTCCGTCTTTCGCGCGACGCTCGAGGAGCGAGGCATCGCGGTTCTGGGAGACCTTCGCGTCGTCGATGACCCCGAGCGCTCCATTCTCGGTCGCACGGCGATCAACGCCCCGGCCCTCGGACGGCGAGACGCCCGTGTTTTGGCCCGTCACGTGTCCGACCCGCTCAGCGTCTACCTGGCCGTC
>JBEBGN010000155.1:0-7294 GCA_040081395.1 Longimicrobiales bacterium
TCACACTCTATCACGACCTGTCGGACGGTCTCTGGTATGCTCAGAAAGACTGAAGCCGCATCTTCACTTCATGTCTGACTCGCACATCACGCGCATCGAACCCCTCCCCCCCAGAGGGCTGCGCGTGCGCGTCCACCCGGACGTGGGCGACCCGTTCGAGGTCGCGCTCGAGGCGATCGAGATGGCGCGCCTCGGCGTCGGCGACCCCCTGACACCCACCGCGCAGCGCGCGCTCCTCGAGGTCGACGCCGATGTCCGGATTCGCGAAGCCGCGCTCACACTCCTCTCGCACCGAGCGCGCACCCGACAAGAACTGCAGCGTAAACTGCGCGGCAAGCGGTTCGACGCCGCACGCGTCGACGCTTGCCTGGATCGTCTCGAGGAGCGCGGACTCCTGTCGGACGAAGCAGTAGCGGCCGCGTTCGTTCGTGACCGTTTGAAGTTTCGGCCGCGCGGGCGGGCGCGGCTCTCCTCGGAGCTGCGCACCAAGGGGGTCGCCGCCGACGTCGCCGAGAACACGATCGCCCGGGTCTTCGAGGACGAGGCGGTTTCCGATGCCCAGCTGGCCCGGGAGTCGGGGTCCGCGTGGCTTTCCCGGCAGGGTGCCAAGCTGCGCACAGCCCTCGGCAGCGCGACACCGACACCCGAGCGCGACAAGGCCCGACGCAGACTCCATGGATACCTGGCCCGCCGGGGTTTCCGCGGCGACGCGCTCACCGATGCGATTCGACACGCCGAGGAGGAGGCGCGCTCGTGAATCCCGCCCCGCTCGGGACCCGTAGGGACCTGAAGAGCGGAGGTGGACGAATGGCGAAGAAGTCCAACAGGAAGTCCGAGAAGTCGAAGATCCGGGTGCCGAAAGGTCCCTGCGAGCCGGAGCCGCCGAAGCGGCCCCCCTTCCCCACGCCGACGCCGCCGTGGGACGGCTTGGGGGGCCCGGACCCCATGAAATGGCTCAAACTGGGCAAGAAGGGCTGAGCGGAAAGGAGCGTATCGCGGACCCTCGCGGGAACACGGGAACGGTGCGACCGCCGTAGTGTTTCTCCCGACAGGATCGAGTGGTTTTCCCGATCGACCGGAGTCAGGGACATGGGCAACTTTGTCCCAAGCTCGACGGTCGCTCAGGAGGTCGATGACATGAGTACGACGATCAGTTCCGCAGCACCCAGGAAGGTGGCCCCCATCCGCTTCCAGCCGATGCTTCCGCAGCCGGCACACCCGGGCCGGAGCCTGCTGGCCTGGGGCGTCCCGGCGATCATTCTCGAGAGCGCGGCCGCGGTCTTGGTGATCTGGGTGACGGCCATGGGCGCCCGCGTCGAGCCCCAGCCCGAAGAGACCTACCATTTCGTGGAGCTGACCACGGAGGTTTCGCTTCCAGAGCCTCCCCCGCCGCCGGCAGCTCCTCAGTTGCTTCCATCGACCCCCACCGTCGCGCCCGAGGTGAAGGGCTTCCAGACGCTGACGGTACCCACGGTCATCCTCGCGGAGATCCCTCCCCCGACCCTCGGGCAGGTCACCATCAGCGCGGTCGACTTCACGGGTCAGGGCATCGAGGGCGGTCGCGGGGGGGTCGAGGTGGTCGGGGAGGCCGCGCCACCCCCGGTCGAGGCCGGTCCCACCTTCACGCCGTTCACCGTCGCCCCCTACCTGAAAAACGGGCCGGCGGTCGCCCGCACGCTGTCGCGAGAGTATCCGCCCACGCTGCGAAACGCAGGCATCGGCGCCCAGGTCCTGCTCTGGCTGTTCATCGACGAGCGCGGACGCGTGCAACAGACGGTGGTGAAGACATCGAGTGGCTTCGAGCAGCTCGATGCCGCCGCCATGCGCGTGGCGCTGACCATGGAGTTCTCACCCGCGTTGAACCGCGACCGGAACGTGCCGGTTTGGGTCGCGGTCCCGGTGGACTTCAAGGTCTCCTAGCGTCTACGCCGCTCGAGCCGAGGAGGGCGGCGCACCCCGCCCTCCCGGCGTCACGTTGTACCGGTAGCCGATCCAGATGAGGACGATGCCCAGGAGTTCGGTCACGTAGAGCACCTCGGTGTGCCCGAAACGCGTCGCAGTCCCGCCGATACCCGGCAGGAGCGCCCCGATCGCGATGAAGCAGTTGCCGATGAATCGGTGGCGCGCCTCCACCGCGCTGCGGAAGCGCCAGGCGGACAACAGGGCACCGCCGATCAAGAAGACCGCCGCGTAGGTGTTGATGAACGGGCTGAACAGGCGCGCGTGTCGCCATTCCATCACGCGCCCGGTGAGCCGATACGGCTCGACCATCGCCATGTCGATCGGCGAGAGGAGCACGAAGGTCGCGCCCGTGAGGATCGCGGCGCCGACCGCGGCTGCCATCAGATTCGCGGTCCGGCGGGAGAACATCAGGTAAACCGTGCCCTGCGCGAGCGGCGCACCACCGAGCAGGGCCCCGGAGATGTACCAGGCGCGGAACACCGCTTCGTTCCAGCCGAAGAGCGTCGTCGTCGCCTCGGTGAGCGTCCCGAACCCGTACGCGACGATGCCCAGGGCCCACCAGAAGAGGTGAGGCGCTGGCCGGCGCTCTCGCCACCGCTGGAACACGACAGGCGCGAAGAGCGCCGCCAGCACCGTGGTCGCGATCGGGATGTAGTGGACGAGCGTGGGCATGGAAATCGAACGCGGCGGGTGCGGACTGAAGGCCGCCCCCGCCGCGTTCCTCAAACGTCCGTCAGAAGGTCACGTCCCAGCTGAGCGTGAACGCGCGCTTCGCCTCGGGCCGGAAGAATGAGGCGTTCGCGGTCTCGGCGTAGAGCTCGTTGGTGAGGTTCGTCACCGCGAGCGTGAGGCCGTGCGTCAGCGCGCCGGTCTCGATGAGCCGCACACCGCCACGAAGCCCATGCACCATGAACGATGGCAGCGTTGCGCCGAGAGGATTGCCCGAACCGAGCGCGGCGTCCCTCTGCTCACCGCTGTAGCGCGACTCCCACTCGCCCCAGAAGCGGCCTTCTGGCTGCCGATATCCTGCACGGCCCGTCACCTTGGTCGAGTAGCTCTCTCCCACAGGGTTCTGCGGATCGAGCGTGTCCTCGGCGTCCAGGGTAGCGAACGAGGCGCCGAGCTCGAAGCCACTCGCCAGACGCACATCCGCGTTCAACTCGAAGCCCTCCATGCGGATCTTGTCGACGTTCACGTTCTGGTAGGTGTCGAGCCCCGAGGTCTGCACCGTGTCACCGGTCTGGTCGAGCACGGGCTCGCTGCGAATGCCGTCCGAGATCTCGTTTCTGAACCAGAAGCCCTCGACGTAGAGCACCCCACTCTGATAGCGCGCGCCGAGGTCCCAGTCGATGCTGGTCTCGGCATTCAGGGAACCGGGCGCCTGTTGGTAGGCGCTCGCCTCGGGAACCGCTCCGTCGAAGAAGAGTTCGACCAGATTCGGCGAGCGGAAGCCGCGTCCCAGCGAGCCGATCAGGTTCACGCCTTCGACCACCTCGTACATCGCATTCACGGCTCCGACCACGGTGCTGTTGGACGTAGAGGTGGGCGTGTTGTTCAGGTTGGGCGTCACGCGCGTGTCTGCCGACACATCCTGGTAGCGTCCACCCACAACCACGCTCATCCGCTCCACGACGTCGACCTCGCCTTGGAGAAACGCGCCTAGGCTGGTGAACTGAGCGTTCGGGATCGACGGCGCGTTGGAGGTGCTGACCATGGGGGGACCAAAGCCCGTGATCGTCTCACGATTGTTGTCGCGGCCGTCGGAACTGTCCCGGAATCCGTCGACCCCGTACGTGAGCCGCAGCCCGCTCCCCACCATCTTACGCGCCTCGGCCCGCATGCCGTAGGTGCGAATGTCGGTGAAGTTACGATTGTCCAGCGTCAGCCCCGCGGTCGGGGTGAACGGGATGTAGGCATCGAAGAAGAGATCCCGCTCGTTGTCCTGACCGTAGACGGTCAAGCTCACGTCGTCGGCGATCGGGTTCGTCAGGTCGTGAGCCCGTAGGCCCCCGGTCAGCTTCGTGAACCGCTGCTGGGGATACGTGATCTCGATCTCGACGTCGCCCGGGTTGTAGTTGTCTGGGTGGACGAAGCCGAAGCCCGTGTCGTCGGCGTTGTACTGCTCCACCTTCGCGAACACGCCGACGGACTGGTTGAAGTCCCAACCGATGCGGGTGTCGAAGGTGGTGTCCTCCACGCCCGAGTGCAGCACCTCGACATCCTGCGCGAGCGTGATGTCGCCGAAGTCCCCCGCGGGCGCCTCGTACGTGCCGGCGGTGCGCCACGTCCCACCACCCTGGAACGAGAACGACCCGCCGCGTCCCTCGAAGCGTAGCGAGGCCTTGCTCTGCGAGGCCGCGGAGCCGAACAGATAGGAGGCCGACCCCCTCGACCCGTCCCGGACGGGAGCCTCGGTGATGATGTTCACCACCCCGCCGATGGCGTCGGACCCGTACAGCACGGACGCCGGACCGCGCACCACCTCGACCTGGTCGATTGCGCCCAGATCGATGAGCGCGGGCAGCTCGCCGAAGTCGCGCTGGCGGCGCGTGTTGTTCATGCGCAGGCCATCGTTGAGCAACAGGATGCGCTGCCCCCCTTGGCCACGGATCTGCGGGCGCACTTGGTTCACGCCGACGCCCGTCACGTCGAGACCTGGGAGCGAGCGGAAGATGTCCGAAACCGTATTGGGCATCTGCTCCATGAAGTCACGCCGCTGCACCACCGAGATCGGGGCCGGGCTGACCGACCGCGCGCGGGGCCCGCGGGTGGCCGTCACCACGACCGGATCGACCGCGTAGACCGAATCGGGGTCGGGCTGGGCGGTCTGCGCCGATGCGCTGACGGGCCCGAGCACGAGAAGGACGGCAGTAGCGGCCAGCGCCGCGCGGACCACGGACATCGTCATCGCTCCAGATCCATGACATGGGTAGGCGCCCATCCGCGCCCCGGGTACCAACGAGCGGGAGAACCTAGGCGATACGCCCGAAAGCAGAAATTCGGAGTTGTACCTGAGGGGGGATCGGGAAAACCACGGACCCCGCCCCTCTGCGCCGGGTCTAGGTCGCCGGCCGGTCCAGCCCCTGCTCCACCACGAAGCGCGTGAGCCCGGCCACACTGCGGATGCGGAGCTTCCCCATCACGCGCTCGCGGTGAGTTTCCACCGTGCGGGGGGAGATGCCCAGCGACTCGGCGATCCCGCGGTTGGTGTGCCCCTGCGCGACGAGTACCAGCACCTCGATCTCGCGCGGCGTGAGCGAGTCGATGCGGCTCCGCTGCTGCTCCCGCTCGAGCTCCTGGCGGAGCCCCACGCTGAGCTGCTGGGTCACCTTGGTCGCGAAGTATTCGCGGCCTTCGTGGATCGCGGTCACGGCGTCACGGAGCTCGGCGGGCGTCACGTCCTTGAGCACGTAGCCATCGGCCCCAGCACGCACCGCCTCCAGCACGTACTCCGGCTCGTCGTGCATGGACAGCATCAACACCCGAACTCCGCTACCCGCATCCCGCAGGGCCCGCGCGACCTCGAGACCGGTCTTGCCCGGCATGGTGACGTCCAGGACCACGAGGTCCGGGCGGTGCTCCTCGGTGAGCGCGAGGGCCGCGTCCCCATCGGAAGCCTCGGCCACGACCTGGAGCCCCTCGACCTCCTCGAGCACGCCCCGGATGCCCTGGCGGACGACGGCGTGGTCGTCCGCGATGACGACGCGAATCCCTTCGGCGCTCAAGCGGACTCCTTCCTCGGCTCCAGCGGCACCCGCACAGTCACGCGGGCGCCTCCGCCGTTCACGTTCCCGAAGGCGAGATCACCCCCGAGCGCGGTGATCCGTTCCCGGATGCCGGCCAACCCCCCCCGGGAGCGGAGGCGGTCGGCTGTGTCCGGAGGAAAGCCCGGACCATCGTCGATCACCGTGAGCGACACTCGATCGGGCGCCGCTTCCAGCCGAACGGCCACCTTCCGACTCTGCCCGTGGCGAACCGCGTTGGCGAGCGCCTCCTGCAAAGCCCGGTATAGAGCCACTTCGAGGTCCGCGGCCAGGGGCGGAACCTGCGCCGGCGCCTCGAACGTGACCTCGAAGGCGTCACGCGTCTCGAAGTCGCGCGCGAGGGCACGGAGTGCGGGGAGAAGCCCGAGGTCGTCGAGCGCCAAGGGACGGAGATTGCGCGTCACGCTCCGAATGCTCTTGATGCCCTCGCCCACGAGGGTCTTGGCACGGGCGAGCGCGGGCGCGATCGACGGATCGCCGCGCTCCTCGACGACGCCGAGCTGCAGGTTGAGCGCAGCGAGAACCTGCGCGGTCTCGTCGTGGAGTTCACGCCAGAGCCGGTTCCGCTCCTCCTCGTGCTGGCGGATCATCGAAGCCTGAAGCCGCTCGAGCTCGCGCGTGCGCGCGCCCAAGCTGGCATGGAGCTCCTCGTTGGCGAGTGCGGCCCCTACCTGCTGGCCGAAGGCGAGCAGGAAGCGGTTGTCGAGCACGGTGAACGGGTCGCGCGCTTCACCTACCACGACGAGGGCACCGACGACCGCGTCGTCGCTGAGCACGGGCAGCGCCGCGGTGTACGTATGAAATCCATGCCCGTCGCTCACGACATCGGGGGTCCCGGACCGACTCACGTCGCGCGCGCTCCGCGTCACCGCTTCCGGCGGGGTCTCGAAGGGCCACAGCGCCGCGATTCCGGCCCCCTGCACGAAGCGACCGCCGTCGGCGGAGGCCAGCCAGAGTGCGGATCCGTGCACGCCCCGCAGGGAAAGCGCCCTCCGCAGCATGGCCTCGGCCATGGTGCCCCCGCCCCCGCCGCCGGACTGGAGCTCACCGGACAGCGCGGTCAGGGTCCGGAGGCCCTGGTCCAGGTCCTCGAGTACGAGCAGCAGGATCCCGAGGCCCATGCCCAGCGCGAAGGCGATATCGAGGTAGTAGCCCCACGGGCTCCACGCCCCCTGCGCGCGCAAGAACGGATAGTCGAGATGGTGGAGCGCCCAGAGCGCGAGCACGCCCACGAGGAAGCGCGCGGCAGGGGAACGGACCAGGCGATCGTAGCGGAAGAACGCCCAAGCAGCCCAAGCCGTGGTCAGGCTCAGGAAGGCCACGGTGGGGCCGGCGGCCCACGCGAAGCTGTCGATCCCGTAAATCGCCACCCAGGACCACACCGGCGGCACGAGCGCGAGCCCGAGGTAGGCGCGCTTCCAGGCCAGGCGCTGCGTGAAGACCAGGGTCGCCCACAGGAGCGTGAGGGCGGTCCACCCCGTGGTCACCTGGTGCCAGAAGAGCCAAACCGGGCGTCCGGTGTGGAGGAAGGTGACGATCGAGCCGAGGCGGAGCGCGTACATGCCCCA
>JBEBGN010000312.1:0-1820 GCA_040081395.1 Longimicrobiales bacterium
CTGCCGCCGCGAGACACCTCGATGTCCAGCGCGGACCTCCTCAAGGCGGGTCTCTGGTGCGGGTTGCTGGCGGGGTACCTCGAGGCTCTGGGCGTCCACATTCATCCTCTACTGAGGGGGTTCCCAGCCTGGGAGTACTCCCAGCATGTGTGGTGGATGAGCCCGATCGCCAACGGGCTATCGTTCGTCGTCCTCGCTGCGCTCATCGCGGCCATCGTGCGCCTCGTACCGCCCCTCAAGAACGATTGGGTCACCCTTCCGCTCCTGTTTCTGGTGGTGTGGGAGGTGTTTCTCACGGTCGCCCTCCCGGTCGTTTCTCCGGGCGCGCGGATCGTTCTCAGTATTGGTGCCGCGATTCAGTGCACACGGGTTGCCCTGAGGGGGAGGAACCTGGGCACGTTGATCGCGCGCACTACACCCTTCCTCGCCGGCGGAGTTCTGGTGCTATTCGCCGCCCAGTCGGGCGGATCCGCTGCCATCGAAGCGTTTCGCACCCGACGATTGAACCCAGCGCCCGGTTCTGCGCCGAACGTTCTGGTGTTGATGCTGGATACGGTGAGGGCCGCCAGCATGGGTCTCTACGGCAGCGACCGGAATACGACGCCGAATATCGACGCGTTTGCAGGCGAGTCGATCGTCTTTGATCGTGCAATCGCCACCTCCCCGTGGACGTTGCCTTCGCATGGCAGCGTCTTCACAGGCCGGTGGCACTATGAGATGACGGGAAACATCTACTTCGCGCACGACGCCTCGTACCCTACCCTGCCGGAGCTCCTCTCGGAGCGGGGGTATCGAACTGCCGCGTTCTTCGGAAACACGTTTTACGGCGATCGCTTCTTCGGCCTCGACCGTGGCTTCCTACACTACGAGGTGGACCCAGCCTCCCTTGCGACGCTGAGGGAGAATGCGCTGCTGACGCGACGGCTCGGCGAGTATGTGAGGGCCTGGCGTGACGACCATCAGCTGCCCGTGCGCAAGACTGCAGCTGAGCTGAACGTGTCGTTGCTCAGCTGGATCGGGGGGAATCAGGATCGGCCCTTCTTCGCGTTCGTGAATTACTTCGACGCTCACGATCCGTACATACCCCCCGAGCCGTGGAGTCGGACGTTCGCGCGCGAGGGTGCCAAAGCGTGGGTCGACCCCGGCACCCGCCGGTACGGCGCCGAGGAAATGGCCGACCTGGAGGACACGTACGACAGTTCCCTTGCCTATTTGGACCACCACATCGGCGAGCTGCTCTCGGAGTTGCGCGCCTCCGGCAGGCTCGACAACACCATCATCATCCTGCTTGGTGACCACGGCGAAGAGTTCGGTGAGCACGACACCTGGGGACACGGCAACAGCCTCTACGCCCAGGTGGTCCACGTGCCCCTGCTCGTCAGAGCACCGGGGACGGTGGTCGACGCACGCCGCATCGGTCGGCCGGTCAGCATTCGGGACGTTGGCCAGACGGTCTTCGATCTGACGGGCCTGGGCGCCGTGGAGGGCTTTCCCGGCGAATCCTTGGCGCCGGGCGCGGAGAGCCGACGGCTGGCTGGGGCCAACCCCTCGCCCCCAATCTTGTCCGAGCTATTCGCCGACGAAGGCGGGAGCGCCGAATGGTACCCGAACTTCTTTGGTGCCATGCGATCCGTCGTGCTTGATGATATGCACTACATACGTCGGGGCGACGGGAGGGAGGAGATGTTCGATATCGTCCGGGACCCCCTCGAGGAGTCCGACTTGGTGCAAAGCCAGGTCCCCGAGGATCAGGCCGCCCTCGCCCGCGCGCGCATGTTCGTGGACAGCCTCCTTCAAGAGCCGATCGCCGTGCGGGGACT
>JBEBGN010000156.1:0-7270 GCA_040081395.1 Longimicrobiales bacterium
GCGCGAGGCGCTGCATCGTCACATGGAGCTCTTCAATGCTCACCCCTACATGACCAACCTCGCCCTGGGCGCGAGCATCGAGTTGGAAGCCGAAGGCGCGGATGCGGATACGGTGCGTAGATTCAAGATGGCAGTGCGCGGACCGCTGGGCAGTCTCGGAGACGGGCTGGTATGGGCGACCTGGTTGCCCGGCGCGTCGCTCCTGGCGCTCACGCTCTATGGAGTCGGCGTGCCCGGTTGGGTTGCGGTGCTGACCTTCCTGCTCGTCTACAACGCCGGTCACATCGGGCTTCGGGTCTGGGCGTTTCGCGCCGGTCTCTCGGAGGGCCGAGCGGTCGGGGGGCGCCTGACGCGGGCCGACCTGGGCGGTTGGACGGAGCGACTGCAAGGGGTCGCCTCCCTCCTCCTGGGGGCCCTGGTGGGGGGGACTCTTCTCGGCGCAGAGGGCCTCGGTTTCGTGACACCGCTCTGGATCGCGATCGCGGGTGTCGCTGGCGTCGCGGGGCTCCTCATCGGGCACCGCACCTGGCGGCCGGCTGCCGCCACGGTGGTGGCCGCGGTTGTCCTCCTAGCCGTGCTGTCCACGCTGGGGTGGCTCGGATGAACGACGTGACGGTCGTACAGCGCGAGGTCGAGATCGTGAACCGCGCGGGCATGCATGCCCGCCCGGCCGCGGAGTTCGTGAAGACGGCGGGGAAGTTCTCCGCGGATATCCGCGTGGAGAAGGACGGCCTCGAGGTGAACGGCAAGAGCATCATGGGCGTGCTCATGCTCGCCGCCGAGCGGGGGAGCAAGCTCCGGGTCTCGGCACGCGGCAAGGACGCCGAGGCGGCCGTCGCGGCACTCTCGGACCTCGTCGGCCGTGGCTTCGAGGAAATGGCAGGGCCCTCCGCATGACTGCGCGCCCATGACGAACTTCCTCGACGGACTTCCGGCGTCCGAAGGCATCGCGGCGGGGAAGATCTTCCACCTCCGCTGGGGCATGCCGATCGTCCCGCACGTCACCATCCCCGAGAGCAGGATCGAGGCCGAGGTGGCGCGATTCGATGCCGCCCGCGAATGGGCCAAGGCCACGCTGCTCGAACTGCAGCGCTCGACCGAGCTCCGCCTGGGGCCGGTCGAGGCCCGGATCTTCGAGCCGCAGATCCTCATGCTCGACGACGTCGAAGTCGTGGACGGGACACTCCAGTACATCCGCGAGAACCGCCTGAGCGCCGAGCGCGCGTTCGAGTGGAGGATGCTCGAGCTGCAGGCACTCTGGAGCCGTACGTCTCACCCCATGGTCCTCGACCGTCTCAACGACCTCCAGGACCTGGTCGTGCGGGTACTGCATCGACTCCTCGGGCACCACGACCCGACCGACCTGGCATCACTCGAGGAAGGCGTGATCGTGGTCTCGACGGACATGACGCCGAGCCTGATGATGCATCTCGATCCGCGCACGGTACTCGGCATCGCCACGGACCACGGTACCCGGACGGCGCACTGGGCGATTCTCGCGCGCTCGCTCGAGATTCCCGCGGTGGTCGGGCTGGGAGACGTCACCAAGCGCGCCCAAGAGGGAAAGGACGCCATTCTCGATGGCCGCATCGGCCGCATCGTGCTCGAGCCCGGTCCCGAGGAGCGCGAGAGCTTCGCGTCGAGGCGACGTCGCATCGACCTTTGGGAAGAGGACATCGCGCACATCGCCACGCTCGAGTCCGTCACGCTGGACGGACACAACGTGGAGCTGCGCGCCAACCTCGACCTCCCCGAAGAGGCCGAAGACGCTCTCAAGCACGGCGCGGTCGGCGTGGGGCTCTTCCGCACCGAGTTTCTGGTCGTCGGCCGGAACACGATGCCGGGCGAGGAGGAGCAGTACGAGGCCTACCGCAGCGTCGTCGAAGCTTTTCCCAGCGGAGCGGTCTTCGCCCGCACCTTCGACCTGGGGGGGGACAAGTTCCCCATGTTCCTGCACATGCCGAAGGAGGAGAACCCGTTCCTCGGCTGGCGTGCCATCCGTGTGTGCCTCGACGAGCCGGATCTCTTCCGTACGCAGCTGCGCGCACTCTTGCGTGCGACCGCGCACGGCGATCTGCGCTTGATGCTCCCGCTCGTCAACGACGTCGACGAGGTCCGACGCGTCCGCGCGCTTCTCGACGAGGAGAGCGAGCGGCTCGTGCAGCAGGGGATTCCGTTCAACCCCGGGTACAAGCTCGGCGTCATGATCGAGACCCCCGCGGCGGCCCTCGACGCTGCCGAGCTCGCTCGCTATTGCGACTTCTTTTCGATCGGTACGAATGACCTCATTCAGTACACCCTCGCGGTCGATCGCACCAATACGAGATTGTCCAAGCTCTACAATCCGTTCCATCCCGCGGTGGTGCGTCAGATCCACCAGGTGGCGCGGGTAGGTCGCGCTGCCGGAATCGAGGTGAGCGTGTGCGGCGAGATGGCAGCGCACCCGCTCGGCGCGTTCCTGCTCTTTGGGCTCGACATCACCGTGTTGTCGATGGGGTGGCCCTCCCTCCCCGAGATCAAGAAGATGGTGCGCGACATCCGCATCGAGGACGCGCGCCGGGCTGCCCGGAAGGCCCTCGCGGCCGACACGAGCCGCGACGTCACCGCTCGTCTGCTGGAGGGGATCGGGGGCTCGGTGGACCTGAAGGCGTTCTCGGGCCGCTGGAGCTTGTCGGTCCCCCAGTGATCCCCTAGCCTTCGGCCCGTCCCGCTCCCCTTCCGAGTCCAGCCCGGTGCGCCACACCCTCTTCACGTCCGAATCCGTCACCGAAGG
Organism: Longimicrobiales bacterium; assembly: GCA_040081395.1. Lineage (GTDB taxonomy): Bacteria > Gemmatimonadota > Gemmatimonadetes > Longimicrobiales > Gaopeijiaceae > UBA2982. The sequence goes on from JBEBGN010000156.1 coordinate 2,774, forward strand.
CCATCCCGACAAGATCGCCGACCAGATCTCCGACGCGGTCCTCGATCACATGCTCGCCGCCGACCCCCGCTCGCGGGTTGCTTGCGAGACGTTGGTGACCACGGGCCTCGCTCTCGTCGCCGGCGAGGTGACCACGAAGGCCTACGTCCACCTGCCCGAGATCGTTCGCGGGACGCTCAAGCGCATCGGCTACACGAACGCCGCGATGGGTATCGACGCGACGACCTGCGCAGTGCTCACCAACCTGGACCAGCAGTCCCCGGACATCGCCATGGGGGTGGACACGGGCGGGGCCGGGGACCAGGGCATGATGTTCGGGTACGCCACCGACGAGACGCCGGAGCTGATGCCCGCGACGCTCCAGTTCGCGCACGCGCTCACGCGTAGGCTCGCGCAGGTTCGGAAGAGCGGTGAGGTGCCATGGATTCGCCCGGACGGGAAAGCCCAGGTCACCGTGGAGTTCGACGGCGATACGCCGGTTCGTGTGCATACCGTGGTGGTGAGCACCCAGCACGACCCCGACGTCAGTGACGCCGACATCCAGAGCATCGTTCGGCAGAAGGTCATCAAGGCCGTGCTCCCGTCGGCGCTGTACGACGAGAAGGAGTGCGTCCTGCACATCAATCCGACGGGGCGCTTCGTGATCGGCGGTCCGCACGGCGACTGTGGGCTGACCGGCCGCAAGATCATCGTGGACACCTACGGCGGTGTGGGGCGACATGGCGGCGGCGCCTTCTCAGGGAAGGATCCGACCAAGGTCGATCGCTCGGGCGCGTATGCCGCGCGCTGGGCCGCCAAGAACGTGGTCGCTGCCGGGCTGGCCCGGCGATGCGAGATCCAGATCGCCTATGCCATCGGGGTCGTCGATCCGGTTTCGGTACACCTGCAGACGTTCGGCACTGGCAAGGTGCCGGACATCCAGCTGGCCGATGCCGTGGCCGAGGTCTTCGATCTCCGTCCGGGCGCGATCATCGAGCGCCTCGGGCTGCGGAAGCCGATCTACACGCCGACGGCGGCCTACGGCCATTTCGGGCGCACCCCGGAGGTGCGGATTCCGGATGCGGGTGGAACCGAAGCGGTGCAGTTCTTCCCCTGGGAGATGACGGACCGGATCGCCGAACTGAAGACGGCCGTCAGAGCCTGACGGGTCCCGCGGCGTTCGGGGGATCGACGGGCGTGCCGGGGCCGAGCCGTGATTCGACAGGGCGAGAACCCGGCCCGGACTCGGGAGTATTGGAGATCGTCCCGTGGGTGGGTGCCACGGGGGGTCCCTCGCGCGGAGGCGTCTCCAAGTGCTGGTCGAGGTCAAAGTCCAGAGTTTGGCGCTGGACCGCACGACGAACACACCCGTCGTGATCCTCCAGGAGATCGGGGGGGACCGGGTCCTCCCCATTTGGATCGGTCCAGGGGAAGCCAGCGCGATCGCCATGCAGCTGGCTGACATGGAGTTTTCACGCCCGCTCACGCACGATCTCCTCTGCTCCGTCATGAAGGGGCTGGGCGGGAGCCTGCAGAAGGTCATCATCACGAAGGTCGAGTCCAGCACGTACTACGCGGAGCTGATCGTGCGCCGGAACGGCGAGGTGTTCTCGCTGGATGCGAGACCTTCCGACTCCATCGCCGTGGCCCTCCGCGCCGCAGCGCGGATCTTCGCGCAGGACGATCTGCTCGAGGAGGCCACCATCGAGGTGGCGGACGAGTCTCCATCCACCGAAGCGAAGGGGAGCGTTTCCTCGCACGAGCCGATGAAGCCGGAGGAGCTCGAGGAGCACCTTCGGAAGCTCGATCCCGAAGACTTTGGTCGCTTCAAGCCCTAGCGTGCGGCCTACGCTCCCTGGTGTCGCCGCCTGCGTGCTGTCGCTCCTCGTGGCGTGCCTCGGTGCCCGTGGTGCGTCTGCGCAGGAGGTGGCCGAGGCCGTCCTGAGTGGGCGCGTCCTGGTTGCGGGCGAGCCGCTCACCGCCGGCACGGTCGTGCTGCACCAGATCAATGATGTGGTCCAGGGTGAGATCGATTCGACGCGGGTGGCTCCCGACGGGACGTTCACGCTGAGGCTTCCGGGGGCGCCCAACCCGATGCGCGGCGAAATGTTCTTCGCCTCGGTGCGTCACCAGGGCGTGCTCTACTTCGGTCAGGCGCTCGCCGATGCCGTGCAGCTCGACTCCACCTACCTGATCCAGGCGTACGACACGCTGCTCGCTCCGGCCGAGGGCGTATCGGTGGCGCTCGAGTCGCGCAGCATCTTCTTCGAGGCGGACGGACCTGCCTGGCGCATCACGGACGTCTTCCAGCTCAGGAACGACCTGGAGCGCACCGTGGTCGCGCGTCCGGAAGGGCGGGTATGGACCTATCCGCTCCCGCTCGAGGCCACCGATGTGACGACGGGCGAGGGGGAGATGTCCGCCGACGTGGTCACGTACCAGGAGGGAGGCATCGTGGCCCGCGCCGCACTCCCGCCGGGTGAACGGCTGTTCGTGGTGCGGTACACGCTCGCCACCCCCGAGGTGGAGATCCCCACGCCGGGGACGACGGAGCTCTTCGACGTCCTGATCCGGGAACCGGCGCCGCCGCTCGTCGTCGCAGGCCTGACTCCGGCGGAGAGCGTCGAGCTGGAGACAGGAGCGACGTACCGGCGCTTCGAAGGCGCCGACGTGACCGCCGCGTCGGTGCGGATCACCGTTGGCGAGGAGCAGGGGCCGCCTCCCGTGCAGTGGATCGCGGTCGTGCTCGCGCTCGTGCTTGCGGCCGGAGGGCTCGTGGCGCTCCGTGGGGCCGCGCGCGCGCCGCGCCCGGCTCGCCCGGCTCGCCCGGCCCGCATCGCCCAGGACGACCGCCAAGCCATTCTGCTCGAGCTGGCGCGTCTCGACGAAGACTTCGAGGGCCGACGCTCTCCCTCCCAGGGCGCCCGGCAAGAGTACCAGGCGCGTCGCGCCGAGCTGATTCGCCGCCTGAAGTCGGGCGCGTGACGTGGCCCCGGTCAGCACGCGGGCCATCGTGCTTCGCGGGCACGACTACGGCGAATCGAGCCGGATCCTGCGCTTCTACACGGAAACGTTCGGGCTTCTGAGCGTCGTCGCGCATGGCGTGCGCGGCAGGACGGGTAAGGGGTCGGGCGCCGTGGCGAGCTTCACCTCGGGGGAGCTGACCGCGTACGTGCGGCCGAGCCGTGAGTTGCACACCATGAAGGACTTCGCGGGCACTCGGGCCCGCGTCGGCCTCGCCAGGGACACGCTGCGGTTCGCGGGCGCTTCGGTCGCGGCCGAGCTCGTGCTTTCCCACGCGGAGCAGGAGCCTCACGAAGGGTTCTTCGATGCGCTCGAGTCAGCCCTCGATGCCATCGATGCGGCCGACGGGCCGAACGTGGCGTCCGCCGTGCTGACGGGACTCTGGACACTCGTCGACGCGCTCGGATTCGCACCTCAGGTCGACCAGTGCGTTCGCTGCGGCACGCCTCTCGGCTCCGAGGAGGTCGGTCGCTTCGATGTGGTCGCGGGCGGCGTCCGGTGTGCCACCTGCGCAGACACCGTCACGGGGCCGCGAATCGGTCCGCTCGCGCGGGCCCAACTTGCGGACATGCTTCGGGGCACCGCGCCGGCGCTCACCCACGCGCGCCAGCATTTCACTCTCGTATCCGACTTCCTGGAGTACCACGTCGTTTCCAAGCCGCTCAAGTCGATGGCGTTCCTGAGCGGGCTCCTGCCATGAGGGGGCTCATCCTCGGGACCGCCGGTCATGTAGACCACGGCAAGACCTCGCTGGTGCGTGCCCTGACGGGCGTGGACACCGACCGGCTCAAGGAAGAGAAGGAGCGCGGCATCACGATCGAGCTCGGGTTCGCTCAGCTCGACGTTCCGGGACGGGCGCGATTCGGGGTGGTGGATGTGCCGGGCCACGAGGACTTCGTGCGCGCGATGGTGGCCGGCGCAGCGGGGATGGACGTGGTGCTCCTGGTCGTGGCCGGCGACGAAGGCGTCATGCCGCAGACCCTGGAGCACCTGGCCATCGTCGACCTGCTCGGCGTGCAGCGGCTCGTCGTCGCGATCACCAAGAGCGACCTCGTGGACCCTGAGTGGCTGCAGCTCGTCGATGCGGACGTCGAGACCCTACTCGAGGGGGGCCGGTACGCGGGAGCACGCAGGGTGTTCACGTCGGCAGTCCGATCGCAGGGGCTCGAGGAGCTCGTGGACGCGCTCGTCGAAGCCGCCGAGGGCGTCGAAGCGGCCGCGACGGCGGACATTGTGCGACTGCCGCTCGACCGCGTGTTCACCATCCAGGGGACGGGTACGGTTGCGACCGGGACCCTCTGGAGCGGGACCCTACGCGCGGGAGATCGGGTCCGCATCCTGCCTCACGATCTCGAGGCCAAGGTGCGCGGCCTGCAGGTGCACGATCGGGACGTCGAGGTCGCGAGCGCGGGGGACCGAACGGCGGTGTCTCTCTCGGGCGCCGGGGCCGACCGATCCGTCGTGGATCGGGGGGCCACGCTCGTGACCGCGCCC
>JBEBGN010000313.1:0-1813 GCA_040081395.1 Longimicrobiales bacterium
TGGTGGTACCGACCAGTACGGGCAGTTCCATCGCGTGTAGGCGCTCGACCTCGTCCATGATCGCGACGTACTTCTCACGCTTCGTGCGGAAGATCAGGTCGTCACGATCGTCCCGGATGACGTCCTGATTGGTGGGAATCACCAGAACTTCGAGCCCGTAGATCTGATGGAACTCGCTCTCCTCAGTCTCCGCCGTGCCCGTCATGCCCGCGAGCTTGTCGTACATGCGGAAGTAATTTTGGATGGTGATCGTGGCGAGCGTCTGCGTCTCGCCGCGAATCTCGACCCCTTCCTTCGCCTCGACGGCCTGGTGGAGCCCGTCGCTCCAGCGCCGCCCCGCCATCTGGCGCCCCGTGAACTCGTCGACGATCACGACCTGGCCATCGTCACCGATGATGTACTTCTCGTCCCGCTGGAAGAGCGTGTATGCTTTCAGAAGCTGATGCAGGACGTGGATCTTCTCGCTCTTGCCCGCATACTCCGCTTCCAGCTTCTGGATGCGCTCGCGCTTCTCGTCAACCGACAAGGTCTCGGACCGCTCGATCTCGCCGATCTCAAGAGAGAGATCGGGTACGGTGAACGCCTCCGTGTCACCCGGCGATAGCTCGTCGAGGCCGCGATCGGAGAGGTGCACGTTGTGCCCCTTCTCGTCCATGGCGAAGTAGAGCATCTCATCGATCTCGTGGAGCCGCTTCTCCCGCATGTAGTCGGCTTCCACGTCGTTGACGAGCGTCTGCAACGAGGGGTCGTCGGCGAACAGCTTGAGCAGCTGCTTGTGCCGCGGGGTGCCGCGCTTGACCGCGAGCAACTTTTCACCGGCCTCGAACTGCTTGTCTTCGTCCAACTCCTCGCCCTCGCCCACCTCCAGCAGCTTCTGCGCCTCGGCAACGAGCTCGTTGGTAACGCGCAACTGCTTCTTGTACAGATTGGCGACTAGTGGGTTGTACTGTTTGAACGGCGTCGACGTGTCCTTCCCCACCGGACCCGAGATGATGAGCGGGGTCCGCGCTTCGTCGATGAGGATCGAGTCGACCTCATCGATGATCGCGTACGCGTGCTCGCGCTGCACCCGCTGCCCGAGCCGGTGCACCATGTTGTCGCGGAGGTAGTCGAAGCCGAACTCGTTGTTGGTGCCGTAGGTGATGTCAGCCCCATAAGCCGCCTGACGCTCGGGGGAGCCCGGATCGTGCAAGTCGATCACGCCGACCGTCAGACCCAGGAAGCCGAAGAGCGTGCCCATCCACTCGGCGTCGCGCTGCGCGAGGTACGAGTTCACCGTGACGAGGTGGACCCCGCGACCCGCAAGCGCATTCAGATAGATCGGCATGGTCGCGACCAGCGTTTTTCCCTCGCCGGTCGCCATCTCGGCCACCCTGCCGCGATGGAGCGCGATCGCGCCTATGAGCTGGACGTCGTACGGAACCATGTCCCAAACGAGGGGCTGGCCCGTAACCGTCAACTCACGGCCGTTGAGCCGTCGGCAAGCGTCCTTCACGACCGCGAAGGCCTCGGGCAGCAGGTCCTCGAGCGCATCCTCAAGCGCCTGCTTCAGCTCAGTCTGGAGGGTATTGATGTCCAGCGAGAGCCGCTCGCGCTCCGATGCGTCCTGGGAGCGCCGCTTCTCGTCTCGCAGCCCTGCGATGCGGCCCTTCAGGTCTGCGGTCCGTTCCTGAAGGGTCGCCCGGAACTCGTCGGTCTTACCCTTGAGCTGGTCGTCCGAGAGAGAGGCGAGATCCTCGCAGATCTCGTTGATCTCCTCGACGAGGGGCTCGAGCTTCTTGGCTTCCCGTTTGTGGTGGGAGCCGAGAAGGGC
>JBEBGN010000314.1:0-1810 GCA_040081395.1 Longimicrobiales bacterium
GAGCGCGCAGGCGTCGTAGGTGCACGAGCCAGGCTGTTGGCCTGCGATCGTTTGCGGGAAGGCCCACAGGGCCGCGGTCGCAAGAAACATCATGAATGCTTTCCCACCGGTACGCGCTCGGACCATTCGACAACTCCTGCGATCGCGGGACGAAGCGGCAGGCACGCGCGCGGGTTCCCGCACTCCGTGTCAGGCTCGACTCCAGTCTACCCAACGCGGCGGGCTGGGTTGCGCGTCGGGGCTGGCGGCGTTTGCGAGCGCGCTTTCTCTTCCCGTCGCTCGTTGCTCTCCTCGAGGAGTCCACGTCCGTCGTGCGCTCGATCCTGCTGTTCGCCGTGGCCGCGGCCGTGGCTTGCGAGCCGCCCCCCGCGCCGTTCGGCACCGAGCCGGTTCCCACCCCCGTTCCGTTCGCGTCGGAGATGTCGTCGCCCGGTGTGAGCGAGTACGGGATCACCTTCGGACCGGACGGCGCGGAGGCCTATTTCACGCGGCAGGGCGGGGGGCGGCGCGGACGCCCGCAGATCTTCGTGTCGCGGTTCATGGAGGACCGGTGGTCGCGGGCCGAGCCGGCGCCATTCTCCACGGGTTGGGAGGACTCGCCGTTCCTGACGCCCGACGGTCGTCGACTGCTGTTCTCCTCCCGACGCGACCTCCCCGGATGGGGTCCCGTGCGCGGGAACAACAACCTCTGGATGGTCGAGCGCACGGACAGCGCCTGGGGCGCGCCGCGGCCACTCGAGGGTGACGTGAACCGGCCTCGCGCGGACGACGACGACGCACCCGCGCGGAGCGAGGGGGGCCCCGTGCTCCTTGCCAGCGGCGAGCTGCTCTACTGGACCACCGAGAGCGCGGAGTGGTCGAGCGATCTCTACGTAGCCGACCAGCTAGACGGCAGGTTCGTGAACCCGAGGCCACTCCGACTCAACTCGACCGGCGCGGAGAGCTACCCCGCGGTATCGCCGGACGGGCAGCTGCTGGTCTTTCAGTCCCTTCGCGACTTCAATGCGATCGGCGAACAGGATCTCTACCTCGCCGCACGCACCGAGTTCGGGTGGTCCGCACCGCGACTCCTGCCCGAGCCCATCAACAGCCCCACCAACGACGGCTACCCGAGCTTCTCGCCGGATGGCCGGTACTTCTTTTTCGCGAGCGATCGGCGCGCGCCCGGGGGCGCGTGGTCGATCTACTATGTGGAGTCAGCGGCGTTGGGCGTCGCCGCGGCGCCCTAGCCCCAAACGTCGAAGAAGTCGACCTGGCCGCCGTCGTCGCGCGGGCGACCCGTCAGGTAGGCGAGGAGCATGGCGACGCACTCGCTCCGAAGCGTGTCGGCGTCGAGGTCGGTCGGGGTTACGCCCGAACCCTCGTGATCGATGACGCCGAGCACCGCCCAGAGGCCGATGCGCATGGCCACGTCGGGGCTCGGGTGTGTGATCTCGGCGTAGCGCTCGAGCAGGCGTGAGGCGAGCTCCTCGACGACGCGACGGCGGAACGTCTCATAGTCCTGGTCGCCACCGCCGAGTGTGGCAGCGGCCTTGAGGCCTGTGTCCCAACGGGCCCGGACATCGCGAAGATGATCGACCGCGGCCCCTGCGGCCTGTGCGAGGTCACCGGTTGCCCAAACCGGATCGCCTAGAGAGGTGCGCCACTCGAGCACTGCCGCGTCGCGTACGTGCTCGGCCAGGTGCGCGAGCAGGTCCTCCTTGCCGCGGAACCGGGCATAGAAGGACCCGACCGACGACCGCGCGCGCTTGACGACGGCCTGCACCGTCACGCCCGCGGGTCCCTCCTCCTCGAGAAGGGCCAGGCCCGC
>JBEBGN010000157.1:0-7216 GCA_040081395.1 Longimicrobiales bacterium
CTCGTGCTCGCTCGCACCGAAGGGCTCGACGCCGACCTGCGCGAGGCTTATGCGCGCACCGGCATCGCGCACATGCTGGCGATCTCGGGCTACCATGTCGGCGTGATCGCGGGGCTGGTGCTCGGCCTCCTGCGCGCACGCGGGTGGCCCATGGGGAGGGCGGCGCTCGGGGCCGCGGCGATCGCCAACGTGTACGTGGGCTTCATCGGCTTCCCGGACGCTGCGCTCCGCGCCGCCCTCATGGTCACGCTGGTGGCGATCGCGCGCGCGCGCACGCGCCCCCCCGCGAAATGGGGCGCGCTTGGCGCCGCGCTGTTGATCCTCGTGGCGCTCGACCCGCGCCGCGTCGCTTCCCCGGGGGTCCAGCTCTCCTTCGCGGGGGTGGCCGGGCTGATTGCTTGGTGCGGACCGCTCTGTCGCCGACTCCAGGCGTGGTGCCGGCGGTGGGCCGGCTGGCGGTGCCCTCAGGAGGTTGCCATGGCACTCGCGTCGGGGCTGGCCGCGACGCTCGCCACCCTGCCGATCGTGGCGTGGCACTTCGAGCGCGTCTCCATCGTGGGCATCCCGGCAACCATCGCGGCCACGCCGCTCATCGCCTGGGCGCTCGTCGGCTCGATCACCTCGTTGGCGCTCGATTTCGTGTGGCCGTCGGCCGCAGAGTTCCTCGCGGGGGGTGTCGATGTGACGCTCGTCGCCTTGGACGCCGGCGCCACGCGCGCGGCGGCTTGGCCCTGGGCGAGCGTGTGGACCACGCGCGCCACGGTACTCGCCGGCATGACCGGCCTGCTGGCGGCATCGGCGCTCGCGCGGCATCCGCGGGTGCACGGGCGCGCGCGTCGGTGGCTGGTGGCGCTCTACGTCGTGACGGGGGTGCTCGTCTGGCCCGTGCTGGTGGCGTGGCAGGGGCGGGGTGCCACCGAGCTGCTCATGATCGATGTGGGCCAGGGGGACGCCGTCGCGGTCCGCACGCCTGAGGGACGGTGGATCCTGGTGGATGCGGGTCCCCCCGTCGGAAACGGCGACTCCGGTGCACACCCCGTCGTGCGGGCCCTCTCCGCTCGGGGCGTGCGCCGCCTCGATGCCCTGTTCCTGACTCACCCCCACCTCGACCACATCGGTGGGGCCGGGGCGGTCCTGCGCTCCTTCGAGGTGGGTGCCGTCTATGACCCCGGGCTGCCGGCGCCGAGCCAGGAGTACCTCGACCTGCTGGGGCTGGCGGCCGACCGGGGGATCCCTTGGCGCGCGGCTCGCGCGGGGGAGCGGCTGGACGTGGGGGGGCTCCACATCGACGTCTTGCACCCGTTCGTCGGCGCGACCCCGGCCGCGGACGCCAACGAGACCTCCGTGGTGGTGCGGTTATCCTACGGCGCTTTCGATGCCCTACTGACGGGAGATGCCTACCGTGACGCCGAGCGCCGTCTGTCGGAGGGCGTGACGCTCGACCTGGAGGTGCTCAAGGTGGGTCACCACGGGAGCGATACCTCGACCGACTCGCTCCTGCTGGCCCGTTTCCGTCCGGATGTCGCGCTCGTCTCCCTGGGCAGGTACAACCGATACGGGCACCCATCCCCCGAAGTGATGTCCTTGTTGGAGCGGTCGGGGGTGCAGATCTGGCGGACCGACCTGTCCGGGACGGTGTCCGTGGTGGGGAGGGCGGATGGCCATTACACCGTGTCCGGCCGGGGGCGCCCGTGAGCCCGAGCCGTCAACGCGGTTGACGCCCCCCGGGGGCCGGGCAGATTGTTGCACCCATGCCAGAAAGCCACGTAGTCACGATCTCGCGGTTCCTCGTCGACCAGCAGCAGCTCCACCCCGAGGCGACGGGGGCCTTCACGAGCCTGCTGCACGACATCGCCCTCGCAGCCAAGATCATCAGCCGTGAGGTCACCAAGGCGGGCCTGGTCGACATCCTCGGCGGGACCGAGGAGGAGAACGTACACGGCGAGCAGGTGCAGAAGCTCGACATGTTCGCCAACCAGGTGCTGATCAAGGCCCTCGACCATACGGGGCTGGTGGCGTGCATGGCCTCGGAGGAGAGCGACGGGCTCATCCCGATCCCGGACAAGTTCCCCGCGGGCGACTACGTCGTGATCTTCGACCCGCTCGACGGCTCGTCGAACATCGACGTGAACGTGTCGATCGGCACCATCTGGAGCATCCACCGCAAGCGCAGCAAGGGTGAGCGCGGCACCATGGAGGATTGCCTCCAAGCCGGCACGGAGCAGGTCGCCGCGGGCTACGTCGTCTACGGCTCCTCCACCATGCTCGTCTACACGAGCGGCGCCGGCGTGCACGGCTTCACGCTCGACCCGTCCATCGGCGAGTTCCTGCTCAGCCACCCGCACATGCGGATTCCCGAGCCGCCGAAGAAGGTCTACTCGATCAACGAGTCCTACTACCGCCGCTGGTCGCCGGAGCAGCAGCGGCTCGTCACCTACCTCAAGACCGATGGCGGCTTCGGCTCGCGCTACATCGGCTCCTTCGTCGCTGACATCCACCGCACGCTGCTCCAGGGGGGCATCTTCATGTACCCCGCGGACAGCGAGAGCCCGAAGGGCAAGCTCCGCCTCCTGTACGAGGCGGCGCCCATGGCGATGATCGTCGAGCAGGCGGGGGGGCGCGCGAGCGATGGGCACCGACCACTCATGGACATCGTCCCCCAGTCGCTCCACCAGCGCACGCCGCTGTACATGGGCTCGAAGGGATTCGTCGAGATGGCGGAGTCCTACCTGGCGGGGAAGGCGTAGCCGCCCCACCCCCGCTCACGAGCGGTCCACCTCTGTGTCGAACGCATCGAGCAGCGCCTGCGCCACCTCCGCGGGTGCGAACGCCCCCGCGAACCCCATGCGGGCGATGGTCACGAGCTCGGCCCAGGTGAACCCGAGCGCGTCGCGTGCGTGGCGGTACTCGTCGGTGAGCGTGACCCCCGACATGAGCCGGTTGTCGGTGCACAGGCTCACGCGTACCCCCTCGTCGTAGTACCTGCGGAGCGGATGCGCCGCGTACGAGAGCGTGGCGCGTGTCTGCACGTTGGACGTGAGGCACACCTCGAGCAGGACGCCTGCATCGCGTACGCGCGCGAGTAGCGAGGAATCCTCTCCGAGTCGCGTCCCGTGGCCGATGCGCGTGGCCCCTCCCAGCTCGATCGCTTCGCGGATCGACTCGGCCCCGAACCCCTCGCCGGCGTGGATGGTAATCGCGAGCCCGCCCGCGTGTGCCGTGCGTACCGCGTCGAGGTGGTCGTGCACCGGGTGCCCCGATTCCGCGCCCGCGAGGTCGAACGCGCAGACTCCTCGCGCGCGGTAGGCGACTGCCAGCTCGGCCATCTCTACGGACGCCGCCTCGGGGAGGGAGCGGAGTGCGGTCACGATCACGCGCGACTCGATGCCGTGCGCGGTGCGAGCCCGAGCCAGGCCGGCCAGAGCCGCGTCGAGCACCTCGTCGGCGCCGAGCCCGCCCGTGGTGCACAGCCCCGGGCAGAACCGCACCTCGAGCCAGCGCACGTTCTCCGCTGCGTGGTCTTCGGCGAGCTCGTAACTGATGCGCTCGATCGCCGCGACGTCCTGCATCACCGCGAGCGTGAGCCGGAACGGCTCCAGGTACTCCTCGAGGCTCGCGGCGCTGGCCACCACCATGCGCTCGGCGAGCGCCCTGGCGTCACGGGCCGGGAGTGCGACGCCGCGCTCGGACGCCAACTCCAGCAGCGTGGTTGGGCGAAGAGACCCGTCGAGATGGACGTGCAGCTCGGCCTTGGGCAGCCGAGCCAGACGATCGTCTGGCGGGCTGTGCAACCCGCGCGGCAACGACCTCAGCAGCGACGCGGTCCCTCGGGGGACGCGAGACCCTTCACCACGTCGACCAGGGGAGCGGGGTAGTCACCCGAGAAGCAGGCGGTGCAGTAGGGGCCGGCATCGGCCACCGCCTCGGTCATTCCCTCGAGCGATAGGTAGCCGAGGGAGTCCACACCGAGCTTGGTCTCGATCTCGGCGATCGTGAGTTCGGCGCCGATCAGCTCCCCGCGTGTCGGCATGTCGATGCCGTAGAAGCAGGGCCAGCGCACCGGCGGGCTGCCGATGCGGAAGTGAACCTCGGCGGCGCCCACCTGTCGGAGCATGCGCACCAGGCTCCGGCTCGTCGTGCCGCGCACGAGCGAGTCATCGACGATGACGACCCGCTTCCCGTCTACGACCTCGCGCACCGGGTTGTATTTCATGCGAGCGCCGAAGTCGCGGTCTTGCTGCTGCGGCTGGATGAACGTGCGGCCCACGTAGTGATTGCGCAGCAGCCCCAGCTCGAACGGGATGCCGGTCTCCTCGGCGTAACCGAGCGCGGCCGAGTTGGCGGAGTCGGGCACCGCGATCACGGCGTCGGCCTCCACGGGGTGCTCCTGGGCGAGGCGGCGTCCAAACGCGCGCCGCGCGCGGTCCACGCTCACGCCCCAGATGTGCGAGTCGGGGCGGGCGAAGTAGACCAACTCGAAGATGCACGGCGATTGGGGCTGAACCGGCCGCAGCGAGCGCAGCCGCTCCACCTTGCCGTCCTGGATGCGCAGGACTTCGCCGGGCTCGAGGTTACGAACGACCTCGGCACCGAGGATGTCGAGCGCGCACGTCTCGCTCGCGACCACGTGGCCGGTGCCTTTGCGTCCGAGCACCAGGGGCCGGAACCCGCGCGGGTCGCAGGCCGCATACACCGTGGAGCCCACGGACATCACCACCGAGAACGCGCCTTCGAGGTGCGAGAGTGCGTCGTCGACCTGCGCATCCACGCCGTAGTGCCGCGACTTGGCGATGAGATGCACGAGGGCCTCGGAGTCCGCCGAGGAGCGGATGATGGCGCCCTCTTCGACGAGACGCGCGCGCAGGTCCAGGTGGTTCGTGAGGTTGCCGTTGTGCGCGAGCGCGAGGTCCCCTCGCGAGAACCGAGCGGTCAGGGGCTGCACGTTCGCGAGGTCGTTCCCCCCCGCGGTCGAGTAGCGGACATGCCCGACCGCGACGTCACCCTTCAAGCCGGCCAGGGTCTCGGCGGTGAACACCTCCGACACCAGGCCGCGTCCCTTGTGCGACCGCGACAGCGTTCCGTCGAACGTGACGATGCCAGCGGCCTCCTGTCCACGGTGTTGGAGCGCGTACATGGCCAAGAACGCCTGCTCGGCCGCCTTGTCGACTCCACTGATCGCGACGATCCCGCACATGTCAGTTCCGACTCTCTTTCGCGGGGGCGTCCATGATCCGTGGCAGTGCGCCGAAGTACAGGTCCGACATGGTGGCGAGGTCCGCAGTCAACGAGCCGTCGCGTACGGCGAGCCGGAACCCCTCGCGGGCCGGCGTCACCGTGCCGAGGCGCCTGGCGGGCACTTCATAGTGGGCCGCGACGCGCAGGATCTCCTCGGTGTGGTCCGGGTCGCACGACAGCACGATCCGACCCTGCGCCTCGCCGAACAGCACCCCGATCGGGGGGAGGTCGTCGTCGACCTGCACGCGCACTCCGAACGGCGCTTCGCCGTTGCCGAGCGCGCTCTCGGCCAGCGCACAGGCCAGCCCGCCTTCCGAGCAGTCGTGCGCCGAGCGCAGCAGCCGCGCGCGCACCATCGCGAGGACGGCCTGCTGAAGGGCGCGCTCCCCGTCGAGATCGACCGCGGGGGGCGCCCCCGCGACGAGGTCGGCGGTCACGTACAGGTACTCGGAGCCGCCGATCTCGGCGCTGTTCGCGCCCAGCAGGACGATGTCGTCTCCCGCCTGAGTGAACGCGTGCTGCACGATCGTGCTCACGTCCTCGATCACGCCGACCATGCCGATCACCGGAGTCGGGTAGATCGCTCGGCCGTCGGTCTCGTTGAAGAGCGACACGTTCCCCCCCGTGACCGGCGTCTCGAACGCCTCGCACGCCGCGGCCATGCCGAGCACCGACTCGCGCAGCTGATAGTAGATGTGCGGCTTGAGCGGGTTGCCGAAGTTCAGATTGTTCGTGATGGCGGTCGGCAGTGCGCCCACGCACACCAGGTTCCGGGCCCCCTCGGCCAGCGCGATCATCGCGCCGACGCGAGGCTCCAGGTACACGTAGCGGCCGTTGCAGTCGGTGGTCGCGGCGACCGCGCGTTGGGTGCCACGGATGCGGATGACCCCCGCGTCCCCCCCCGGCCGGACCGCGGTCGAGGTGCGGATGGTCGTGTCGTACTGCCCGTACACCCACCGCTTCGAGGCGATGTTCGGCGAGCCCAGCAGGAGCAGGAAGGTCTTGGTGAGGTCCCCGCGCGGGATCAGATGCTCGGAGAGGTCCATCTCCCGTAGCGCCTTGATCTCCTCGGACTCGACGCCGTCGCGCTCGTAGGTCGGGCACCCTTGCGTGAGCGGGAGCACCGGGATGTCTGCGACCGTCACCCCGTCCTCGAGAATGCGGAAGCGGCCGTCGTCCGTGACGCGACCGATCTCGGCGGCTTCCAGCTCCCACTTGGCGAGGATGTCGCGCACCTCGTTCTCGCGCCCCCTCTCGGCCACCACCAGCATGCGCTCCTGCGACTCCGACAGCAGGATCTCGTACGGCGTCATGCCCTGCTCACGGGTCGGCACGGACTTCATCTCCAGCTCGACGCCATTGCCTGCACGTCCCGCCATCTCCGACGCCGAGGACGTGATGCCCGCGGCACCCATGTCCTGGATGCCCTCGAGCGCCCCGCTCGCGATCAGCTCCAGGCTCGCCTCGAGCAGGAGCTTCTCGGTGAAGGGGTCGCCGACCTGCACTTGCGGACGACTCGACTCGTCCGAGCCCTCGGACAGTTCCTCGCTGGCGAACGTGGCCCCATGGATGCCGTCCCGGCCCGTGCGCGACCCCACCGTCATGAGCGGATTGCCCACGCCGGTCGCGGAGGCGGTGATCAGCTCCTCCTTCTTCATGAGCCCGAGGCACATCGCGTTCACGATCGGGTTCCCCTCGTAGCCGCGATCGAACACGATCTCGCCGCCGATGTTCGGGATGCCGACGCAGTTGCCGTAGTCGCCGACCCCGCTCACGACGCCCCCGACTAGGTAGCGAACCCGCGCGCTGTCCAGGTCGCCGAACCGGAGCGAGTCGAGCACCGCGACCGGGCGCGCGCCCATGGTGAACACGTCGCGCAGGATCCCTCCCACGCCCGTGGCGGCTCCCTGATAGGGCTCGACCGCCGAGGGATGGTTGTGCGACTCGATCTTGAACGCGAGCGCCCACCCGGCCCCGACGT
>JBEBGN010000315.1:0-1799 GCA_040081395.1 Longimicrobiales bacterium
GAGGAGGAGCGCTACATCGAGTTGCTCGATGTGCTCGCCGAGGGTCGGCACGGGGACATCTTCGGCCTCGTCGATCGCTTGGTGGACGAAGGGTACGATCTCGTCGAGTTTTATCACGGCCTGCTCGACGTGCTCCGCCTCCTCCTCCGCATCCGTCTCTCCCCCGATGCCACCATGGACGTGCGGGAAGAGCTGCATGCCGGGCTGAAGGACCGGGCCTCCAGCTTCGAGTCGACGGACCTCGTGCGGATGCTCGCGTCCGCCGCGGATCTGGAGAGCCAGGGGAGTCTCAGACGCAGCCCGAACCCGCGCCTCCTGATCGAGATGCTCCTGCTGCGGCTCAGCTTCCTGGACCGGACCGTCTCCCTGGAAGACCTCATCGCCGCCCTGGGTGGGGGCACGCCGCCGGGGGCGCCCGCCGCATCCGGCGGGTCGAACTCGTCGGCCTCGCGTACGACCGCGCCTGCGCCGAGGTCCTCGACGCCGAGTGCCCCGCAGGCGAAGGCCACGTCCGGGGCCCCCCCGGCCCCGTCGATGAGCGCGCCGCTGCCTACGCCTGCCGCAAAGCCCGCGGCCGGGCCGGTATCTCCGACGTCGAGCGCACCGCGCCCCTCCACGTCTGCCGCAGCAGCCTGGACGGCTTGGCTCGATGCCGGGACTGGCGTGCCGAAGGGCCTGTCGTCCTTCCTTCGGTCCGCGCGCATCAGCGAAGACGACGAGGGGCGGGTCCACGTTTCGGATGTGGCGGTTCCGGCGAACGAGCGGTTGGCCGAACCGGCGGTGCAGCACGCGATCCGTGAGGGGCTCTCGCGCCACCTCGGCCGTGTGCCCGAGCTGGTGCTGGACACACCGGGCGCGACGCGTGCGAAGGGCTCGCGGGTGACCAAGGCCGAGGTGCGTGATCACACCCTGCAGGCGCTGTACCGCCAGGAACCACGCCTCCAGAAGGCGGTAGAAGAACTCGACCTCGAGTTGATGGAGTAGCCGATGACCGATCTCCAGCAGCTGATGCGGCTCAGTCAGCAACTCCAAACCAAGATGAGCGAGATGCAGCAGTCGCTCGAGTCGACGCAGCTCACGGCTTCGTCGGGGGGCGGGATGGTGACGGTGACCGTCGACGGGAAGGGCGAGATCAAGCGCGTGCAGATCGATCCCACCTGCGTGGACGCTCGCGACGTCGAGATGCTCGAGGATCTGGTCCTGGCTGCGGTCAAGGAAGCCCAGGGCAAGGCCCGCGCGGCGTACGAGCAGGAGATGCGGCGGGCGACGGGCGGGTTGCCCCTGAACCTCCCCGGGCTGCCCAAGCTGTTCTGAGTCGCACCCGCGCAGGGATCGCACCATGTCGGTGATCGAGCGCCTGACGGGCGAGTTTTCGCGGCTTCCCGGGGTGGGACAGAAGACCGCGCTCCGCCTCGTGCATCACCTACTGAAGGGCTCCCGTGAGGACACGATTCGCCTGTCCCGCTCGCTGGTGGAGCTGGCGGAGCGGATCCGGCCTTGCAGGGAGTGCGGCAACTTCTCGGAAGAGGACCTCTGCGAGGTATGCGCGAATCCAAAGCGTGATCGCTCCGTGCTGTGCGTGGTGGAGGAGGCCTACGAGGTCGGTGCCATCGAGCGGACGGGGCAGTTCCGTGGGATCTTCCACGTGCTCGGGGGTAGGCTCTCGCCGCTGGACGGCATCGGGCCGGAGGAGCTGAATTTGCCTTCACTTCTGCGGCGGATCGCCGATGCTAAAGGGGAGATCCACGAGGTGATCGTTGCCACGAACGCGAGTGTCGAGGGCGAGGCAACGGCCGTCT
>JBEBGN010000316.1:0-1786 GCA_040081395.1 Longimicrobiales bacterium
GGCAGAGCCGGAGCGGTTGCCGAGGCCCGAACCTAGTTCGTGCCGATGATGCCCGAGAGGCCAGTGCTGAGGCGAGCGTTGCCGTTGCCCGCCACCGGGCCGAGAACGACGGCTTGACCACACCAGCTGCTGCAAATGAGGCTGAGGGAAGAGGGCACGTTGCCGCCACCGCAGTTCGTCGAGCTCACGTTGCCGAGACTACCCCCGTGGATGCCCGTGCAGACGAAGCCCGACGTGTTGATCGCGCACAGAAGCATCCGGCCGCCCTTTGCGGAACCGAAGTTCAGAGCGCCTTGGCTCTGAGCGATCGGGGTGCCGCAGGGGGGGTTGATGGGAGCAGTGCCGAAGAACAGCTGCCAGCTCGACCCCTTGGTGCGAGCGATGCCCAGCGTCAGCGAAGCTGACCAAGGCTGGCCGACGATGCAGGGAGCACCCGTCAAGACGTCGGGGTTTTGGTTGGGGGCGCAGGTGAGGCCCGTCGAGGTCGTCGAGGCGGTCACCGTGCCAGCTTCTTCGATGTCCATGTTCACGGACGTGAAGGAACCGCTCGTGGTACCGAACGAGAACGTCGCGCGCAGCGTGCCTGCGGGGCAGTACTCGTCGACCAGGTCATCCATCCCTTGGCCGTCCGGGCCGACGCCCGAGCAGCTCGTGACACAGGACAGGAACGGGAACGTCGCCGCGAGCGTCGCGCCAGCGGGGTTGATCACGCCCGTGCCATTGTCGAGGAACTTCCAGGAGTAGCCGATGGGGCCGTCCGCGAACGGGATCAGGGTCCCGAAGAAGACGCGGATGAAGTAGCAGCCGAAGCCGCCGAAGAACGAGGAGCTCGCGGTGTTGGCAGGCAGACCTGTGAGCGTGAAGACCGCCACCGACGGCGGGTTCGTCGTCGCAGGCAGCGGACCGCCCGTGGTGTAGCCCTCGTAGAAGCCGAGCTTCACGGAGCCGCCAGGACCACCCGAAGCCACGTCAGCCTTGGCCGAGCAGTAGGCGAAGACGATCGAGTTCATCAGGTCGCTGAGGTGCGGGCTCTTGTCTCCCGGCGACAGGTCTGAGGTACCGTCGCCGACGTTCGAACCCTTGACGCCCGCATCGAACCACTCGCAGAAGCCGCCGCCGGTGTCGACACCGACGAAGCCACCGAGGTCGGTGTTGAAGAAGTCGACGACCGTGGTCGCCGCTCGGTTGCTCACGGCCGGACCGCGGGTCATCGTGCCCGAGGCCAGGTCGAGAGTGGCAGACTTCAACGGCTTGTTGACGCGCGTGAAGATCTTGCCGGACTGGGATTGCGCACTGGACGCGGCCCCGAACAGGGCGAGGGCGGCGCCAGCGAGCAACAGGGAGTTCTTGGGAACCATCATGTTCACCTTCCTTGAGGGTGCACTCTTCTCTGAGAGAATGTTTGACAGGGTGAAGACGCCTCGGTGCGCACGCAGAGTTGCGTTCGCGTTGGGGGGTCCTACCGGACCTTATCCCGACTCGGGGTTCGAGGCGAACCTCGAGTCAAGACACCCGGACGGGGCAAGAGGCCAGTAAGTTCCGCCCAACGCTGCATTCGAGGGGATTGACCGTTCGGATGATAGCTGCACGATCCCGATTGGGGGCGGAGAAACGGGATCTCTCGTCGAGATCAGGGGGGTGTGAAGGGCCCCTGTTCACCCCTCCGAGCGTGGCCCGAGCGCATCCGCCGAGAGGCCTCCGATCCCGGGCTCCGGGCTGCCGAAAGAGCTTCCTCGGTCACGCCCCCATGAAGCTCGTCCAGCCGCCCCTTCCCGCCCGAGCGCGG
>JBEBGN010000158.1:0-7147 GCA_040081395.1 Longimicrobiales bacterium
GACTTCACCTCGGGCCCTTTGAGTTCGAGGCCCGCCTCGATGGTCTCGAGCACCTCGTACTCATGGCGTGCTTTCCGGTTGCTCGCCACCACCCTCTGACTCTCGGCCTTGCTCACGGCTCCGCTCGGGTCTGGGTCTGCCTCGCCCGCAGAATCGCGTACACGTGGGCGACCTCGCCGCCCAAGATGAACACCAGGGCTCCGTAATAGATCCAGAGGAGGAGGATTGCGGCCGTCGCGAGGTTCCCCAACGTCGACGTGTAGTTGGCGAGTTCGGTGATGTACGACGAGAACCCGAACTTGAGCGCCTCGTGTGCCACAGCCGCGAAGGTGGCGGCGACCATGGTGGTCCGCCACGCGGTGCGGCGCGCGGGCAGGTAGCGGTAGACGAGGAGAAAGAGCGTCCAGATCGACGCGAAGGCGATGGCAGCTCCGAGGAACCGCTGCGCGAACGACACCGTCTCCCCTCCCCACCCGAAGATGTCGACGCCGAAATCCACGGCGGCGGCGAAGACGACCGTCACGCCCAGATTGAGCGTGACGAGCACGACGCCCACGGCGACGACGACGATGTCGAAGAGCTTGCCGTGCACGAGGCCGCGGCGCACACCCACATCGAATACGCGAAATAGCGAGCTCCTCAGCGTGCCCGATAGCCGTGTCGCGAGCCACACGAAGACCAGCGCGCCGACGATCGTGAGCCCCGTACGGTTCACCATCACTTCAGCGACCAAGTTGCGGAGCAGGTCGGCCAGACTCGCGGCAGCGCCCGTCTGCGGAAGCTGACCCGCGAAGAGCGCGATGACTGCCTGGGTTGGATCCCCGAAACGCGCGCTGAGCACGAACCCGGTGAGGCCGATGCCGAGTGCAATCAGGGGCACGAGTGCGAAAAGCACCCCCCACGCGATTCCCGCGGAAAGGAAGAACGCGTCGTCGTCGCCGAACTTCTCCCAGAGAAGGCGGAAGAACTCTCGGACGGCGTGGGGCCGCACCGAGGCGCGCCCGTCCTTGCCGCCCATCGGCGACTCGCCGTCCATCAAGACGAAGCGCCGCGAAGGGTGACCCCCCTCGCGGCGCCCTCGCCCGAGATCCGAGGACCCGGACGCACGGTCGGAACCGTCCGGATCAGTCGGCCTTTTCCTCTTCGACGTCGTCCTCGGCGGCGATGGCCTCTCGGGCCGCCTGGACGCCGGCGCGATACGCCGCCTTGGAGCGCTGTAGTCTCTTCTCCAGATCGGAGCGAGCGTCGGCAGCGGCGGAGCGGCCCGTGCTCACTGCGTCCTTGACCCCATCCATGCGGGTCTGCATGCCGTCGCGCACCTCTCCGAGACGCTCCTCGATCTGACGCTGGGCATCCCGTACGCGCTCCTCTGCAGCAGTGCGCAGCTTGCGCGCTTGTCGCTTGATGTCCTCTTGGGTCTCGGCCCCGGACTTGGGCGCAAGGAGGAGGGCAACCCCGGCGCCGACCAGGGCTCCGAGAATGAACGCGCCCACGCCGCTGCCGCCATCGCGTTCGATCACGATGTAGGGCCCTTCCTCTTGGTTCCTCATCTCTTCTCTCGTCTCCCGCGGAGCGAAGCCGCGCGACTCGGCCGAACCTGCTTCAACTTAATGGTCGCGCGCCAGCCGATCCACGGCACCGGTATGTCAGACGCGCCAGCGCGGATCGGGCTCCCGCATGTCCGGCCTGGGGACGCCTACCCTCCCCATGAGGCCGTAGGTGAGCTTCTTCGAGAGCTCGACCCCCGGCTGATCCAGCGGATCGACGCGATAGAGAGCACCTGCATAGACCGTCGCGACCTGCCAGAGCATGAAGATCTGTCCGAGCGTCTCGGCACCAATACGGGGCACGTAGAGGGTCGCGTTGGGCCTGCCGGCTAGCCTGAGCGCCTCCGCTGTCGCGCGGCGCTCGGTGTTCATGAGCGCCCCGAGGGAGTGCCCGCCGAGGTACGCAAACTCGGACATTTCGGGGTGGCGCTTGGGGATCACGGCGTCTACACCGTGATCCTCCACCTCGATGAACAGGACGACCTTGTCGTCGGGGCCTTCCATCATCAGCTGGAGAAAGGAGTGCTGATCAGAGGCGCCCAGCGCGGGCACCGGGGTCGGCCCGGTCGGGGTCAACACGCCGTCCAGGTTCTTTGCCTTGCCCAGGCTCTCAGCCCACAGCTGCTGGAACCAGAGGGCCACGGAGCGCAGACGGTCCGAGTAGGGCATCAGAACATGGACGGAACGGCCCTGTGCTCGCTCCGCATCGTGAAGCAGCGTGGCGAGCAGTCCCGCCGGATTCTCAGCGAGGCGGTCGTTCCGACACCTCTCCGCCATCGCCGCCGCGCCAGCCAGAAGCTTCGTCGTATCGACGCCGCACACCGCGGCAGGGAAGAGCCCGACGCTCGACAGCACGGAGAAGCGCCCCCCCACGTTGGGTGGGATCGACAGCATCGGGATCTCTTCCGCCTCGCCGATCCGGCGGAGCGCGCCACCCACGGGGTCCGTGGTGAAGAGGAAGTGACCGCGCGCGTGCTCGGCGCCGACGGCCCGCTCTACGGCGTCACGCACGATGAGATACTGCGCCATCGTCTCGGCTGTCGCACCCGACTTGCTCACCACATTGAAGAGCGTCTTGGCCACATCCACTCGTTGGAGCAGCCCGAGCATGGTATCGGGGTCGGGGTTGTCGATCACGTGGAGGCGGGGGAAGTGGTCCCTTCCCTCGGCGGACCGGTCGTTCCAGTAGGGTCCGAGCAGGGCGTCGCGAACTGCCCTCGCACCGAGGCCCGAACCTCCGATGCCGAGCACGACGACGTCCTCGAACCACTGCGCGAACCCATCGGCGAGGCGCTGAGCCTGCTCCTGCGACTCGCGGGCGTAGGGTAGGTCCAGGAAGCCCAAGTGTCCGGCAGCCCGCTGAGCCTCGACGTGCGCATGAGCTCGGGCAAACGCGTCGGACATGCCCCCGCTCAGTTCATCGGCTTCGACACCCCCGTTCAATCCGGGGGCCATCAGGTTGTCGTAATCCAAGCGAATGGTGTCCATCAATCGATCTCCACGACGAGTCCGTCGAACGCAGGGTACACGCCCTCTGGGAGTCTCGCCTCGAGCTCCCGGTGCGTGACCCGATGGGTGAGGTGGGTGAGGTAGGTGCGTTTCGCCCCGACCGCGCGGGAGGCTTCGATCGCCTCTTCGATATTGAAATGCGAAGCGTGGGGCTTGCCGAACCAGAGCGCGTTCAGCACCAGCACGTCCACCCCACCCAGAGCCGCCAAGGCATCCTCGGGAAGGCACTTCGCATCGGTGATGTACCCGAGCCGTCCGACGCGGAATCCATAGACCTGGACGTCGCCGTGGGGAACGCGGACGGGATGGAACGCCTCGCCGACGATCTGGATCGGTTTCCCGAGCTCGATGGGGAGCAGACGAAGTCGCGGCTTCGAGCTTCCCTTCGGAGGCTGGATCGCGTCGTCGAAGATGTAACGGAAATGCTCTTCCAGCGTGGGCCGGTGCTCCGCGGCGACGTACCCCGTCAACTCGCCGCGCTTCACGCTGAACGCCCGCACGTCGTCGATCCCGTGCAGGTGGTCGGCGTGTGCGTGTGTGAACCAGATCGCGTCGACCGCCTTGATTCCGGTGGCGATCAGCTGGAGGCGTAGCTCCGTGGGCGTGTCCACGAGCAGTCGGCCGGCGTTGGTCTCCACGACCGCTCCGTGCCGCGTGCGTCTATCTCGCGGATCGGTGGACGTGCACGCCGGACAGTCGCAGCCGATCACGGGGACGCCGAAGGATGTGCCGGTCCCCAGGAAGGTGAGCTTCATGACCGCCGCGCCCGGTCCATGCTACAGTAGCTCGATGCGCATGGTGTTGGTCGCGCCTGCGACGTGGAACGGGTACCCGGCGGTGACGACGATAGGGGCACCTCGCTGCCCGACCCCGCTCGCGAGCACCCGCTCTCGCCCGAACGTGGTGAGCGACTCGTACGTCACCTCTCCGACCCGAGCTAGCTCCGGGTGGACACCCCAGACCGCGGCGAGCTGACGGTACGTGAGGGGGTCCCTCGTCACCGCGAAGACTGGAACGGGAGGCCGGTACGACGACACCAGCCGCGCGGAAGAGCCGGAGCGCGTAATGACGATGATGGCGGGAGCGTGCATCTGGCGTGCCGCATCCACGGTCGCGGCAGCGATGGCGTGCTCTCGCGGCGACGCGCCGCGGCGAGACCCCGGGCGGGTCAAGTATCGCGGGCCGCGATCGAGAAAACCGCTCTGCTCGATCTCCGTGCCGATCCGCACGATCGCCTCGAGCGCCTGCAGGGGATACGCGCCGGACGCGGTTTCGCCCGACAGCATGACCGCGTCAGTCCCGTCGAGGATCGCGTTCGCCACGTCCGAAGCCTCCGCGCGCGTCGGGCGAGGGTGCTCGATCATCGACTCGAGCATCTGCGTGGCGGTGATCACCGGACGCCCGTAGAAGTTGGCGAGTTGGATGATGCGCTTCTGTGCGAGTGGCACTCGCTCGAAGGGCATTTCCACTCCCAGGTCCCCGCGCGCGACCATGACGGCGTCGGTCTCGGCCATGACGGCCTCGATGGCATCCAGCGCCTGCACCTTCTCGATCTTCGACACGACGAGCGCGCGATTGCCCACTCGACGCTTGAGGTCGGCGACGTCCTCGGGGCGACGGACGAAAGACAGCCCGACGTACTCGACTTCGTGCTCGAGCGCGAAAGCCAGGTCCACCAGGTCCTTCTCTGTGAGTGAAGGAGCTTTGACGTCGACCGTCGGGAGATTGATCCCTTTGCGGCTCCTCAAGGTCCCGCCCCGCACGACCTCGAGGCGCGTTCGGTCCCCGCTCACGCCCACGCAGCGAAGCTCGAGCAGCCCGTCGTCCATGAGCACAACGTCGCCCGCGCGAATCTCTCGGGCGAGCGGCGCATAGGCGGTGGGGATCTCCCCGGGGAGGGCACTCGCCTCGGGCGCGACCACGACCACGCTTCCGACTTCCAGCTCGATCGGGGCGGCGAGTGTCCCGACGCGAATCTTCGGGCCCGCGAGGTCCGCGAGAATGGCCACGGGGCGCCCGGCTTCGCGGGCCGCAGCGCGTACCGCCTCGATCGAGGCGGCGTGCGACTCGTGTGCACCGTGAGACATGTTCACGCGTGCGAGGTCCATTCCGCCCCGCACGAGCGCTCCGATCGCCTCGGGTGACGAAGATGCCGGCCCCAGGGTGCAGACGACCTTGGTTCGGAGCATGCTCACCCTGATGCGGGAATCGGAATTACGGAGTCGACCCAGGAGGCGCCGCGGGTGGCCAATTGTGGCGGCACCCGTGGGCTCCGGCAACGGCCCGGCCGGGCCTCCCGGGAAGCCGCGCGGCGCCAGGGGTAGCGCAGGAACGGGGTCGGATTTCTATTCCGCGCCCGCCTGCCCGAAGCCCACGACCACGCACTGACATGGCCCACTCGTACGTCCAGTCCGCCCAGGAAGCCGCGGGGCTCGTCGACGACCTGGCCAGGGCCAAGCGGATCGCGCTCGACTGCGAGGCCGCTGGATTCCATCGATACTCGGACCGGCTCTGTCTCGTGCAGCTCACCACGGAGCGAGCCACCTACCTCATTGATCCGTTGGCATTCGATGCCTCCGCGGTGCTACGTCCACCGCTCGAGGACCCCGACCTCACCGTCGTGATGCATGGGGCCGATTTCGACCTGCGCCTCCTCTCGCGCGATCTCCGGATCCGTCTCCACGGCCTCTTCGACACGCAGATCGCCGCGCAGCTACTCGGTGAGGAAACACTCGGACTCGCCGGACTGCTCGAGTCGCGCTTCGGCATGCGCCTCTCCAAGAAATTCCAGCGCGCCGACTGGGCGGAGCGGCCCCTGAGTGACGGAATGCTCGAGTACGCCGCTGACGACACCCGTCATCTCATGCGCCTCGCGGACTGGCTCACAGCCGAGCTCGCCGAGGCCCGGCGCCTCGGATGGGCCAAGGAGGAGTGCCGCGCGCTCGAGGCGGCAGCCGGGGAGCTCCCGAAGGACGAAGAACCGGAAGACCCGATCCTACGCATCAAGGGGGCGCGGCACCTGTCGGCGCGACAGATCACGGCGCTCCGGGAGGCCCTCGCCTGGCGCGACGAGATCGCGCGGGCGAGAGACCGCGCTCTGTTCCGTGTCATCGCAGAAGGCCCCCTCATCGACGCGGTGGCTGCTCAGCCGCGGACGGTCTCGGACCTCGTGGCGATCAAGGGCTTCCCACAGCGGCTCGCCGAGGAAGAGGGGGCTGGACTGATCCAGCGCCTCGACCGCGTGACGCTCATGAAGGACGACGAGCTCCGCGGCTACCCGCGCCCGCCGAGGCGGGGTGGCTTCCGATCGACTCCCGAAATGGAGGCGCTCGCCGAGAAACTGAAGGACGCGCGCAACCGGAAGGCTGACGAGTTGCGTCTGCCGCGTGGCACGCTGCTCTCCAACTCGACTCTGATGGAGATCGCCCGCGCTGCGCCCAGGAGCGTCGACGCGCTCGCTCAGGTCGAGGGCGTGCGCCGGTGGAAGGCCGAGGCGCTCGGCGAGGACTTCGTGAAACTGATCCGCGGAGGCGGCTGAAGTCTCAGCCGGCCACGCCGGTCAGGCCGCGGACTCTTCCTTCAGCTTGCAGTCGATGCAGTAACGCGCGTGCGGGAGCGCGTCGAGGCGCTCGAAGCCCACGTCGTTGCCGCACGTGTGGCAGAGTCCGAACGCCTTGGGATCGTTATAGAGCCGGCGTAGAGCCTCTTCCAGGCGATACAGGTAGCGCCCTTCCTTCGTCGCGAAGATCGCGGCCTTCTCGCGCTCCATGGCCTCGGTCCCCTGGTCGGCCATGTGATCCGTGTAGGCAGCCAGGTCGGAGTCCCCCGATTCCCGGTCGGCCTTGGTCATCTTGTCGAACAGCCCGAGAGCCTTCAGGGCGCGCTCGCGCTCGTCGAGCAAACGCTTCTCGAGATGGCTGAGCTGCTTCTTGGTGAGCGGCATGCGTCCTCACTGAAAAAACGAGCGCAGGAACCTAACAAGGGCCTATGCGAGCGTCCACGCCGACCCCCGGCGCGGGGAGATGGCACGCCGAGTGGGCGCCGAAAGGGGAGCGGGGACCCGCCCGCGGGGGGGTCGGGTACACCTCGCC
>JBEBGN010000317.1:0-1776 GCA_040081395.1 Longimicrobiales bacterium
CCCCCCGGATCGCCGCGTCCGACCGCCTGCCCCACCAGCACGCTGGTCGCCTGCGCCACGCCCACGGGCACCATGAACGTGAGCGCGGCCAGTTGTAGTGCGACCTGGTGGCTCGCGAGCGCGACCGCGCCCAGCAGGCCCATGAGCAGACCCGCGGCGCCGAACACCCCGAACTCGAGCCACTGCTGCATGCCGACCGGAGCACCCACACTCAGGAGCCGCACGAGGGGCGCCGCGGCGACCGCTTCCGGTCGCCACACCCGCAGATAGGGCGCGACCAGAGGCCACCCCGCCACGAGCAAAGCCAACATCATGAACCACCGGCTCGCGGAGGTCGCCCACGCGGACCCCACGGCCCCGAGCGCAGGAGAACCCAGGTTGCCGTAGATGAGCACCCAGTTGAGGAACACGTTCACGACGTTGGCCGCGATCACCACGATGAGGATCGCTCGCACACGCGCCATCGCCTGGAGACACTGGCGGAGCACGATGAACCCGTAGAACGGGAAGACCCCCGCGATGAGGCCGTGGGCGTACCCGTTCGCCGTGGGCACGATGTCCGCGGGCTGGCCGAGCGCGACCAGTAGGGGGCCCGCCGGCACGAGCATCGCCATCGCGAGCAAGGAGAGCGCGAGTGCGAGTACGAGCCCGCGCTGGATGCCGCGAGAGATCGCGACCGTGTCGTCCGCGCCGACCGCCTGCGACACGACCGGATCGAGCGCGAAGAGCACGCCCATGCCGAAGACCGCGACGCCGAAGAAGTAGAGGTGCCCCATCGCGACCGCCGCCAGATCGAGCGCGGAGACGCGGCCGACCATGATGGTGTCGACGAGCCCCATGGCCATGATGCCGACCTGCACCGCCGCGACCGGGAGTGCGAGCCGGGCCAGCTCGCTCAGGTCCCGACGGCCAGGGCGGTAGTCCCCCGACGGCACGGGACGCTCCAGGGTCACGGCACCAGCTTCCACCTCGGCCTCCCCTGGTTCAGGGGGCCTCGGGGCCCCCGCTGTCAGCTCGCCGGCGCCCCGCCGACGGGTCCTTCCCTGCCGGAGTCCGAGCTCGTGCCCCGACCGAGTCCGCGCAGCTCCCGATCGATGCGCACCTCGCGCAGCAGGCGATCCTCGTCGTCGGGAGGGGTCTCGATCTGGTCGAGCTTACCCTCCTTCACCACGAAGAGGGTGATCCAGGTCATCGGGTTCCCCACCCAGAACGCAGCGAATCGGCCGAACCCGCGGATCCCCTTCCGGCGCAGGTCGAAGTACACCGCATTCGCGAGCGTCCACACGATCGCGCCGACGCCCCACCGCAGGAAGTCCTCCATGGCGATCGGCTCCCGAACGGGACCCTTAGCGGCTCAGGTCCACGAAGAAGGTCGAGATCGCCGAGACCAGAGCATCGCGTCCTTCGACGTACGGGAAGTGACCCGTCTCCAGCACGACGACGCGCCCCTGACCGAGCGACGCCCCGAGCGCCTGGGACATTGCCGAGGGAGATATGTCGTAGCGCCCGTGCAGCACCAGAGCGGGCACCTGGATGGTCGGAAGTCGGTCCCACCAGTCCACTTCGCCCATGCTGGCACCGAGCAGCCGAGCCACGTCGAAGCCGTTCTTGGCCGTCGACTCCGCGAGGTCCAGCTCGATCTCGTCGATGCGTGTGCGGTCGCGAAGCGTCTGTCGAAAGCTGATGCGATACACTTGGCTGACGATGTTGGGGTCGCGCGCCGCGAACCCCTCCGTGGCGGTCAGCGTCGCGAGCTCGGTCGAGTCCTCCACCGTA
>JBEBGN010000159.1:0-7113 GCA_040081395.1 Longimicrobiales bacterium
GGGCGTGGGTTGCCACTACCGTCTCGGGCCCTGCGGCCGGCCGGACGGGCTGCCCGCCTCAGCTCCAGCACCGTTTCCAGCATGCTCAAGGTCGGGATCGTCGGCCTTCCCAACGTCGGCAAGTCGTCGCTCTTCAACGCGCTCACCGCGGTCGGTGCGCCGTCGGAGAACTATCCGTTCTGCACCGTGGATCCGAATGTCGGCACGGTCGAGGTGCCCGATTCGAGGCTCGACCGCATCCACACGCTCACGCAGAGCAAGGCCAAGGTTCCGACCGTCATCCAGTTCGTGGACATCGCCGGGCTGGTCGAGGGCGCGTCCCAGGGCGAGGGGCTCGGCAACAAGTTTCTCGGCAACATCCGCGAGGTGGACGCGATCGCGCATGTGCTGCGTTGCTTCCAGGACCCGGACGTGACCCACGTCATCGGTGGCGTCGACCCGGTGCGTGATCGCGGCGTCGTGGAGACCGAGCTCGCGCTGGCGGATCTCGACTCCGTGCAACGCCGACTCGAGAAGGTCGAGAAGAAGGCCAAGTCGGGCGACAAGGAGGCGATCCGCGAGAAGGGCGTGCTCGACAAGGCGCTCGCCGCGCTCCAGCAGGGGCACCCGACGCGCGAGCTCGACCTCAACGAGGACGAGCGCCTCATGCTCAAGGGCTTCCAGCTTCTCACCTCGAAGCCCGTTCTGTACGTGGCGAACGTGGGCGAGGAGGACCTTCCCGAGGCCGAAAACGACTGGACTCGCCGCTTGCGGGACGCAGTCGAGCATGACGACCCCGGCGCGCGCGATCAGGAAGCGGTCGTCACCATCTGCAGCGCGCTCGAGGCCGAGCTCTCCGAGATGGCCCCCGAGGAGCGGCAGCTCTTTCTGGAGGAGTTGGGCCTGAAGGAGACCGGGCTGTCCCGGCTCATTCGCGCCGCCTACGACCTCCTCGGCCTGGCCACGTTCTTCACCACGGGCGAGCAGGAAAGTCGCGCTTGGACCGTGCACGCGGGGAGCACCGCGGCGCAGGCCGCCGGCACCATCCACTCGGACTTCGAGCGCGGCTTCATTCGCGCCGAGACCATCCACTTCAGCGAGTTCGAGCGCATCGGCTCGTGGAAGGCTGCGCGGGATGCGGGATTGCTGCGCTCAGAGGGACGCGACTACAAGGTCGTCGACGCGGACATCATGTTGTTCCGCTTCAACGTCTGAGAGGACTCGCTACTCGGGTGCCACGAACCGCCACTCGAGGTACGTGATCGGCTCGGTGACCTCGCTGTACATGTGAGGCGATCCGGCGGGGATGATGATGATGTCCCCCGGCACGACCCGGTGCGCCTCGCCACCCTGGATCGTGGCCGGAACGCCGTCTCGGCGTACCACCGTCCCTCCCGTCACCACGGTGCCCGAGCCCTCCACGATGTAGTGCATCTCGGTGTTGCCGGGATGCGCGATCGCTCCGTTCGGCTCGGTCCGACGGACCATGCTCCCGCGATACTGGTCGGTCAGCGCGATGGACGCGCTGGAGAGTTCGCCGCCGTTGGCGATCGACCGCGTCATCGCGGCCTGCAGGTCGGCATTCGACCGGAAGATCCCCGCCGAGCCCGGGGCGGGGGCGGCGGGTGGCGGCGTCTGTGCAGCGGAGTTCGCGAACGAGATCGCCGTGAGGAACAACGCGGTGCACAACGAGAGCGACGTCTTCATGGGAGGCCTGGGACCTGTCGGTGTTGTGGAGGGGCGCACATGGCCCGCGAACGCTGCAAACTACCTTCGTACCGCGTGACGAAGCGCGATCATGCCACTCTTGTACGCCTTCGCCTCGAGCAGGTGAAGCGCCACGTCCACGTCGAGCCCCTCGAAGAACGAGATGCCGTCGCCGATGAGGATGGGCATGATCGAGTAACGGATCTCGTCGGCCAGGCCGAGGCGTAGGCACTCGGCCGCCACCCGGCCACCGCCCACGAACCAGATGTTG
Organism: Longimicrobiales bacterium; assembly: GCA_040081395.1. Lineage (GTDB taxonomy): Bacteria > Gemmatimonadota > Gemmatimonadetes > Longimicrobiales > Gaopeijiaceae > UBA2982. The sequence goes on from JBEBGN010000159.1 coordinate 1,958, forward strand.
CGGTAGCGTGGCCTGAGTCGCCCATGCACCAGGTCGCGCAGATCGCCGGAGTAGAACTCGACGGTATCCCGATTGCTCAGCAACTCGCGGCTCGTGAGCACGATCGTGGGCTTGTCGCCGTACACCCAACCGAACCCCTTCGCCTCGAAGCCCAACGCGGTCTCGTAGGTGCGGGACCCCATGACGTAGCAGTCGATCGTCTTCAGGAACGCCTCGGCTTGCTCCGGCTCCAGGGACTCGCCCCCCTCGAAGTCATCCGCGGTCTCGAGCCAGTCCACGCTGCCATCCCTGCGGGCGATGAAGCCGTCGAGGCTGGCGGCCATGTGGATGGTGACGCAGGAGTCAGTCATCGAACTCCATGCTGATCCCGGAAGCCTTCCTCCCGTGGACTCTTCTTCTGGGTCGACATGGTGCCTCCAATCGAGGTGCGGTGGCGTAGCAGATTGGCGGGGGCGGTTCCAAAGCCGCAAGTCGACGAGTGACTCTTCGAGACTCAGACCGGGCTCGATCCGCTGATGTCGTACGCCACGAAGCTGCGCTCCAGGAGGCCGCACCGGCGGGCTGCCTCACGCCAGGGTCCGATATGCGGCGAGGCCAGATGCCTGGATAGGCTCTCGCGGTCTGGCCAGAGCTCGGAGAACCGGATGAGGCCCGGATCCAGGAGATCCTCCGCCACGTCGTACGCGATGCACCCGTCATGCTGGTATGTCGCGTCGACCAGCGACCGCAGGTGGGGACGTACCTCGTCCATGCGGTCGGGTGGAAAGCGAAGCACGCCCAACACCGCTACTCGTGGCTGCATGGGGCGAGAGCCGTTCTAGGAGCGAGTTGAGGCATTGGTGTTGGCCACGGTGGCGATCTCCATGTTGGTTTGGCGCCGATAACGCACTTGTCGAGCGGGGCGACTCCAGGCTCGTCGGGCGCCTACGACGCGCTTCATTCTATACCGTGAGCGCGCATCGGAACCCTCGAGCCGCATAGTACGACTCCGCCCCATTGTGGTACACGAACACCGTCCCGAAGCGGTAGTCCCCGAAGATCGCACCCCCCAGCTCCCTGATCTTCGCGGGTGTCTGCAACCAGCTCGAGGTCTTGGTGTCGAATTCCTCGAGCTGTTGTAGGGCCCGGTACTCGGCCTCGGTCAGGAGTGCCGCTCCCATGGCCGCGGCCACCTCCACCGCGCTGCTCTTGGGCTTGTGCTCCTTCCTCGCATCCAACGCCTCGCGGTCGTAACAGAGGCTCCGACGTCCACCCGGGCTCTCCCGGGAACAGTCGCAGAACAGGTACGAGCCGGACTTCTTGTCGAGTCCGATGACGTCGGGCTCGCCGCCGGACGCTTCCATCTCGCTCAAAGACCAGAGCCGGTCCGGCATGCCCTCGAGGCGCGCGCGCACCTTGTCCCACTGGATGCCCTCATGCCGATGAGCGTGGTCTGCAAAGCGCGCTGCCAATACGGCGAGCAGTTCTTCGCGTTGTGGTTGTCCCAGCTGCCGCGTGACCTTCTTGGCCATCGTCACCACCTCGTCGTGTAGGGGACTCCGAGCAGTGCTCAGTCGGATGTGTCCGTGTCGAGATCCCATCCTCGCTGGCAAGCCTCCTCCTCCAACTCTGCTAGCCGTCGGGCGAGTAGCCCTTCCAACTCAGGTATCGGCGGGACTGCGAACCAATCGATGAGGTCCCACATCCGGTACCTCGGTACGAGTCGGGCGATTCGGCGAACGAGCTCGTCGGCCGTCGGGGAGAAGACTGCCAGGCCGTGGTCGAGAATGTCACTGATCGGATGATCACCCCTACCGCCGTTCGCCATGGTTCCTGTTCGAGGTGGGCACGCTGGGGTGGGGGCAGATGCTCAAGGTGGTCTGCGTCCGATTGTCATGCGAGACCGAGGCACATAGGAAGGAGGCCAGGTCTCTTCGAAACACGCCGCGAACCGAACCCCATTAGGATCGTTCGCCGGTGGTGGATCGCCAAAGAAGCTCCGGCCGCTGGTGCATCGACGCTCGGCGGATGGAAGCAGATACCACTCCGCGTTCGCCACTCCTTCGCGGTAGAACGTTCTCGTAAGGTTGGGATACGGGAGCTCGGTACCGTCGTGCCAATAGAACTGACCGCGGGCCGACACGAGATGCGGCCTCTCGTCGAGTCCGTCTTGATAGGCCGCGAACACCACTGACCCTCCGGCCCCTTCGTCGGGATCGTCCGTTTGGAAGCGCCATTCGGCGCCTAGGAAGGCCGATCCAGGGGCGAGGGTGATAACGCCGTTCGTCGGCGGCCCCTCACTGTTCCTCTTCCCACAGAAGATGAGCGAGGCCTGCTCCGGTGATTCGCTCTGCACCGCGAAGTCGTGCGCCTGCCCGAACACCGGGCTCGCGAAGTGGTGAGCGTCCTCCCGATCTAACGCTACGTAGCTCCACGCCACGCCGCGGCTGGTTCCTAGGGCCCCGGCCCGCGAGGCGTACCCACTGCCTGCGATTTGATCGTTGATCGAACGCGGCGTTTCGGGCGGCCCGTCGGGACCTCCACCTGCAAGGTAGGTCACGGGCGCCTCGGTTGGTGGGCGAGCCAAGTCGTCCTGACGCACCGACCCACCGTATCGAGAGAGACGAGCCAGCCAAGCTCGCAGGCCCGTGTCCTGCGCGTACCGAGCTGCGACCTCGGACCAGAGTCTGCGCGCTCGTGGATCATCGGTGATGGGGCAGAGTTCGCCAGCCGCGACCAGAATCGACTCGAGCTCAACAGGTTCTGGTTGCAGTACCAGAACCCGATCCGGTGAGAGGTCGGCAACCTGAACCAGCAGAGTCTGAAAGCCGAGGTGGCTCACGGATACTCGCGTTACCTCAGACCACCGCTCGGGCCCCACCTCAGCGACACCCTCTGCCGATGTCGCGTACGTCGCGATGAGTTCGCCGCGCCCGATCAAGTCGACCCGCACAGCCGGCATCGGGCGCCCGTCTGAGTCCACGACTCGAATCGACTGCTGACCAGACGCCGGCAACGCACTGACGCACGCCAGAAGTACTGTTCCTGTGAGCCGACCCAGCACGCGGCTCAACCGCGTCAGCATCGAGTCACGGGTCGTCGTTTGCACATGTCCTATAACGTTCAGAGGTTCGCGACTACGCGCCAGGCACAAACGGCCCGCGGCCAGGCACCGTTCGACTCCATCGGCTCGGTCACCATCCTACACGCCTTAGGCGCGGAGGCGGCAACCACGTTGTTGAGCGCCGTGCAGTCCGGAGGCCCGCGTAGGTATCGAGGCCAAGAAGGATGTTTGCCGGTATGCCCAGCATGCTACGCAACACCTCGACCTGTGTCTTCGACAACTCACGCTTCCCGCTGAAGAACTCCGAGACCCGGCTCTTGCCTTCCATGACGTCGTCGAGATCCGCTCGACTCATGCCCTTCTGCTCGAGCATGAAGACGGCTTCCTGCGGAGACGCCGTTCCCCTGGGGTACCGCTCTTCCTCGTCATGTTCCACCAGAACTGCAAAGTTGCCCTATGATACTCCAATGTTACCTATTGACATCACAATACTCTCCCCATAGGGTATTATAGGGAACAAAAGAACCTTAGCCGACGGTGGTGATATGTCTGGGGAGATGCTCACGGTGGAGCAGGTTGCAGAACTTCTCGATCTACATAGGAGGACCGTCCGCCGTTACCTACGGGAAGGCAAGCTCAAGGCCCTCCGCATCGGGAAGCAATACCGGATTGCTCGGGAAGACCTCGAGGCGTTTGTCGGCCGGCCGATCATGAGTCCCGAGCCTGTCCGTCGGTATCGCCACCTCGACGTGTCGGCCGTCATCCAAGTGGATGCCGTAAGTGCCACCCTCGCTGACCGGGTCACGAACTTGCTGATGGCGGCGGCAAGGAACCCTGACCCCGCTAACGAGCCCCTTCGCTTGGAGACAGTCTACGATGTCGAGCGAGGGCGCTTGAAGGTCATCCTCTCGGGAAGCGTCGCCCGCACGCGCGACATGATGAGCGTGGTCGCGAAGCTTACGGAGTCAGCGCATGACTAACATCTGGAGATCCCATGAAGGGGCGCGGGCGGTGCAGCAGCAGTACGCGCGTGTCCTTGATAGCTGGCCCGTTCCGCACGAGCGTCTCCGCCTGCCCACTCGAGAGGGGGACACGTTTGTCCTTGCTTGGGGGGCTCAGACGGCGCCGCCCCTCATCTTGCTTCAAGGTTCGGGTGCCAACACAGCGATGTGGCTTCAAGACGCTACGTCGTGGGCGCCTCACTTCCGCATCTACGCGGTCGACGTCATTGGGGAGCCTGGCCTGAGCGTGGCTTCCCGACCCCCACTGGTTCCGGCCAGGTATGCGTACTGGTTGGACGACGTGCTGAAAGGGCTGGGGCTCGGGAGCGTTTCAATCATGGGGGTCTCCCTCGGTGGTTGGGTGGCGCTGAGCTTCGCCACTCAGTGCCCCGAGCGCGTCGAGCGGCTTGTACTCTTGTGTCCGAGTGGCATCGGTCGTCAACGAGTGTGGCCCTTGTTGAAAGCAATGCCTTTGCTCTTCCTGGGCGCTCGAGGGCGGCGCAAAGTCATGGAGATGATCGCGCCGCAGCCGTCCGGGTCGCAGCGCGCCGACTGGGGACCGCTCGGCCCACTGCTCTCGCTCACGTTCAAACACTTCCGGCCGCGCCGGGGAAGGATCCCACGATTCAGCGACGACGAGCTTCGTGAACTGAAGATGCCCGTACTGTTGATCGTCGGCGGCCGCGACGTGTTGTTGAAGTCGGAGGAATCCGCACGGCGTCTTGAGCGGCACGCTGTCCAGGCGAGCGTGCGACTCCTACCAGATGTGGGCCATGTGATCTTGCACCAGACCCAAGGAATCCTGGACTTCCTCCGTGGCCACCCAAGCCCACAAATCCAAGCGTGAATAGATGCGCATGGAGCTCCACGTCGCTGACGCGCTGTCACCTAACGTTCAGAGGTTCGCGACGCGGCGCCAGGCACGAACGGTCCTCGGCCATGCACCGCTCGACGCAATCAACTCGGTCACACTCCCGCACTGCCTAGGCGCCGTGTACCCCGGAGCGCGCCGTAGGCGCGCGGAGGCGCGAACTGATGGGATGGACTCCTCCCCCGAAGCGGCACCAACGTGCCAGAAAGAACGCGGCCCCAAAGGCCAATACGACGAGGGA
>JBEBGN010000160.1:0-7096 GCA_040081395.1 Longimicrobiales bacterium
GAGTGGTTGCGGGGGCGGGGGTAGGGGGGGCCGGCAGCCCACATGAGAGAGTGACTAAGGAGAATTCGCCGGAAAGGCATCGAAGAACGCCTGATTCGTACACGCGGGTGGTCCTCCGTCGAAGCCCATCGCGAATGCTGAGACTCTCTGCAGCGGCGTACCGTGCCCGGTGGGATCGAACCAGGTGTAGTCAGGATCACCTACGGAGATGAGCGCAACTACCGCCTCTTCGAGATCACCCTCGTCGAGAAGCCCGCGATCGTCCGCGCTTCGCGCCCAGGCTCCTCCGAAGCAGTCCGCTTGAAGCTCATTCTCCTTGGTGCTGATGACCGGGGGGACCCAGCCGAGCAACCAACTAACGTGATGTCCGATCTCGTGGCTGATGATGAACGCCGGAGCCATGTCTCCGACAGCGGCGAGGTAAGCCCCCATGAACGTGCCGTCGAAGTAGACGCCAGCATTGGCTGGGCAGTAGAAGGCGTTGTTGAGCACCAAAGGCCCACATGGACTGCCTAATGGGGCCGTGTACCCCAAGAAGGTTCCGACCGGCGGGTATGGGAAGAGCGGAGCGAGCGTCGCCGTCCAGTATGCTTCGACGTCGGCTCGAACCACTTGGTAGAAGTCGGCCGGGGTGTCCGGACACCCGTCGGTATCAAACACGCCGTTCACTACTTCAGCAGCGCTCGGACAATCGTCAGCGACGTTGAGGATCGCGTCACCGTCCAGGTCCGGATTGGGCGCTGTCGGGGAATCGTTACACGCAACCAGGAGGCCCGCGATCACGGGTAGCGACCTTTGAAACAACGCAGCCCGGGTCATCAAGTCATACCGTCATTGTGCTCTCTTTTTCTTGAACCTTCACCCAATTTGGGGTTGGGGCGACATGCAGCGACAGGATTCGGTTGTCCCGCCTGCCGAAATGGGGCCTAGCCCGCCTAGATTCTATCCATGGCCGACGACTCCCTCGCCAACGCCTACTACGGTGACACGACCGCCGAGTTCTTGGTGGCACCGTCAGAGGCAATTCTTGGGCGGATCGCAGAGAACACACGGTTCGACATCGAGCTCACGCAACGGAATGCTTGGCTCGATCAGATCGAAATTCTGAAGACTGCTCTTCGAGGCGTTGACGGCAGCGTCTTCCTCGAGTTTGTCGTGCCCCGACTGGGCAGCCGCATCGACGCTATCCTGGTTGCCGGCCCAATTCTTTTCGTCATCGAGTTCAAAGTCGGCGCCGACCAGTTCATGCGTGGAGACTACGACCAAGTCTGGGACTACGCGCTCGACCTGAAGAACTTCCACAGGGCCAGCCACGACGCTGCGATTATTCCGATCCTCGTCTCGACGGACGCCACCCGCTCCGATGTCGTCCTCGGAGATCCATACAACGACCAAGTCTATCGGCCGGCGCGATGCAATGCCGCCGGGCTCGCACACCTGATCCACCTTGGCCTCGAGACGGTCGAGGGAGTAGCCATCGACGCCGCGGCATGGAGCAGCGCCTCTTACCTGCCGACGCCAACCATCATCGAGGCTGCTCAGGCCCTCTACTCGCAACACTCCGTGCAAGACATCGCACGTCACGACGCTGGCGCCAAGAACCTTCAGCTCACGTCCCAACGCGTCGACGAACTGATCGAGGAGGCGAGAAGAACGAAGTCCAAGACCATCATCTTCGTTACCGGCGTTCCCGGTGCGGGCAAGACCCTAGTCGGCTTGAACGTCGCGACGAAGAAGCGCGACAAGTCCGAGCCCACCCACGCGGTCTTCCTGTCCGGCAACGGCCCCCTGGTCGCTGTCCTTCGCGAAGCGCTGAAGCGCGATGCCGTCAAACGACTTGGGGCCCGGGCGACACGTGATAGCAAGACCGAGGTCAAACAGGAGGTACAGGCGTTCATACAGAACGTCCACCACTTCCGCGACGAGGGCCTACGCGACGGCGGCCCTCCCCCTGACCACGTCGTGATCTTCGACGAAGCGCAGCGGGCCTGGGACCATGCCATGACCGCCGACTTCATGAAGCGGAAGAAGAGCCGTCCGAACTTCACTCAGTCCGAGCCCGAGTTCCTGATCTCCTATCTCGACCGACGCGAAGACTGGGCCGTGGTGATCTGCCTCGTAGGGGGCGGGCAGGAGATCAACCGCGGCGAGGCCGGCATATCCGAGTGGCTCGATGCCCTGCGGGCGGGTTTCCCGAAGTGGAATGTCTATGTCTCTTCCGACCTGAGCGACTCCGAGTACGCTGCCGGTCACGCGCTTGAGAAGCTCGCCGGCCGCGCGAACGTGAAGACGGACACCAGCCTGCATCTCGCTGTGTCCATGAGGTCCTTCCGCGCCGAGAACGTGTCGTCGTTCGTGAAGGCCGTCCTGGACTGCGAGCGCGAGAAGGCGAGTGAGATTCTGGCGAAGATGTCCAAGCGCTATCCCATCGCGCTCACACGCGACCTCAATCGGGCAAAGCAGTGGATACGCGAACATGCGCGCGGCACCGAGCGGTACGGTCTCGTCGCTTCCTCCGGTGCGATGCGCCTCAAGCCGCAGGCGATCGACGTGCGAGTGAACGTCAATCCGGTGCACTACTTCTTGAACGGACCTGACGATACACGATCGAGCTTCTACCTCGAGGACGCCGCCACGGAGTTCCAGGTGCAGGGACTGGAGCTCGATTGGACGTGCGTGACGTGGGACGCCGACCTGCGCTTCGCAGACGGGGAGTGGGATTACCGGTCGTTTCGCGGCACAAAATGGGTCAACGTTGGGGTGCCCGCGCGACAGCAGTATCTCCTGAACGCTTACCGTGTCCTGCTCACCCGGGCGCGACAGGGGATGGTGATCTGTGTGCCGGAGGGGGAGGATCGAGATCCCACGCGGAGCACCGAATACTACGACGCCACATTCGAGTACTTGGCGGAGGTTGGGATTCCGAGGCTTCCGGCTTAAGCCTCGCCCTCTCACTCGCGCCGACCGAAGCCCGCAATCAGCCGCCCCAAGAACGAGACAGGCCCCAGGACAGGTCCCAGGACAGGTCCCCGGGCTGCCCGTGTCCTGCTGGTGCGACCGCCTCCACCAGCTGCCTAGCTAGCCCTCGGCCCCGCCCGCCGTCTCGCCTTCGTCGCAGCCGGCCTCGCAGCACTCTTCCGAGCAGTCACCTTCTTAGCCGCCGACTTGGCACCCGGCTTCGCCACCTTCTTCCGGGCAGGCACCTTCTTAGCCGCCGGCCCCGCCACCTTCTTCCGCCGCGCCACCTTCCTCTTCGCAACCGGCTTCCGCGCAGCTCGCGCTTCCGCCTCGGCCTCCTTCGCAGCCTCCGCATCCCGCCAGTCGCACCAAGAGCGCACCAGGTGCTGGAGGTCGTCCTTCACGGCGTGAGCTTCGGCCACGGTGTGGACCTTCATCACGCGCCCAGTGTCACCCGAGCCCTCGAGACGGGGATGGTGACCGGGAATCTCGGCGCCGCGCTCGAACATCAGGCTCGCGTGCTTCTTGCTCTCCGGGAAGACGCTCACGAGGGTCCCGCGGTACGAGAACGTGGGAGCCTTTCGCTTGATGCTTTCCTTGATTCGCGCGTCAGCGTGGAGAACTGTGTCTCGCACGCGAGACACAACGTCCTTCATCGGGTTGTCGTAGCTGTCCAGCCAAGCTGCGACCGCTTTGTTCGCTTTCATGCCTTGCCTCCGGGTTGTCGGCGGTTCAATGGGCGCGCATCGATCTCCATGCGCGGATCCCTACGGCGACGCCCACGACTGCTGCCGCGACCGATGCGATGCGACCGGCGTTGTTCTGAAGCGCCCTCTTCACCTGCCAGCGCTTGATCCTGTGCTTGAGCTTCATCGTTTCCTCCCGTGTGAGGTCTGCAAACTCGAAAGAGCACGATCCGTGCCCACTCTCAGACGTCTCCGCGGGGCTTCGCTCGTCGCCTGCGCGTTCTCGTGGGACATTTCCAACCGCCATCAACGCCGCGGTGAGACACCCCGCCCCACCCGCCGTGGAGACCCATCCAGCCATGCCAGCGTCCCGGGGTCCCGCCCAGATTCGAGCAGTCTGGCGAACATGACCAGATCTAGTCATCGTGGATCATGAAAGAAGTGAGAATCGCGGATCTGAAAGCGCGGCTGAGTGAGCACCTGAGGGCCGTCCGGCGCGGCGAGACAATCGAGGTGCTGGATCGTGACACGCCCATCGCGCAGATCGTCCCCATCCGGGAGCGCTCTGCGCTCCGCGTGCGGCGGCCGGCCCGGAATGCTCGGCGGCCCAACCGAGTCCCCCTGCTCGAGCCGGCCCATCTCGACGTGGATGTCGTCGACCTCCTGCTTGAGGAGCGACAGGGGCAGCGGTGATCGCGTACGTCGATGCCTCGGTGCTGTTGCGCGTGGTGCTCGCGCAGCCCGACGCTCTCCGGGAATGGTCCCAGATCGACCAGGGCGTGGCGAGCGCGCTGATCGTGACCGAGAGCATGCGCACCCTCGACCGACTCCGACTCCGCGTCTCCCTTCCCGACGCGGAGCTCGCGGCCCGACGCGCCAAGGCGCTCGAGCTGATCGCATCCCTGCACATCGTCGAGGTCGACCAGGTCGTACTGGAGCGTGCGGCTCAGCCCATGCCCACCGAGCTCGGCACGCTCGGCGCGATTCACCTCGCGACGGCCCTCCTGTGGCGGGACACCATGGGTGAGCCGCTGACGATGGCGACGCACGACTCCGCGCTCGCCATCGCAGCCGAGGCGCATGGGCTACCGGTGGTGGGGCGGAGCTAGCGCGAGCCTCTCGGTCCTACGCGGGGAGTGCCCCGACCCGTCCGGGGAGCGGGACCCGGAAGGGTCACTCCGTGAAGTTCGCCGAGAAAGCCCACGACCTCGGGAAACCTCTCCACGACTCGAAGTAGCGAGTCCGTCGCCTTGTTCTGGAACACGGTTCCCTTCTCCCACCGCACTACTGTCTTCGGCCCCACACCAAGAAGCCGCTCAAAGGCGCTCTGGCTGAGGCCGAGGCGTTCGCGTAGAGCCCTGATCACAATAGGGGACAGCAGGCCCTCTTCAGTTCGGAGAGCCGTGGCGGCACGGCGGAGCGTGGCGTCCATCTGCCCTGGACCATAGAACTCTTCTTCGCACGCTGTGCAGCGGGCGAACCGGTCGCGGACGCGCGCGGTACGGCTCCCGATTCGCACCTCTCGGGCCTCGTCAACGCCTCGCAGACGTCCACCGCAGGAGAGGGCAGGCCTGCTTGGCATCACGGGGCATAGTGCGCGCTCTCCTGCCACAGGCCCTCGACGCGTCGGCTCATCATTGTCTTGTAGAAATGCAGAGGCCGGAGCCCCAGAACGCACTCCTTGACATCGTGCTCGTCGAACTGGAGTCGAGCGGAAATGTGGCGGGCGGAGGCGCCTGCGCCTGTGTAGCGCCCGGGGCTGAGTTCGTGGCGGCCCATCCCGCCATCGGCGGGCCCCGGCCGGCGGGCAACGTTGAGCCTCCCGCCCAAGGTCCGCATTGACGTAGGTAGGACTCAGTACCACACTATGATACCATCGGCGGAAGCCTACGTTGAATTCGTGACAACTCCGTCGTTCGAGGCCTCGGCGAGGAAGCTGCTCACCGAAGAAGACCGGCGCCAACTGGAACTGCTCCTTCTCGCAAATCCGAGGCGAGGCCAGGTGATCGAACGAACCGGCGGGTTTCGCAAGGTGCGGTTCGCGCGACCGAGCCGCAAAGAGGGCAAGAGCGGAGGGACGCGGGTGATCTACTACTTCATCCAGCGTAACGACCGCATCTACTTGATCGAGGTGTATGCAAAGCGTGCAAAGGACGACCTGACGCGAGCCGTCGAGAACGGGCTCCGCGATGTCGCCCGGGTCCTTGAGGGAGAGAGCTGATGGCACGTCGACCGAAGTCCATCGGGCAGCGCCTACTCCAATCGGCTCGGGAGGCAGCCCGGATCGAACGGGGCGAGATCGAACCGGCTCGCGTCACCCGGTACACTGTTGCAGAAGCTGAGGTAACGCCTCCGCCCCACTACCGAGCGGGCCAGATCCGAGAGATCCGCGACCAGATGGAGTTCTCTCAGCCTGTCTTTGCGGCGGCGCTCAACGTGAGCGCCGACACCATTCGCGCATGGGAGCAAGGTAAAAGGAAGCCAGACGGTCCCACCTTGCGACTCCTCGAGGTGGCCGAGCAGCATCCCGAGGTCTTCCTGAACAAGCTTCGGAAGCGCACGCGCGACGGCGGGCCTGCCCGCCTACGCACCCGCGCAGTGAGCGAGCCCCTCGTCTAATTGGGCATGTCGGCGGCGGGCGCCCCTCCCACCGAGACCCTGCGGTCTACCGGCGCCAGTTCTCGCAGCGCAGGCCCCGCACCCGTGCAAATTCACGTTCGTTGTCGGTAACCAGCGTGTGGCCCAGGGTCACCGCGTGCGCAGCGATCAGGAGGTCGTTGCCGCCAATCGCTCGACCCTCGCGTTCCAGTGCCGCGCGCAGCCGCGCGTACGTAGCATCGACCGGTGGTTCCAACGGAAGGACCGACATCACCCCGAGCACAGCCTCCAACTGCGCCGACAGCCGCGCTGACGCCTTCTTCGCGGCACCATAGCGCAGCTCTGCTGCAACGATGACGCTCGTGCAGACTTCTGCGTCCCCAACTGCCCGCACGCGGCTCGCCACCTGGCCCTGAGGGGCACGGACGAGGTCTGAGACCACGTTCGTGTCGAGCATGTATGCCATCAGAGGTCCACGTCGTCGATCGGAAGATCGGGGACCGCGGGGAACTCGTCCGCGAGCGGCTCGAGTGTAGCCAACAATGCGACCAGCGAGACCGGCACCGTCGGCTCGAGAATCAGACGACCCCCCTCCTTCCGGAGGATCGCCTCCTCGCCCGGGAGCTCGAACTCACGTGGGATACGGATCGCCTGGTTGCGCCCGTTCTTGAACAGCCTGACTCTTCGCTCGTTCACCTTCCCTCCCTAGGCATATGCCATAACCTATGCCCCTTGTTTAGACCTTGGAAGGGTCGGGTCAGTTCAGGCCCATCGAAGCTGAAGGGAGTCCTGGGCCACCGGGATGGCGGCAGGCGACGCTTTGGAGGCGCGCAGTACTCCCGCCTACCCACCCC
>JBEBGN010000161.1:0-6957 GCA_040081395.1 Longimicrobiales bacterium
AAGTTCTATCACCTGATGACCACGGGCACGTTCGAGCCGAACTCGCCCACGCTCATGAACGCCGGGCGCCCCCTCGGCCAGCTGTCCGCCTGCTTCGTGCTCCCGGTGGACGACGCTCTGTCGAACGGGCAGAGCGGGATCTACGACACGCTCAGGTCGATGGCACTCGTCCACCAGTCGGGTGGGGGCACGGGTTTCAGCTTCTCGCGCCTCCGTTCGGAGGGGGAGACGGTGCGGTCCACGATGGGTGTGGCCTCCGGTCCGGTGTCCTTCATGAAGCTCTACGACGCGAGCACCGATGTCGTGAAGCAGGGCGGCACGCGCCGCGGCGCCAACATGGGCATCCTGCGCGTCGACCATCCGGACATCCGCAGGTTCATCAACTGCAAGAACGACACGACGCAGATCACGAACTTCAACATCTCGGTGGCCATCACCGACGCCTTCATGGGCGCGGTGGCCCAGGACGCCGAGTACGACCTGATCAACCCGAAGACCAAGGAGGTCGTGGGTCGCGAGAGCGCGCGCGAGATCTTCGACATGATCGTGCATGGCGCTTGGTTGACTGGCGAGCCGGGCACGTTCTTCATCGACCGGGCCAACGAGTACAACCCGGTGCCGAAGCTCGGCGAGTACGAGGCCACCAATCCGTGCGGTGAGCAGCCGCTGCTGCCGTACGACGTGTGCAACCTCGGGTCCATCAACCTCGGCGCCTTCGTACGTCCCGAGGCCCACTGGGGGGACGCGCCTGAGGTGGCCATCGACTGGGACGCGCTCGCGAAGGTCGTCCACCTGTCGACGCATTTCCTCGACAATGTGATCGACGCGAACGTGTATCCACTCCCGGAGATCCACGACCTCGCACAGAAGATCCGCCGGATCGGCCTGGGTGTGATGGGCTGGGCCGACATGCTCGTGCGGCTCGGCATCCCGTACGACTCGCTGGAGGGGGTCGACCTCGCCCGCAAGGTGATGGCGTTCGTGGACGAGCAGGCACGCGCCGAGTCGCAGCGGCTCGCCGAGTCGCGTGGCGTCTTCCCCGCGTGGCGCGGCTCGATCTGGGGTCCGGACCGCACCGCGGCCCGTCGCCCGGATGGCTCGCGCGTCCGGCAGGCTCAGGAACTCCGGAACTGCAACCTGACCACGGTTGCTCCGACCGGCACGATCTCGATCTTCGCCGGGTGCTCCGGCGGCATCGAGCCGCTCTTTGCCGTCGCGTTCATGCGTAACCAGGCTGGCGCGCTCATGCCTGACGTGAACCCGGACTTCGTGAAGATCGCCAAGAACGGCGGTTGGTATTCGGAAGATCTCATGGAGCGTATCGCGAACGAGGGCCACATCCACTTCGACGAGGTCCCGGCCGAGGTGCAGCGCGTCTTCCGCACCGCGCACGACATCACGCCCGAGTGGCATGTCCGGATGCAGGCTGCATATCAGGAGCACACGGACAGCGCGATCAGCAAGACCACCAATTTCCCGCGCGAGGCGACCGAGCAGGACGTGCGCGAGATCTACGAGCTGGCCTTCCGGCTCGGGTGCAAGGGCGTCACCGTCTATCGTGACGGCTCGCGCGAGGGCCAGGTGCTGTCGACCGGGAAGACCGCTCAGCAGACGGACACGGCCTCGGTCGAGGCTGCCACCGCGCAGATCGCCGCCGAGGTCTCGCAGCTCGAGCACCACCTCGCCGACGCTCGCGAGGAGGCGCACAACCTCCACGTCGAGGCGGAGCGCCTCAAGGCGGAGCTGCACGTACGCGACCTCGAGGCCGGCGCGGTGCGCCAGAAGCGCCAGCGTCCCCTCGCGCTGCGCGGCTATACCATGAAGATGAACTCGCCACTCGGCGACTTGTACGTGACGATCAACGAGGACGAGCGCGGCCGTCCGTTCGAGGTCTTCTGCACCCTCGGCAAGGCGGGGGGCGCGGCGATGGCGGACGCCGAGGCGATGGGTCGGCTCATGTCGCTGGCGCTGCGCTCGGGGATCTCGATCCAGCAGGTAAAGGACCAAGTGCGCGGCATCTCGTGCGACCGTGCCGTCGGGCTCGGGCCGAACAAGGTGCTCTCCGTGCCCGACGCCGTAGGCCAGGCGATCGAGCGGTACCTCGAGGAGAAGGCTGGCGTGCAGGAGGCCTTACCCCTCACGGTGGCGGGCCCACAGGGTGGGCGTCAGCCTCAGGCCGCGGCTTCGCCGTCGCACGACCTGTTCGACACGCAGCTCGACATCGGCACCTGCCCGGAATGCGGCACCGGGCATCTCGCGTTCATCGAAGGGTGCAAGAAGTGCCACGTCTGCGGCTACTCGGAGTGCGGCTGACCGGCGCAAGCGTCAGGCGAGGGTAGTCGAAGCCGCGGTCCGAAAACAGGAGCCCGGGGTACGCATGCCCATGTCCCGGATTGGACTCCTGTCGCCGCGCTCGAAGCGCACCCGCTCGATCTTCCTTGCGCTCGTGGCTTCGCTTCTGCTCGCGAGCCAAGCCAGCGCCCAACCGGTACTCAATGACCCGGTTGTCAGCGCGGACGAACTGTATTTTGCGGGGGAGCCCATCCAGGCCTACGAGCTCCTGAAGACGCACCTAGCCGTCGACTCGACCGACTACGAAGCACTGTGGCGGGCGGCGCGCGCCGCGGTGGTCGTCGGGGTCGTTCGGGAGGGGATCACGGCGCAAAACGAGTTCCTGGATCCTGCGATCGTGCTCGGCGACCGAGCCGTGGCCGTGCGGCCGGATGGGATCGATGGTCTCTACTGGCGCGGCGCGGCCGAGGGCCGGCGCGCGCTCAATGCGGGCAACGACTACGCATCCCGTCTCGTTCAGCGGGTCTTCGACGACGCGCACGCCATCCTAGCGCTCGATTCCCTGCACGCGGGCGCCCACAACCTTCTCGGTCGCGTGAACTACGAGATCATGGTGCTTTCTCGCGTGGAGCGAATGCTCGCGCGCATGCTCATGAATAACCGGGCCCTCCAGGAGAGCAGCTGGGACTCCGCGGCCCTCCACCTGCGACGCGCCGCCGAGCTGGAGCCGGACAACGTGCTCTACTGGCTCGACCTCGCGCAGCTCTACGTGCGGCGCGGGCGTGAGGACGACGCGCGGACCGTGCTCAACCGGGTGATCGAGATGCACTCCGTGCACCCTCCCGACGATGTGTTCAAGGACACTGCGCGCCGTTGGCTCGGCGAACTGGATTCGGAATAGGTCACATGCCGTTTCCTTTTCCATCTCGGTGGGTCCGCAGCCGACGTGCGCTCATGTGCCTATCGATCGGCGCTACGGCGTGCCTCGGTGCCGCCCAAGGACCCACGCCGGGTCGGCCGCTGTTCGACGGCGAAGCGGCATTGGGGCTCGTGCACGACCAAGTGGCGTTCGGGCCGCGCGTCCCGGGCTGGCCCGGCCACTCGAGCCAACTCGCGTGGATGCTCGACCGCCTCGGCGGACTGAGTGCCGCACCGGTGGTCGACACGTTCACGCACGTCACCACCGGCGCCGACTCGCTCACGCTCTATAACGTCTCGATTCGGTTTCGACCCGAGGCGACCCGCCGGATCTTGATCCTCACGCATTGGGACACCCGGCCCACCTCCGACGAGGCCGACGACTCGGTGGGGAGAGCCACACCCGTTCCGGGGGCCAACGACGGTGCCTCGGGGACGGCGATCCTGCTCGAGTTGGCGGCCATGATGGACCAGGTTCCGCCTCCCATCGGGGTCGACCTGCTCTTCACCGACGGAGAGGACTTCGGCCCAGGCGTCGATGACATGTTCTTGGGCGCCCGTCGCTACGCCTCGCGGTTGGGCACCACGGACCGACCGGTCTATGGCCTTCTGCTCGACATGGTGGGCGACGCGGACCCGAGCTTTCCCGTAGAGGAGATCTCAGCCCAGGCCGCGAATGTCGTGGTGCGTAAGGTGTGGCGAGCCGCCGAACGCCTCGGCTACCGGGAGTACTTCCCGAGCACGGTGGGCCTGCGTGTATTCGACGATCACGTGCCGCTCATCGAAGCGGGACTCCCCACCGCTAACCTCGTCGACTTCGTATACGGGCAGTACAACCAGTACTGGCACACACCGGAAGACACGCCCGCCAACGTCAGCGCCGCGACCCTACGCATGGTCGGCGAGGTCGTCGCGGAGCTGATCTACTCGGGAGGTTAGTGGGGGAGAGAGGCGTGCATCTCGGGCGTTCGGGGGCCGCTCGCCCGTCTCCTCGCAGCCACTCGACCGGATAGTGGGCTCGCTCGGCGAGGGGCCGACCAGGTCCCCGCGCCGAGCCCCCTCACCGCCCGAGACGCGCGCCTCTCTCTGGTAGACACGAGGAACGACGCTGGCGGGCCCACGAGCGCGTGAGCCAAGAGGTGTGGTGCGTGCCGAGGAGAAGGGGCCATTCGAGCGCGACGAGTTGGGTGCCGACATTACTGAGCCTGTGGGTCCGCGGCCCCGACCCATGTTCCGACGATGCTCCGCTGCGCGTAGCAGCGGAGCGAGGCACGCGGAGCGAGTCGATGAAAGCGGAACGACTCAGCCGCCGAGCGGCTGAGGAGGAGCATGGGTCGGGGCCGCGGACCCAAACTGACCGCCAGCGTACATGGCGCCCGCCCGTCCGCCAGAACAGATTGGCCGCCTATGAATCACGATATGATGGCGATGACGGCGGCGGACCTGCACTCGACCTTCGAGGGTCACGTGCTGCCAGGGAGCATGTTCATCCTGTGGGCCCTGCTCTGGATAGGGCAGAACTTCCGCGCGGGCGCGTTCGAGGCGCGCGATCGTGCGCTCGAATCGAGCCTGGTGATCCCGGTCCTGAAGGTGATTCTGCCCCTCATCGGGGTGTGGGTCGAGATCCCCGGCGAGGGGTGGGGGCCGACCACCACGCTCATGAGCCTCCAGCATGTGACGATGTACTCGGCATTCGCGCTGACGGGCGTCATCGACATCCTCGCGCACCGTGGCCTGCTCCCCCGCGCCGCAACGTTTCTGGCCTACGGGGCCGCGCAGGCGAATGCGGGCTGGCTCTTCTGGGGTCACGCCATCCATGAGGGGGTGGACGGCATCGTCCACCGGATCCTGGCGATGGTCTTTTTTGCCGTGGCTGCGCTCGGCGTCATGGAGGTCCTACGCCCTTCGGCAGGGGTCGCGTGGCTTCGTATCGGCGTCCAGTTGGTGTTGGGCAGCTGGTTCATCGTCGGCGCCTGGATCCTCTATCTGTCGGGATGGGACCTGGCTGCCTCGTACAACGTCGGCCGGTCGTCCATGTACTTCTCCTGGATGGTGATGGTGATCGCATCCTCGGTGATCGCCGCGCGCATCTTGGCGGACCGGCGTGCCCCACCCGTTGCGGGGTGAGCCGGCGTCTCATTATAATGAACAAATACTGCATAATCATTCAGAAGCGCTCTGCGCCCGGAGGGAGATGACCACCGCGACCGCGTCCAAGACCAAGGCCTACCTCGCCGAAGTCGACGAATTCAGCGCCCACAACTACCACCCCCTCCCGGTGGTGATCGAGCGAGGCGAGGGTGCGTGGGTCTGGGACGTGGACGGGAATCGGTACCTGGATATGCTCAGCGCCTACTCCGCTCTGAACCAGGGACACCGCCACCCCGCCATCATCGACGCCGCGCGTAAGCAACTCGACACGCTGACGCTCACATCGCGCGCATTCCACAACGACCAGATGGGGCCGTTCCTGCGCGAGCTCTGCCAGGCGACGGGTTTCGAGCGCGCCTTGCCCATGAACACCGGTGCCGAGGCGGTCGAAACCGCCATCAAGATGGTCCGGAAGTGGGGCTACAAGGTCAAAGGTGTCGAGACCGACAAGGCCGAGATCATCGTCTGCGAGAACAACTTCCACGGACGCACGACGACGATCGTGGGATTCTCCTCCGAGCCGCAGTACCGCGACGGCTTCGGGCCCTTCACGCCGGGCTTCAAGACCATCCCCTACGGTGACGCGGCGGCGCTGGAGAGGGCGATCACGAAGAACACGGTCGGCTTCCTCGTCGAGCCTCTGCAGGGCGAGGGCGGCGTGGTCGTTCCGCCCGCGGGCTTCCTGGCGAAGGCGCGTGCGATCTGCACGAAGCACAACGTGGCCCTCATCGCCGACGAGATCCAAACGGGTCTCGGACGGACGGGCCGGCTCTTCTGCTACGAGTGGGACAACGTCCGGCCCGACATCCTCATTGTCGGCAAGGCGCTCGGGGGTGGGTTGTACCCGGTATCGGCGGCGATCGCGGACTCCAAGTACATGGATGTCTTCCATCCGGGGGACCACGGCTCGACCTTCGGCGGCAACCCTCTCGGCGCCGCGATCGCACGCGCCTCGCTGCGCGTGATCCTGGACGAGGACCTGCCAGCGCGCTCCGCCAGACTCGGCGTTTGGTTCATGGACCGCCTGCGGGCCATCGAGTCGAAGCACGTCGAAGAGGTTCGGGGCCGTGGACTCATGATCGGCGTTGTGATCAAGGAGTCGAGCGGGGTGGCCCGTCCGTTCTGCGAGGCGTTGGAGCACAAGGGCGTGCTCGCGAAGGAGACGCACCACCAGGTGATCCGCTTCGCTCCGCCGCTCACCATCACGGAGGAAGAACTCGAGTTCGCGCTCGAGCAGGCCGCGTCGGTCCTCGCGTAGCAAGCGCAGCGCCCGGAAACGAAGAGCCGGCCGGGTCGTCGACCCGACCGGCTCTTCGCGTTTTGTCCTCACCCCGACCGCGCCTCACCACTCGATGGTCCCCTGCTTGGTGGTGTCGATGTCCTCGCCCGGTCCCCCGTCGAAGAGAACCTGCTCGATCTGCGCATAGAGGAACTCCTTTGCGCGCTTGTCGCGGGGATCGAGCCCGTAGTGGTTGATGAGCTGCGTCTGCTGCTTCAGCCAGTCCTGCCAACACGACGCGCAGATCTCGCGTGCGATGCGCTCTCCCAGCTCGCTACGGAACGGGGACTTCGCCAGCGCCAGGGCGTCCTTCTGGC
>JBEBGN010000162.1:0-6942 GCA_040081395.1 Longimicrobiales bacterium
CGCAGTCAGGAACGCACGGTCTTCCCCTTCATTCCGACGCTCGATCGGGGCGGACCGTCGCGCTATGCCCACCTCGACGGCATCGGGGGCGTGGTGCCGGGTCGCCGCCTCGAGCTGTTGCCGTACGTGACCGCGCGCGGTGAGTACCTCAACCTGACGGCACCCGCGGGCGTGACCTTCGCCAATCCGTTCCGCAGCGGATCCGACGAGTTCACCGACTACGGCGCCGACTTCAAGTATCGCCTCACGTCGAACGTCACCCTGGACGCCACCGTGAACCCGGACTTCGGGCAGGTCGAGCTCGACCCCTCGGTGATCAACCTCACGGACTTCGAAACGAGGTACGAGGAGCGCCGCCCCTTCTTCGTCGAGGGCGCCGACATCTTCAACTTCGGCGAGGGCGGCCCCATGGGGAGCACCGGACGTCCGCCGCAGCTCCTCTACTCGCGCCGGATCGGGCGCGCCCCGCAGGGGGCGGCGCCCTCCTCCGCCGTGTTCTCGGAGATGGACGCCACCACGACGATTCTCGGAGCCGCGAAGGTCACGGGGCGCACGCGCGGCGGCTGGTCGCTCGGCTTCCTGGAAGCGCTCACCGGAGAGGAGTCAGCCCGCTCGATCGACGCGAGTCAGGTGAGGAGCGAGACCGCGGTAGAACCGATGAGCAACTACCTCGTCGGTCGCGCTCGCCGCCAGATCCGTGGAGGAGACACGCGCTTCGGCGCCATCGGCGCCGCGGTCAACCGGTCGCTCTCGGGCACGGGCTTGGACGCCCGCCTGCACTCTTCGGCGTACTCAGGCGGTGTCGACTTCGCGCACGAGTGGTCGAATCGGGCCTACCGGTTCAGCAGCGCGTTCACCGCGAGCTACGTACAGGGAGACCCCGGCGCCATCCTGCGCACGCAGCGCTCCTCGACGCGCTACTACCAGCGCCCCGACGCTTGGCATCTCGACCTGGATACGAATGCCCGGTCCCTCTCGGGCTACTACTTCATGTTCGACCTCGTGAAGCAGGCCGGAGCGTTCACCGCCAAGACGGCCATGTCCTTCTCGAGCCCGGGCTACGAGGTGAATGACCTCGGATTCCAGTCGGCGTCGGACCGGATCATGTTCGACACGAACTTCCAGTTCCAGGATCCGGTCCCAGGGCGATTCCTGCGCAACTGGAACATGCGCGGCAGCCCGGACTTCACGCTCAACTACGCCGGGGATTGGGTCCACCGGGAGATGAACGGCAACATCAACCTCACCTTCCTGAATTATTGGAGCGTGGGCACGAGACTCGCGTACAACCCGCGCAACGACGATGACCGACTCACGCGCGGTGGACCCATCGCCAAGACGCCGCAGCGCTGGAGCGGCACCGCGAACCTGAACTCGGACTCGCGCCGCAGCGTGGTCGCCCGCTTCAACTACGACTGGAGTTCCGACGAGGTCGGTGGCTGGCATCACGACTTCGGGCTCAACCTGACCGCCAACCCGAGCGAGCAGGTCACGCTCCGGTTCGGACCGGGCTACCGCCGCGCCTTCAACACCGCCCAATACGTGACCGCTGTCGACGACGCGCTCGCCACCACCACCTACGGCCGTCGCTATCTCTTCGCCGACCTCGACCAGACCACGCTCTCGCTCGAGACGCGCATGGACGTGACGCTCACGCCGGCGGTCTCGCTCCAGCTCTACGTCGAGCCCTTCATCTCCACGGGTGACTACCAGGGCCTGAAGGAGTTCGAGCGCCGTCGCGCGTTCGAGTTCCTCGAGTACGGCGTGGAGGTGGGCACGCTCACGCAGGCACCGACCGGTGAGTACACGGTGGATCCGGACGGCACGGGCGCGGCGACCGCGTTCAACGTCACCAACCGCGACTTCAGCTACCGCAGCCTGCTGGGCAACGCGGTGCTGCGCTGGGAGTGGCGCGAGGGCTCGACGCTCTATCTCGTCTGGCAGCAGCGCCGCATCGATTCCCTCACGAACCGTGGACCCTCGGGGACGGATGCCTGGGTGGGCGACTTCGATTGGGGCCGTGACGCCGCCGACATGTTCGGTGCCCAGGCCGACAACATCTTCGCCATCAAGGTGAACTACTGGTTGAATCCCTGAGGAAGGTGTCGACACCGTCGACACCTTCCCCCAGCCGGCCCCCCTCACCGGAGCCCGCGTGCTTCCGCCCATCGCCAAGACGATCCTGTTGCTCGCCGCCTCGAACGTCTTCATGACGCTCGCGTGGTACGCGCACCTGCGTGAGCTCAGCCATCGCCCCTGGATCGTCGCGGCGCTCGTCAGCTGGGGTATCGCCCTGTTCGAGTACCTCCTGCAGGTGCCCGCGAACCGGATCGGTCACACCCAGATGTCGATCGGGCAACTGAAGATCCTCCAAGAAGTCATTACGCTCTCGGTATTCGTGCCCATCGCCACGTTCTACCTGCGCGAACCCGTGAAGCTCGATTATCTATGGGCGGGGCTTTGTCTCTGCGCCGCCGCGTTCTTCATCTTCAGGGGCGGTCTCGCCACGGAGTAGTGTCATGCGGACACGTCACGCACGCCTAGCCATCCTGCTCTTCCTCACCGCGTGTGGAGGGAGTAGCAGCAGCACAGGCCCGACGGGGACACCCGCGTCGATCACGCTGTCGGCGACGACGGTCAACCTGATTGCGCTGAATCAGACGCAGGATATCACGCCCACGGTTCTCGACGCGGGCGGAGCGACGATCACGGGGGTTGCCGTCACGTGGTCGTCGAACGCGGGCACCGTGGCCACCGTGTCGAACCAGGGCCGTATCACAGCGATCGGAAACGGCACCGCGCAGATCACCGCCACGGCGGGTACGGTCCAAGCCACCGTCGATGTCACGGTCCAGCAGGTCGCGGCGACGCTCACGCTCTCGCCCGATACCCTCCGGCTCGCGAATCCGGGGGACACGGTGCTCGTCGGCCGCACCGTGCGCGATGCGCTCGGGTCCACCATGTCGGGTGTGGCGGTGACGTTCGCGGTCGTCAATCCGGCGGTAGCGACCGTGGTCGTGTCCACGGGGCGCGTCACCGCGGTCGCGGACGGCGCGACCACCCTCACGGCCCAGGTGGCCCCCGGGGGCAGCGCGCTGACGAAGAGCGTCCGGGTCGAGGTGGGGGGGGTATTGCCCCCCGCATATCTCAGGGGCGGGTACCTGAGCACCGCCTATGCCGACACGATCGGACCCGTGAGCGGGGGCGGGACCGGATTCGTATACGCCGTCACGGCGGGCGCGTTGCCGAACAACCTTTCGCTCAACACGACCAGCGGCGCCATTTCGGGCTCCCCCTCCGCGTCGGGCGCGTTCTTCTTCCAGATCACCGCGTCCAACGGAACGATCACGGTCTCCGAACGCTACGCGATCACGATCTCCACGAAGCCGTCCTCGGCGTTCAACCTCTGGCTCACGTACAATGGCGGGCCCCTGCCACCGGCGAATGCACAGACCGCGGTGAGCGCGGCCCTGGCACGATTCGAGGATGTGATCACCGGCGACATGGGTGCGGGGATCACCTACCCAGCGTCGGGGCTGACCCCGGGAGTCTGCCAGCTCGTCGACGCCTCTCTGTTGAACGGAGCGTTCATCGAAGACGTGGCGATCCTGATGGCGCTCGACTCGATCGACGGCGTCGGCAACACGCTCGCCCGCGGCGGCTTCTGCGGATACGGCCGGAACCCCGCGCCCCCCTCGACGATCACCGGGCAAATGAAGCTCGACGATGACGACGCCGCGGTCGCCTCCGTCACGTACCTCCAAGACGTCATCTGGCACGAGATCGCGCATGCGTTCGGCGTGGGAACGCTCTGGCAGGGTAGCCTCAGCGGAGTCGGCACGTCGGATCCCAAATACAACGGCACGAACGGGAACACGGAGTGGCTGGCGCTCGGCGGTCCAACCGCTGGCGTGCCCGTCGAGCTCACCGTCGAGGCGCACTGGCGCGAGGGGTGGTTCAACGCCGAGATCATGACGCCGACCACCGAGGGTTCTGGGGTTCGCCTGCCGATCAGCCGCATGACCATCGGCACGTTGATCGACCTGGGGTGGTCGGCCTCCTTGAGCGCGGCGGATGCGTATACGCTACCTGGGTGCAGTCCCGCCTGTACGGTCAGTCCCTTCGGCGCGCCGGGCGCGGGGGCTCCGGGAGGGGCGTTCCACAACGACATCGCGATCGACCCGCTGCTGCCACTCCCGCCGGGAGCGGTCCGGAAGGACTAGGTCGCGCCCCACCTCACGAGCCGCGTGCGTAGAGCGCAAGAAGCGCTGCGTCAGCGCTTCTTCTTGTCGAGGAAACTCAGGTCGTCGAGATCTCTGGGCCGGCCAGTCGCGCGTTTGTTCGTGATCAGTTCGTTCAGGCCGATGTACGGCACGGGGAGATCACCCTCTGTCGAGACGAGTACGGCATCGACTCGTCCCTTCCACGCCGTCGCGAAATCGACACCCTCGATCGCGTTGATCAAATCGATCCGATTGGGAGGAACGCCGAACTGGATGATCGTCCCTTCGGGGCTCAGCTCCTGAGGGACCCGCAGACCAGGGACGTTGCCATCCCAGAACTCATCGAGGGCCGCATATAGACGCGTCAGATTGGCGGCGTCCCGTGCGTAGAAGAAGTCGACGTCACCTGTCAGTCGTGTATGACCGTGCAGAATGACGGCCTCTCCCCCGACGATGAGATACTGCACCTCGTGCGCATGCAGGAGGCGGATGAAGGTCCGGGTATCCGGCGAGAAATGGGTGGCGTTTATCCGGACCGGTGCCACGCGCGCACATCCTTGGCGTCCGCGGGATATACGCGATCCTTCAACTCTCTAGCGGCTCGCAAGCGCTCCTCGGGAGTCATGGAGAGCTGCTGTTCCACGTCCCATAGATGTGCCTGCTCGTGGCTTGCAGTCTTGTTTACCACGCGCTCCATCGAGGCTCCTCCGCGAAGCCGGAAATATAGCCGAACCACGCCTCCTTCAGGCGCCCGCCCAAGCCCTTCTCCCCTGCTTGCCCCCCCACCTGGTTCGGTGTAGCTTCGGGTCGTATTTCGGTTTTTGTTCGGTATGCGGTCCCCGGCTCCGAAGCCCTGGGTGATGACGATGGGTGTGGGGGTGCCACTTCGGACGCCGGGGATCGCTGTCTCCGCATCCTCGCCACGTCCCATTCCGCCATGTCCCAGGCCGCCTCGCGCGCGCAGAGTGTACCCACCCAACGAGGTAGAGGGCGGGTACACAACAGCACCTCCGAGACATGGGCGTCCACCACCCCCGACAGCAGCTGGGCTTCGGGCCCTGGATCAGGCACTGCCTTCCTTCCCGCCGCTCCCCGCGTCTCCACCGGGAGCCGTCAGGCGCTCTGCCTGTGGCTCCCCACCTTCGAGCTCCGGCTCGAGCTCGTCCGCTCCCCCGAGCTCGACAGCACATCGGTCGCCCTGCTCTCACCCAGCGAGAGCACGCGCCGTACCATCTGGCAGGTCTCGGAGCGCGCCTACGATGCGGGCGTACGCCCCGGCCAGCTCGTCTCGCAGGCGGTCTCGCTCTGCACCTCGCTCACGCTCCTCGAGCCCGATCCGGCCCACTACGACGCCGCAGTGGACTCCCTACTCGAGGTGCTCGGAGAGTTCACGCCGATCCTGGAACCCGCCGGCCGCGGGCGCGTCTTCCTGGGCATGGATGGTCTCGCCCGGCTCTACGGCTCTCCCCACCACCAAGTGGAGCGCGTGCTCCGCTCGCTCTTCCGCGTCTTCCCCGCCCCCCTGGTCGCCGCGACCCGGGCGGGCATGGCGCCCGGAAAATTCGGTGCCTGGGTTGCCGCCGCATCGGCACGGCCGGGAGAGCCCGTCCTGCTGTCCGAGGAGAACCTGGTTCGCTTCCTCGCGCGCTGCCCGGTCAGTACGCTCCCGGTCGATCCGCTCGTGGTGGAGCGCCTGGAGCGCCTCGACATCCGGTCGCTCGGCCAGCTCGCGCGCTTCCCGGAGCCCTCGCTGGTCGCCCAATTCGGCGAAGACGGGAGGAACGCGCTCGCGTGGTCGACCGGGCGGCGCATCGACCCGGTACGCCCTTGGCACCGTCCCCGCCCCATCCGCGTGTCGCTCGAGTTCCCAGGGCCCGTGGGGCTCACCGAGACGCTCCACGGAGCGCTGGACCGGCTGGTCGAGCGCGCTCTCGCACGCCCTGCCCGCCGCGGGCGCAGTGTGACCGGCGTGCGACTCGGCGCGCATCTCGAGGGGGGCGGGTCCTGGCTCGTCGAGACGGTGCTCCGCGAACCCACGGCCGACCGCGAACGCATCGCCGCCCCACTGCGTGCGAAGATGACGATCTCACCACCCCCGAAGGCCGTGGTGACGCTCTTGCTCGAGCTCACTCACTTCGGCGCGCCGAGCACGCAGACCGGCCTCTTCGACCGCAAAGAAGGGAGCGGGCGCGAAGCGGGCGGCTACGAGCTCGCGCAAGGAGAGGTTCCGCCTTCACTGCGCGACGCCGTGAAAGAACTCAAGCTCCGACTCGGAGACTCACCGCTCTACCGGGTGGTCGAGATCGATCCGTGGTCGCGCATTCCGGAGCGGCGTCACGCGCTCCTCAGTTTCGATCCCTAGTTCGCTCCATGAGCGACGCCCCCCCGGAGCGTAGACCTCCCTCGCCGAGCGAGCGCCCGAAGCTCAAGCCGCTCGGCCGGCCCCTCGCAGTCACGGTGCGCACCGACGCGCACGGCGGGCCCACGCATGTACGCCTGCCCGGCAAGACCGCCCGAACGGTCGAAGCCGTGCGCGAGCGCTGGAGGATCGACGACGAGTGGTGGCGCGAGCCCATCTCGCGCGAGTATCTCACCGTCGTACTGGACGATGGACGTATGCTCACACTCTATCACGACCTGTCGGACGGTCTCTGGTATGCTCAGAAAGACTGAAGCCGCATCTTCACTTCATGTCTGACTCGCACATCACGCGCATCGA
>JBEBGN010000318.1:0-1718 GCA_040081395.1 Longimicrobiales bacterium
CGTCCCGGCGGCGACGAGGGAGCGGCAGGGAGACAGCCGACGTTCCGGGTGCGACTGGGACCGCCAGGCTCCAGCCCAATGCCATTCACTTAAGGGTCCGGACACCGTCGCTTCATCGGGCCGGGTAACTGCTCCGCGACAGCTTCACCGTGCGCGAGTAGGACCTCGAGGAGCGGCGCGGCGGCAGGACGAGACGCTGCAGCTTCTGGCGGAGCCGTTGCAGGTTCCGCCCGATCACGCCAGGCGATGCCCTCGAGCACCAGATCCACTCGTCGCAGATCAGACGCAGCGACGTCACGAAGCTGATCCGCGTCGGCGGCACGCCCGCTTCGTCCGCGAAGCGCTTCATCTCCAGGCGCACCAGATTGTACGCAATCAGCAAGCCCCAGATCTCCTGCAGCACCCGCGCCGGCGTCCGGCTTCGCAGCGTCTCCTCCCGGTCGAGCGTCTCGGTCTTGATCTCGTCGAAACCGAGTTCCAGCTCCCACCTCTCGTGGTACAGCGCCACGATCTCCGCAGCCGGGTACGCCTCCGCGTCGAGGAGCGACGTGAGCACCCATTGCTCCCGGAAGCCCTTTCTCCGGTAACGGATCGCGCGCGCCGTCCACTCGGCGGGAAGCGATGGATCGCGATCACGTGCCGACTTCGACACCCTCATCGTCACGATGAAGTCGTTCTTGCCGAGCGTCTTGATCACGTCCCACTTCGTCCCCCTCCGGGCCCGGATCAGGAAGTGCGAGTCCGTCCCTCGCTGCGTGATACCCAGGAGCAGATCCGCAGCGAAGTAGAGCCGATCGACGATGCAGATCGAACGGGGCGGGACCTCGGGCCACAGCTGCCGCGCAGTGCTGAGCTCCGACTCGCTGTACGGCGCGAGCTTGGCCGCGAGGATCAGGTGCGTGCGGAGGTCGAGGAGAGCGACGACCCTCACCTGGGGGTAGGCTCCTTCGCTCCCGCCGTTGCGCGGCGTGCCGAAGTGCCGCCGGTTCGCGTCCGACGCGGCGACGCGCAGCGTCGTGCCATCGACGCCGCAGACCTGGAGGCCTCGCCAGCGGTGCGCCGCCGCGTCCTCCTGCACCCAGTGCGCGGCGGAGGTCCGGAAGAGCCACTCGATCGGGGCTTCGCCGAGGCGGTCCCGCGCGCCGACGATCGCCTGCGGTGTGACGAGCTTCTCGCCCGGAAGAGCCAGATCGAGAGTGTCCACGACGTCGGGGATCGAGCGGTTGCGCAGGAGCGCCATGCCGATCACGATCCAGACCACCTGCTCCGCGGGGAGCCGGCGACGACGCATCGCCGCTCCCCCGCGGGCCGCGAGAGCCCGGGTGATCCACGCCTTGTCGAGGCGGGCGACGAAGCAGTCCAGATTCTCGGGGCGTGGGATCTCCCCCACGCACTCCAGGGCCGTGCTGAGACGCATTGGGGCTCCTGGGGGTGGAGGGTTGTGTGCGACGGGTCCGAGCAAGAGATCACTATCGGCCGTGGACCGTCGAACCTTCCGCGCGAGCCCGAGGACCCTTAAGTGAATGGCATTGGGCTGGAGCCCGGCTACGGGTTGACCGCGGCGGGCGCGTCCGCCTTCGCCGCCGCCTCGCTCCCGTGATGCCGGAAGCGCTCCATGTCCTCCGCCTGCAGGTCCGCGAGGACGCTCAGCGTCTCCCGCTCGATCTGCGCCGCCTTGCCGACGCGCGACGTCACGCTGTCGAGGACGCTGTAGAGCG
>JBEBGN010000163.1:0-6877 GCA_040081395.1 Longimicrobiales bacterium
GTCACCTCGAAGCCGAGCACCTCCGAGTAGAAGCGCACGGCCCGGTCGAGGTCCGAGACCTTGAGGTGCACATGGCCGACCTTCACCCCGGCGTCGATCGGTGGCTTCATGACGAGTGTCCTCCGGCCGCTCTATATATGGTGTGTGTGCCCATGCCCGGCGCTTGCCGCCACCTCGATGTCGCGTGCGAGCGCCAGGTGGTGGGCGTTATGGATGGCGCAGAACCGCACCCACTCGGCGCTGGTGAGGTAGCCGAACAGGAAGTGCGGAAAGCGCCCCGTGCTGGTTGCCAGGGTGTCCGCCCGCGACGCCAGTGACGACCACGCGACCATCGTCGGCGTGATCATCGCGACCAACTCCTCCCGGGACCGGCCCGTGGGGTCGAGTCGCTCGGGTGCCTGTACCCGGCCGCGCGAGAAGATCCCGGACTGGAGGACCGCGACGGCCGCGTCCTCCCGCTTCCCGTCCCGATCACGTTCCGGCTCGGCGAGCGCCCGCTCGATGCCTCGGGCGATCCCGAACGCCGCGATGAGCGCATGACCCGCTTGGTCGCCGCACCGCCACCCCGAGGTGGCAGCGTGCCGAAGCTCGTAGCGGGCAGGGTCCTCCAAGATCTCTCCCAACGCCGTCCACTGCTGTTCGATCTTCCGCAGATCGGCTGGGAGGTTCCAGGGGTCGAGTTGCCAGGGGGGTGTCATCGCGGGCATGGCTTCGAATCTCCTCTTCGCGCGATTCTCGCCGGTGCGGGTATGCGGGGCAATGCTTGCGGGGCGGGCGGCCGGTTCGGGATCTTGGGGCCATGTGCCGCTTCACACTGTATCTGGGCCCGCCCATTCGCCTCGAGTCGCTCCTCATCGACCCGTCGCACTCGCTCATCATGCAGAGCTACCACTCCTCCGAGAGGGAGGAGCCGCTCAATGGCGATGGCTTCGGCGTCGGCTGGTATGCGCCCGATCAGCACGATCGGCCGGCCCTCTTCCGCTCGGTCACACCCGCGTGGAGCAACGCGAACCTACGCAGCCTCGCCAGCGTGGTGTCGAGCCCGTGCGTCATGGCGCATGTACGCGCGGCGTCGGCGGGCATGGGGGTGGCTGAAGTGAATTGCCATCCCTTCCAGCACGACCGCTATCTGTTCATGCACAACGGGCACGTCGGCTCATTCCGGAGTATCCGGCGACCGCTACTGTCGAGGCTCGGCGACGCGGCCTTCGACGTCATCCGTGGCAGCACCGATTCCGAGCACCTGTTCGCGGTGTTCGTGGACGACCTCATGGGGTCGAATCTGGAGGACGAGCACGCGCTCGCGCGTTGCCTGAACCGCGCGGTGTGGAAGGTGCTCGACCTGGTGAAGGAGTTGGGGGGCGGTCACCCCTCCTACCTCAACCTGGCCGTGACCGATGGCGACCGGGCCGCCGCGTGTCGCTTCACGGACGACCCCGGGTGCAAGCCGGAGTCGTTGTACCTGATCCAGCGGGAGCTCTATCAGCCGATCTGGCGCGGCGCCCAGGGACGGCGGCGCGACGAGCGCTCCACTTCGTTCGTGGTCTCCTCGGAGCGTCTCACCGAGGATGCCTCGTGGCACGTCGTCGAGCCGAACCAGATGATCTCGATCGCGCGCGACGGCACGGCGCACGTGTTCGCGATGTCCCCGGAGGGCTTGGTCGCCGCCTGACGGTCAGGAGCGGCGGGTTGACTTCTTCGGCGCCGTCTTGCGCGAGGCGCGCGACACCCGTGCCGTGCGCGCCTTAGGCGCGGGGGGTGGTTCCGGGTGCCGGGCTACCAGCTTCGGCGGTGCGCTCATGCGCCACGCATCCCAGAGCAGGTCGCGGAGCTCGTCCCAGTCGGTTTCGGCGCTGTCGAGGTAGACGCCGATCCATCCGGACGGGCCCGTGTACGGCGGATAGAAGAAGCGCTCAGGGTCGAGGGTGAGGAGCAGCTGCTGGTTGGTCGCGAGCGCCTTCACCCACACGCTCGCGCGTCCCTTCCCGTGATGGGTGCCGGGGCCTGCGTACATCGCGAAGATCGTCTTCACCCGGAACGTAGGTTCGCCCCAAGCCACGACCTCGCGTGCCTCTGGAAACGACAGACAGATCTTGCGCAGACGCGCGAGTGGGCTGGAAGGCATGGATTCACACGTGTTGGTCCAGCAGGATCGGATTGCCGTCGGGGTCGACCACGACCAAGCTCGCGGGGCCGCTGGTGGTCTCGTCGGCGGCCGTCTCCGGTTGAATGCCGCTCGCCATGAGCCGACGCTGCAGCTCCCTCACGTCGGTGAACGAAGTGAGTGGTTGCGCGTTGCCATCCCACCCCGGGTTGAACGTGAGAATGTTCCGCTCGAACATTCCTTGGAACAGTCCGATCACGCACGCGCCATTCTTCATGATCAGCCAGTTCTGGGACTGGTCGCCGTGGAACACGGAGAAGCCGAGCTTCTCGTAGAAACCGCGGGACGCGGCGATGTCCTTGACCGCCAAGCTGACCGAGAACGTTCCGAGATCCATGTTCGTCTCCTTCATGGTCGTCTCCACCACCGAATGTCCGTGGCCAGCGCCATATGGGTCACATAGGCGAGTGGCCACAGACCAATGAGGAACAGGGTCGTGCCGTAGAGCGCGGCGACGGCGCCTTGCCAGACGACCTCGGGGCCTAGGTCGAACCCCGTGCGCACCCAGTCGTACACTCCGATGCTCGCGCCGAACAGGACCGCGCCGAGGTACAGACTCGCGAGCGATACCCAAGCACGACGCCACGCCGAGTCGGATAGGAAGAGTCGGTGCATCGTGCTCCCCACCAACAGGCCGATCAGGGGCGACGCCAGCACGCCCCCAACGATCGAGTCACCGAAGGCCCGGCCCGCCAATAGGATCGTCAATCCGCCCCATAGTAGGCCGGCCAGCGCGTAGCGTCCCAGGTTCCCCGTCTTGGTTGCCATGCGTCAGGTCAGCGGGCGCCCTACTCGGGCCCAACGGATCTCACGAAGCCAGGGGAAGGGACGGGAGGACCCGCGATGGTAGGAGAAGTAGAGGAAGGATACGCGCGCCTCGACACGCCAGACGGCGAGGGGACCCCAATACCGCGAGTCGAAGCTCGAATCACGATTGTCGCCCAACATGAAGTAGTGACCCTCCGGGACGACGAGGGGGCCCCAATTGTCGCGCGTCGGTCGGTAGGCGGACCGGTCGACGCCGGTAGTTAGAAGGTCGAGCTGCCACGCGGAGTCCCGCAGGGGGTCGTCCGGGATCTCGGCCGGTCGGACATACGGCTCGTCCAGCTCGATCCCGTTCAGGAAGAGTATGCCGGAGCGCATCTCGAGCGTATCACCGGGAAGGCCCATGAGTCGCTTCACCAATCTCTGACCCACCTCGTGATGCGGGTCGAAGACCACGACATCACCGCGGCGGAGCTCCGAGTAGCCAGGAAGATGCCGCTGCGTTCCCGGGATGCGCGCACCCACCGCCAGCCGGTTCGCTACGAGCATATCACCGACGAGCAGGGTCTCCCGCATCGATTCGGATATGATGACGAAGGTCTGGAGTACGAAGGTGCGCAGCACCAGGAAGAGCACCAGCCCGATGACGATCGAGCGACCCCACTCTCGGAATTCCCCTTTCGGTGTGGCCGGGGGCGCGGCGTCCGACGTCTTGGTCAATCTGCCGCATCTCCGACCGCGCTCGCATCGGGGGCGGGAGCTGCATCGGAGGCCGGAGTCTCCTCGTCGCTGTAAATCCGTTGATCATCCGCCATTGCGGGTAGTCTTTGCGGGTGGATAGCGGCTCTTCGTATCTGCTACCGACCGGGCTACCAACTTCTCGAGGACCTTCAGATCGACGTCGGCTAGCCGTCTGATGTAGACGCATACCTTCCCAGTCCTGTGCTTGCCGAGCTCGCTCAACAGGACGTCCCGACCCTCGAAGCCCGCCGCGATGTAGACCACGAACTCCCTTCCCCGAGCGGCAAACCCAGCGAGCGGGGCATCGCCCTCGTGACCGCTTTCGTACTTGTAGTGGTAACTCCCGAATCCAACGATGCTGGGCCCCCACATCGTTGGTTTTCTGCCTGGTAACCTTTTGCATGAGAGCAACCAGACTCTGGGCGTCACGGCGTTGCTCTCGTTCGCGAGAGCTGCGATGTGACTCTCGGCGCTGAGGTCCGTGGGTTTGGTCTTCGTTGCTGCCATATGCGCCTCCGAAGGGCCTCTTGTCGACGCTCGATGACGATGGGTTGAGCGGTCCGCTCACTTCGTCATTCAGCCACCCATACGAACGTCCCTGCACGATTCTCGAACCTGCCGAGACCAGGGAAAGGGAAGTGCACCGCGTAAACGCGCTGACCTGAAGCGGCGGAGGAGGAGAGCAGGGACTTGCGGCTCTCTTGCGCGAGCGGAGCGTTGCCGTCGAAGGCGATGGTCCAGTCTGGGCGCTGCACCGAGATCACTGAATGGTGCATCGTGTCACCAATGTAGAGAAGCGATGCCGGGCCCGATGCGATGAGGTAGCCGGAGTGACCGGGCGTATGCCCCTGGATGTCCACCGCAGTGACGGCTCCGGGTACGAGTTCCGCTCCGGGTGCGAAGGTCGCCACTCTGGGAGAGACCGCTGTCACCAGTGTAGCGAGTTGGGTGTTCGCCTGCATCGCTGCCCACTCGTTGGCCGAGATGTGCACGGCTGCGTTGGGGAATGCCAATCCCCCGTTCGCGCCCAAGAGGCCCCCGACATGGTCGCCGTGACTGTGGCTGATGAAGATGTCCGTTACCGCGACGGCTTCGACGCCCGCAGTCGCCATCGATGCGAACAGCATTCCGGACGGGCCGTTGCCGGTGTCGAACAGCAACACGCGGTCCGCTGTGCGGACGATCAGCGGCTGGACACTGAGCTCGAGCACATCAGTGGCGAGGCCCTCGGCCCTCAGCAACGCGTCCACCTCCGCCTTCGACTGGTTGATGGCGAGCGTCCGGTTGTCGTTGGCTGGTGAGAAGGCGGCGTCCCTCAACGCCGCCGCCTGGAGCGCCCCGATCGCAAAGGGTGACACGTTCTCGCCCGCGCGAAACGGGGCAATGGTCGCCGTGGCGGCTTCGCCAGCTTCAGCGGGGGGAGCTTCCTCACTGGCCGGCGAGCAGGCAGCGAGGCTCGCTGCGAGCAGGATCACGAATCTGGTGTCGGTTCTCATAGAGGCGGTCTCCAGCCAAGAGCGCTGAGGCGCTGGTGGAAGTGGGTGGGCAAGGGCGTGCATCGGTCGGTACGTCGATCAACGCGCTCTCGAGCCGCACACGTCGGTCGACAACGGGCTTTCGCGACTTGGGGTTCTGCTGCACGCGCAACATGGTCGCACCGCGTCGCGAGGTGCAAGCCGAGTGACTCGGCTCTTGTGGGCGCCAGCTCGAGGTAGCTACTTTGCGCCGCAAAGTGATGGCTGGTCCGACGACATCGGTCGACGAATCCGAGGCAAGGGGGAGCCGCAATGAGGAAGTGGCTGCGACGCATCCGCGGCGGAGTCGGGATCGGCCTGACTTGGGCAATGACATGGTTCAGCGCGGGCATGGTATGGCGCTTTATAGTTGGGTTTCCCCCCGGCGACGTTCCGTTCCCCCTCGTCTTCGGGGCGCTCGGGTTCCTTACCGGTGCCACGTTCTCAGGCGTGCTGGGCGTCGTGGAGGGTCGTAGGAGATTCGATCAGATGTCTGTGCCACGCTTTGCAGCGTTGGGGGCCGTCGCGGGGCTCCTCTTCTCCGTGCCGCTTGCTTTGACCGGCGGGGAGTTCCTGGTTTGGCTCGGCCCGGTGGTCGCGCTGGCGGGCGCAGTTTCTGCGGCAGGCACGCTTGCACTCGCCAGGAGAGCAGAGGAGCGCGAACTGCTTGCCGCCTACGAGGATCCGTCCGACGTGGGGCTGAACGAAGATGAGACGCCGCAACTACTTGGAGACGTTGGACCTGTGGACCGCACCTAACTCGAAGCAGGCCGACGGACCTTTGTCAGGGAGCTGACCCGGGGCCAGTCAGCTCTTACGGAGCACCCACGTGGTCATGGAGCGCATGTTCTGGACCACCGTGGTCTTCAGCGGATCGAGCTGCTCGGCGCCCAGGCCCGCCGAGATATCGAGGAGATAAGTCTCGTCGACGAGAAACCGGTCACTACCGTCGGGGAGGTGGTACCATCGATCTCGAAGGTGCGTCACCGTTCCTTCGAGTCCGATCGTCGACGCTAGGCGGGCGAAGAAGACGCCGCTCGGCCTGAGGACTCGCCACATCTCTGAGACGGCCTTCTCGAACTCCGCCGTGTCGTGCGAGAAATGGAGGACGGCGCTGCAGATCACAGCGTCGAAGTAGGCGTCGGGAAAGGGGAGTTCGTCGAGGCGCGCGATGCGGAAGTGCTCCGGCGACAGACCTGGCGCTGCCTGAGCCGCGACGCCGCGGATTCGAGCGACCTGGTCCGGATCGGAATCCGCTCCGTAGATCTCGGTCCCGCATCTCATCAAGTACTCGGAGTTGCGGCCCGCGCCACAACCGGCGTCGAGGACGCGCATCGACGACGTGATTCGACCGCGAAGCAGCTGGTCGAAGACGTAGATGTCGATCTGACCGAACTCGGCGAGGAGTTCGCCGGGACCGCGGGGTGGTTCAGGTGACATGAGTCCCGACGGTCTGTGACCAGGCTCCGTAACGACTTGGGTTGGAGTTGCGCGAGCAGTATGCGCGCACCGCATCGCGAGGTGCAAGCCGAGCTGTGCGGGCCACGTACGCTGACCGAAGTGGCAGCAGCAAACCTCTGTTAGGCGGCGCGGAGGTACAGTCACCCCTGATTGGTCACACTTTAGTCACCCCTGATGGGTGACAGTCTCCCCAGTAACCTGCGGCTCCATTCTGCGATGCCTGGAGCCGCTG
>JBEBGN010000035.1:0-23835 GCA_040081395.1 Longimicrobiales bacterium
GAGGGCACGACCGACATCATCCCTCCGCAGAAGCGGTACTATGCGGGCGGGGCCAACTCCGTGCGGGGGTTCGGCCAGAGCCGACTGGGGCCGAGGGTGCTCGCGGCCACGACCGACGCCCTGCTCGCCAAGTCCGATCCTGCCGCCGCCGACTGCACTCTGGCCACGCTGGCCGATCTGAGCTGCAACGCGATCGGGGCCCGCTTCGACTCCCGACCGACTGGGGGCTCGCGGGTGCTCGAGGGGAACGCCGAGATCCGCATCGCCCTGGGCACGGACCTTGAAGCAGTCACGTTCATGGACTTCGGACAGGTGTGGGGGACGGGTCAGAGGGTCACGCTCGGCGCGCTCGAGTTCACCCCGGGCGTCGGCCTCCGGTACATGAGTCCGGTGGGCCCGCTGCGCGCCGATCTCGGGTACAATTTCCGGGCGGACGAGGGGCTTCCTGTCGTCACCCGGAGGATCGTCGCGGATGGCTTGGGTGGGTACCGGGCGACCGACGATCTCGCGGTGCTCGACCCGAGGGTGTCCTTCCGGAGCTCCGAGAGCCGGCTCCAGCTACAACTGTCGATCGGGCAAGCGTTCTGATGGCGGAAGACACCACACCTGCGGAGACGCCGGCGGTGCTCGAGCCCGAAGCGGGAGAAACCCCTCCTGGGCGGGGCAAACTCGGTGTGGTCGGCCTCTGGGCGAAGCTGGCGGTTGCCGGGCTCATCGGCTTCACCGTGGCCGCGGTCGCCTTCCTGTCGCAGACGGCGGCTGGTCAGCGCATGGTCCTCGACGAGCTGCTCGGTCGCGTGCGCGACCAGCTCGCAGGGGAGCTCACCGTCGGCGGGATTCGAAGCCAGACCCTCCTTGCCGGGTTCACCCTCACGGACGTGCGATTGGATGCGCAGGGTGGTCGGCCGGTTCTCGAAGCCGATTCGCTGTTGCTGCGGTACTCGATCCTCTCGTTCTTGCTCGGGAACCCGCGGTTGGGCTCGGCGACCTTCCACGGCCTCGACTTGGTGGTCTCGCGCGGACCCGCCGACGAGTTGCTCAATGTCGAGCAGATCCTGGCCGCGCGCGCCGAGGGCCAAGCGTCTCCCGGAGCTCCCTCGACCATCGAGCTCGGCAGAATCTCGGTCCGCGAGGGCACCGTCACCGTGCTCACGCCGGCCTCCGAGCCGAGCCGCGTGACCATCGCCGGGCCCGAGGGCGCACCGGTGCGTAGACTCGCCTTCGAGGACCTCGATCTCGATCTGGAAGAAACGGTCCTCCGTCCTGGGGGGGCCGTCGAGCTCGATGCGCGTCTCACCTCGTTCTCCTCGCGCATCCAGATCGTCGAGGAGCCGTTGGTGGTCCAGGCGGCTACCGGCGACCTCACCTTCGGCGCGGAAGGCATCCGCATCGGAGACGCGGCATTCCGGCTGCCGAACTCACTCCTCGAGGGGCAGCTCAACTTCGGCCCGCAGGCCCCCGGGGAACCGTGGGTCTTCTCGACCGACCTGCGGGCCGACGAGTGGGGCGATCTCGCGGACCTGCACTGGATCGATCCACGCATAGCCGACGGTGCGTTCCGCGGCGTGGCCACGCTCCGTGGCGAGAACGGACTGGTCATCGGCCTGCGTGACTTCGAGGTGCAGACGGGTGCGAGCGAGCTCGCCGCTACGGGCGGCGTGCGCTTCGACGACGACATGACGCTCTCGCAGATGGTGATCACGGCCAGCCCGCTCGCGGTTGCCGACATCGGCCCATGGTTCGAGGGCACGATTCCACTCGACGGCTTCGTGAGCGGACAAGCAACGCTATCCGGCACGCCGAGCACGCTGCACGTGGATGGCAGGGTCACGCTTGTGCCAACGGGCATCCTCGGATCCGCCACCACCGCCGACATCAGCGGCACGTTGCTCACGGGTGACGAGCCGGGTGCCGAGGGCCTCGAGGTCCGCGTCGACCCCCTGAACTACAGGATCCTGGAGCCCTACTGGCCCCGCGCGGCGCTGTTGGGTGAGGGGACCGCTTTGCTCGAGTTCGACGGCAGGATCGACGATGGTATGCTGATCGTCGCCGACCTCACCCACGAAGGCGATTCGACCGAGGTCTCCCGGATGTTTGGAGACGTCCGACTCCGGAGGGAGGAGTCGGGCGAGTGGGCCACCGAGGCCAGGGCGGACCTCGCGCCACTCTCGTTGTCTCTCGCGGGGCGCTTCCGTCCCGACCTTCAGCTTCAAGGGTGGGTATCCGGCCCGGTACGGCTCGCCGGTCCCGCGAGCAACCTCACGTTCCAAGGCGACCTGGTGGCAGGGGAGGGGCGTGTCGCCGTGGGTGGGTCGTTCGACGCGACCAGGCCGGGCGCATCCTACACGCTCGACCTCGATGCCGAGGGCGTGGCGCTGGCGATGCTGACGGCGCGGGTCCCGGAGGCTTCGATGGTATCGGGTCACGTGACGCTGCGAGGCTCGGGCCTCGCGTTGGATTCCCTCGAGGGGATCGGCTCTTTGGCGGTGCGTCCTTCTCATATCGGTCCGCTCCGCGTCACCTCGGCTGCCTCCGAGATTCGCACGACCGGCGGTCTGTTGCTCATCGACTCGTTGGACGTCGACGTACCCGGCGCGCGGATCACGGGGAGCGGCACGCTCGGCCTGACTCCGGGGAGCGAGGGCGCGGCGACGTTTGCGTTCGCGGTCGACTCACTGGCCGCGTTCCGCCCCATGATCATGGGAGACTCGATCTTGGTGCGGGACGGCTTGAGCCCGCTGGAAGAGGACCTGATGCGGGTGCGCGGCATCGATCCGGACACGCTCCCCAACGAGCTGGACGTGAGGATGACGGGCTCAGCTTGGGGGAGTGCGGTAGTGCAGGGACATATCCGCGATCTGGGCGTGGCGCTCTCGTTCGACGCCCTGGACCTCGCGTACCGGCACAACCAACTCGACTCGGCCCGGGTAACCATGTCGGGGAGCGGTCTCCCCGACGTCACGGGTGACTGGCTTGCCGAGATCCACGCGTTCGGGATCGACTGGCAGTCACGCGGCTTCGAGGAGGTGGACTTCGAGGGCACCATGTCCCAGCGCCGCGGCGAGGGAACGCTGAACGTCGTGCGACGCCTTGGTGAGCGATACTTCGCGACCGGGTCTTTCGCGCTCGACTCGGTCGGAGGCGAGGTGGCGCTCTCGGACGCTTCGGTGCAGATCGACGACCTCTCCTGGGTACTCGCGCATCCCGGTCGACTCGCGTGGGACTCGACTGCGCTGCGGGTGGACAGTCTCGAGCTACGACGGCTGGGCGAAGATCCGTCCCGGCTCACCGCGCAGGGGATCCTCGCTCGAGGGGGGGACTCCAGCTTCCGCCTGGACATGGAGGGCTTCCACGTCGAGGACGCGACGCGCATCCTCCAGCGCGAGGACCTCGACATCGCCGGGCACGTCGACCTGAGCCTCACGGTGCTCGGGCCCGCCGAGAACCCGAGACTGGATGCGCTCTTCCAGATCCAGGAGCCGCGTTACGGCGCACTGAGACTCGACCGCCTGGGTGGCTCGATCGAGTATCGAAACCGTTCGTCGGAGTTTCGCGTCGACGCTTGGGACGGCGATCAGAACGTGCTGTCGGCGTTCGGCACACTGCCGCTCGATCTCGCGCTCGTCGACGTGGAGCGGCGCACGCTCGACGAGCCCATGGACGTGCGCGTGACCGCCGAGGCTCTCGACGCCAGCATCGCCTTGGCCTACTTCGGCACGCTCGAGGACGTGGCAGGTACCATGTCCGCGGATCTCCGTATCGAGGGCACCAGCCGTGAGCCCGAGCCGAGTGGCGCGATTCGCCTCGCGGACGGTGCCTGGACGATCACCGCGCTCGGCGTGCGGCACACGGGGCTCTCGGGGCAGCTCGACCTGCGGCCGGATCGGACGGTAGGCGTCGAATTCGGCACGTCGGTCGGTGGCACGTCCACGGTCTCCGGCCAGGTGACGATGGTCCCGTTCTCGAACCCCACGCTCGACTTGGTCGTATCGCTCGATCGCTTCCAGGCCGTCGGACGAAGGGACATCGAGGCGATGCTCTCCGGTTCGTTCACGGTACGCGGCGAGTATCAGCTACCGGTGGCGGAAGGGCAGCTACGCGTGGACCAGGGCACCCTCTTCGTGGACGAGTTCGCGCGTAGCGCATCGGTGGTCGACCTGAGGGACCCCACGCTTTTCGCCGACGGGTTCGCAGTGGACACCACTGTCTTCGTCACCCAACCGATCTTGGCAGGCCTGCGCAATCCGTTCCTCGACAACCTTCGCGTGGACATCGACCTGTCGGCGCCGCGCGACCTCTGGCTCCGGTCGAACGAGATGAACGTCGAGATCGGCGGCGACCTGATCGTGCGATACGACCGCGCCCAGAACGACCTCGTCATGGTGGGCGACCTGCAGGCTACACGTGGATCGTACCGGGTGCTGGGGCGCACGTTCGAAGTGGACGGCGGCACGGTGAGCTTCCTCGGCCAGCCCGGCGTGAACCCATCGCTGGGCATCCAGGCCATCAGCCGTGTGAGGCGGCGCGAGGGGGACCGACTCGAGGTGCGAGCGACGGTGACCGGCACGTTGGTGCAGCCGCTCGTCACGCTCTCCACCACCGAAGCCGGGCTCACCCAGTCCGACCTTGTCTCTTATCTGTTGGTCGGCGTGGCCGCCGGGGAGCTGGGCGCCGGCGGTGCGGGCGTCGGGGCCGGTCTGGGACAGGACGTGACCGGGGGCGCGGTGACCATCGTCGGCGGCATCGTGGGCAGTCAGCTGGGAACGGCCATCGCCCAGGAGTTCGGCTTCGACTACTTCGCCATCTCGCAGGGCGACGTGCTGACGCAACAGAACGTGGGGCGGGATCTGGTGAACTCGCTGAGGACCGCACAATTCGAGGTCGGCGCCTACCTCGGCGACGACGTCTTCTTGGTACTCGTGCTGAATCAGCCGAACAGCGCGCAATCGGGCACGAATACCGGCCTGGTCGTGAACTTCCTCCGGGGTGTCCGCG
Source organism: Longimicrobiales bacterium (assembly GCA_040081395.1). Lineage (GTDB taxonomy): Bacteria > Gemmatimonadota > Gemmatimonadetes > Longimicrobiales > Gaopeijiaceae > UBA2982. The sequence continues at coordinate 4,996 of JBEBGN010000035.1, forward strand.
TAGAACTAGCGCTCACGGAAGAATGGTTCGTCGAGGGATTCGTCGAGGACCGCTTCCTTCGAGGGTCCGGCGCGTTGGCGCAGACGGGTCTCGAGGGAGAGAAGATCGTCGGACTGCTCGTCTTCCGTGACTGGGGATACGGCTCACAGGAGTAGGAGCGAATACATATGCAGATGGTCAAAGTCATCGGACTCATGACCGGGCTGACCGTCATTCTGGTCGGCTTCGGTCAGTTCTTTGGCGGCACGAACGGGGCGGTGCTGTTCCTCGTCATCGCGGCCGTCATGAATTTCGGCATGTATTGGTTCTCCGATCGCGCCGTGCTGGCCATGTACAAGGCCCGCATACTCGGTCCGCAGGATGCGCCGGACCTGTACCGGATGGTCGACCGGCTCCGCCAGGAGGCTGGCCTCCCCATGCCGACGCTCGCGCTCGCTCCTTCGGAGCAGCCGAACGCGTTCGCCACGGGACGCAACGCAGCCCACGCGGTGGTGTGCGTGACCGCTGGGATCCTGAGGGTCCTGTCGCCGCGAGAGCTCGAGGGCGTGATCGCGCACGAGCTGGCGCACATCAAGCACCGCCACATGCTCGTCGGGACCATTGCGGCCACCATGGCGGGTGCCATTGCGACCATCGCCAGCATCGCCAAGTGGGGGATGATCTTCGGCGGTTTCGGGGGTCGCGACAATCGCGACAACAACCCGTTCGCGCTCCTGATCATGGTGATCGTGGCGCCGATCGCTGCGATGATCGTCCAGATGGCGATCAGCCGTCAGAACGAATACCAGGCGGACGCGACCGCGGCTCGCATGACGAAGGACCCGGGGGGGCTCGCCAGCGCGCTCAAGAGCATCGAGGGGTTCGCCCATCGCATCCCCATGGATGTGAACCCGGCGGCGGCCCAACTCGCGATCATCAACCCCTTGGCGGGTCGGCGGGGTGTGGCCCTGGCCGGGCTCTTCAGCACGCACCCGTCCACCGAAGACCGCATCGAGCGACTCCGCCAGATCCAGCTGTAATCGGCGGTCCGCGCGGCGTCGAAGGGGCGGGAGCCGAGGCTCCCGCCCCTTCGCGCGTCTGCACCCCGCGCATTGAAGCGGACTTGTCCTCCCTGCTAGAATCCGGGGCTATGCCTCGCACTGCCTCCAAGCCCTCCCCGACGCCGGCCGCAGCCGCCACGGCCGCCGGGCAGAAGCTCATCGTCCGCGGCGCGCGGGAGCACAACCTCAAGAACATCGACGTCGAGATTCCGCGCGAGAAACTCGTCGTCATCACGGGGCTCTCGGGCTCGGGCAAGTCGTCGCTCGCCTTCGACACCATCTACGCCGAGGGGCAGAGGCGGTACGTCGAATCGCTGTCGGCCTACGCGCGTCAGTTCCTCGGCCTCATGGAGAAGCCCGACGTCGATGCGATCGAGGGGCTCTCGCCTGCGATCTCCATCGAGCAGAAGACGGTCAGCAAGAACCCCCGCTCTACCGTCGGCACGGTCACGGAGGTCTACGACTACCTGAGGCTGCTGTGGGCGCGCGTGGGCACGCCCCACTGCGCGAAGTGCGGCCAGCCCGTGCTGCGCCAGTCAGCGAGCCAGATCGTGGATCGCCTCCTCGACATCGGCGAGGAAGTGCGCGTGGAACTCCTGGCTCCTTTGGTGCGCGGCCGCAAAGGCGAGTTCCGCGAGCTGTTCGAGAAAGCGCGCAAGGAAGGCTTCGTGCGCGTGCTGGTGGACGGCGAGACGTACGACCTGTCGGAGCCGCCGGTGCTCAGTCGATACGAGAACCACGACATCGCGGTCGTGGTCGACCGGCTCGTCATTCGCGCCGCGGACCGCGACCGACTCTCCGACTCGGTGGAGACCGCGTTGCGTGCAGGGGACGGGGTGCTCGAGGTCATGGAGCACAAGAAGCGCGGCGAGCCGGTCGCGCATGTCTTCAGCGAGCGCTACGCGTGCAACAACTGCGGGACGAGCATGACGGAGCTCGAGCCTCGCCAGTTCTCTTTCAACTCCCCGTACGGCGCCTGCGAGGCGTGTGGGGGGTTGGGCACCCGGAAGGACGTGAATCCGGACCTGCTCACCGCGGATCCGAGCCTGTCGATGCTCGAGGGCGTGCTCCTGCCTTGGGGGAGTCCGTCCGGGCACCTCCGGAAGTCGGTCATCCCGGGGCTCGCGCAGGCCTACGAGTTCGACCCGAAGCGGCCCTGGAGCGCCATGTCGGAGGAAGCGCGCCATGCGATCCTGCACGGCTCCGGCGACATGAAGATCCGGTTCCCCTACAACTCGGGTACCGGGAAATTCAAGGGCCACTACGAAGACCGCTGGGAAGGGGTCGTCGCGAACGTCGAGCGACGCTACAAGGAGACCGAGTCCGAGTCGGTGCGCATGCAGCTCGACGAGTACATGTCGACCGTCGAGTGCGCCTCCTGTTCCGGGAGCCGACTGAAACCGTCCTCGCGCGCCGTCACCGTGGCGGGGAGGTCGCTCAGCGAGATCGTGGATCTGTCGATCGAGGACGCGGCAGCGTTCTTCGAGGAGCTGTCGACGGCATCCACGTCGGGGAGGGGGAAACGCGCCGGGGCCGCCGTGCATGCGACCCTCCCCGAGGAGATCGCCGGGCCGATCCTCAAGGAGGTCGGCGAGCGACTCCGCTTCCTGCTGGATGTCGGGCTCGGCTACCTGACGCTCGGCCGTGCGGCGGGCACGCTGTCCGGCGGCGAGGCACAGCGCATCCGTCTCGCGACCCAGATCGGGAGTCGGCTCGTCGGCGTGCTCTACATCTTGGACGAACCCTCCATCGGGCTGCACCAGCGCGACAACGACCGGCTCCTCGACACGCTCAAACGCCTCCGCGATCTGGGCAACACGGTCATCGTCGTGGAGCACGACGAGGATGCCATCAGGGCTGCGGACTATCTCGTGGACCTGGGGCCTGGTGCGGGGCGGCACGGCGGCGAGGTCGTCGCCTGCGGCACGCTCGACGAGCTGCTGGCAGACGAACGCTCGCTCACGGCAGCCTACCTGCGTGGCGATCGCGAGATTCCGACGCCGCCGACCCGCCGCGCCATCGACGCGAAGAGGTCGATCGTCGTGAGAGGTGCGCGCGGTCACAACCTGCAGAAGCTCTCCGTCCGCTTTCCACTTGGTACGTTCCTGTGCGTGACCGGTGTGAGCGGATCGGGAAAGTCGACGCTGGTGAACGAGACGCTCTACCACGCGCTGGCACGTCACTTCTACCGAAGCAAGTCGGTGGCCGCGGCCCACGACGCCATCGACGGGCTCGACCTGATCGACAAGGTGATCGACGTCGACCAGTCGCCGATCGGACGCACGCCCAGGTCGAACCCCGCGACCTACACGGGGCTCTTCGCGCCCATTCGAGATCTGTTCGCGAACCTGCCCGAAGCGCAGATGCGCGGATACGGTCCGGGCCGCTTCTCGTTCAACGTGAAGGGGGGGCGCTGCGAAGCCTGCGAGGGTGACGGTCTGGTGAAGATCGAGATGCACTTCCTGCCCGACGTGTACGTCCCGTGCGACGTGTGCCGCGGTCGCCGCTACAACCGCGAGACGCTCGACGTCTACTACAAGGGCAAGAACATCGCGGACGTGCTCGACATGACGGTCGAAGACGCGCTCGAGTTCTTCGACGCACTTCCCGCCATCAAGCGCAAGCTTCAGACGTTGCACGACGTGGGGCTCGGCTACATCCACGTGGGCCAGTCGGCGACCACGCTCTCGGGCGGTGAAGCTCAGCGGGTGAAGTTGGCCGCCGAGCTGTCGAAGCGCGCCACGGGGAGCACGATGTACATCCTCGACGAGCCCACCACGGGTCTGCACTTCGAGGACATCCGGCTCCTGCTCGAGGTACTGCACCGCCTCGTCGAACTTGGCAACACTGTGGTGGTCATCGAGCACAACCTGCACGTGATCAAGACCGCGGACTGGGTGATCGACCTCGGCCCGGAGGGTGGTCAAGGTGGGGGTCGCATCGTAGCCGAGGGTACGCCGGAGGAGGTGTCTCGGGTCTCCGCATCGCACACCGGGCGGCACCTCGCGAAGGTCCTGGGCAGCTCGGCGTGAAGGCTCGAAACGCCACGCGCGTAGAGATTCCTGTGCGTTGCCAACCCCGACGAATTACCTTCTTGAGTCCTGCGGGAAACCGGGTCCCGAGCGCCCGCGTAGGGTGATGGGCCGGTGCCAGGGTTAGGCACCCGCAGCCACAGATTACGGAGACCTACATGGTGACCCGAGAGGATCTCGAGAGCTACCTGCTTCGCATGGACCTCGAGTACGAAGAGGTCGATCCGGGGATGTTCCTGGTCCGCGGGAAGAACAGCGGGCTCCCCATGGTCGTGCACCATGCCGACGCCCTGCTCCTCATTCGCATGAAGGTCATGGACATGCCCGCGCCCGAGGACGCGAAGCCGGAGCTGTACCGCACGCTCCTCCAGCTCAACGCGTCGGATGTGGTACATGGTGCGTATGGCATCGAGGAGGGCGAACTGATCATCAGCGACACCCTCGAGTTGGAGACGTTGGACTTCCACGAGATCCGAGCGTCGATGGAGTCGATGGAGCTCGCGGCCATGAGCCACATGGAAAAGATCCGCGCGCTGGCGGGCGGCGCCCCAGCGGGAACCGTAGCCAAGGTCGGGGGCTGAGCATGGGCATCTTCCAGAAGCTGTCGACGGTCATCAAGTCGAACATCAATGACCTCATCTCTCGGGCTGAGAACCCCGAGAAGATGCTGAACCAGATCATCCTCGACATGCGCGAGCAGCTCGCGAAGGCCAAGCGCGAAGTGGCCGCCGCGATCGCGGACGAGAGGAAACTGAAGTCGCAGGCGGAGGCCGAGGTCAAGCAGGCGCGCGACTGGCAGCACCGCGCGATGCTGGCGGTGAAGGAGAACCGCGACGACCTCGCCAAGCAGGCGCTGATCCGGCAGCAGGAGCACACCGAGCGCGCGCAGGTTCTCCAGCAGACATGGGAGACGCACGCCGGAGAGACCGAGAAGCTGAAGGGCTCGCTACGGCAGCTGAACGACAAGATCGAGGAGGCGAAGCGCAAGCGGAACCTGCTCGTCGCCAAGCAGAAGCGCGCGCAGGCACAGCGCCGCATTCACGAGACCATGTCCGGTCTCTCCGACACTTCGGCCTTCGAGACCTTCAACCGCATGGCGGAGAAGATCGAGGACGAGGAGCGGCGCACGATCGCCCACGCCGAGGTCAGCGAGGCGATCTCGGGGGACTCCCTCGAGAGCCAGTTCCTCAAGCTCGAGTCCCATACGGGAGGCGCCGACGTCGAGGACCGCCTCATGGCGCTCAAGGCCGAGATGGGGCTGATCGCCCCGCCCAAGGGCGCGGACCAAGCGAAGCAGCTCGGCGCCGGCAACTCGGGCGTGCACGATGCGGACGTAGAGGACGTGCCCGAAGCGGAAGCCGCCAGGATCCCGGAGGCGCAGCTGCTCTCCGAGTTCGACAAGCTGGAGAAGTCGAGCTAGACGCTTGAACACCGTCTACCTGAACGGCGCGTTCGTTCCCAAGGCGGAAGCTGCGGTCTCGGTCGAGGACCGCGGCTTCCTGCTGGGGGACGGTGTCTACGAGGTCGTCCCGTTCTACGAGGGCGTGCCGTTCTTCATGGATCGGCACCTCGACAGGCTCCGCTTCAGCCTGTCCGAGATACGCGTCGACTTCGATGCGAGCAGCGTAGCCGACATCGCCCGCCAGCTCGTTGCCAGGAACGGGCTCGACGTGGCCGATCGGTCCATCGTCTACGTCCAGGTGACGCGGGGCGTGGCTCCCCGCACGCATTACTTCCCCGAGAAGCCGGTGCCGCCGACGGTGTTCGGCTACGCCAAGGCGTGGACGCGGCCTGCCGACGACATCTGGGGCCGCGGATTCACCGCGATCACCGTGCCGGACCGGCGGTGGATGCGCGTCGACATCAAGACGATCAATCTGCTCCCGAACGCGTTGGCCTTCCAAGACGCGAGGGATGCAGGCGTGGACGACGCGATCCTGGTGCGCGACGGCGTGGCGATCGAAGGCGCCCATCAGAACTTCTGGGCGGTGATCGACGGCGTCGCCGTTACGCATCCGGCGACGAACCTCATCCTGGCCGGCATCACCCGGGGGGTGGTGCTCGAAGTCGCGCGCGCCGAAGGTATCCCGGTCCAGGAGCGCGCCGTTCAGGTCGAGGAGCTCGCGCGCGCCGAGGAGGTCTTCTTCACGGGCGCGACCGGTGAGGTGCGTCCCTGCGTTCGGGTGGACGGGAAGCCGATTGGGGATGGCCGGGTTGGCCCCGTGACCCGCGCGCTCTCGAGCGCGTTCCTGAGGCTCGTCGACCGGACCAAGGAGGCGGCGGCGGTCGTACGATGAAGCGTCGCGCGTGGGCCATTCTGCTCGCGCCGGCGCTGCTGAGTGCCTGCCTCCGAACCTCCGCACCCGGCGTCTCGGGCCTCGTCGCGAGCGCCGATCCGGCCGCCGCCACCGGTGACCCCGCGGACGCACTCCGCGCAGTCTACCTGGGAAGCGGCGGCTGGATCCTACAGTACGGCGGCGACATGGTGCTCACGGGGCCCTTGTTCACGAACCCCGGGCTCCTCACCACGGGACTCCTTCCTATCCGCTCGGACAGCGCTCTGGTCGATCGGTACATGTCGAGGTACGACGTGTCGGGTGCCCGCGCGATCCTCGTTGGCCACGCGCACTACGACCATCTCATGGACGTTCCGGGCGTGGCGCGGCGGCATGCGCCGAGCGCGCGCATCGTGGGGAGCCGGACCGTCGCCAACACGCTGGGCACGTGGGCCGGGCTGGAAGGCCGCGTGGACGTCGTGGACGAAGGAGCCGCCGATCAGGAAACCGTGGGCCGCTGGCACGCCTACGGGGACCGCGTTCGGGTGATGGCACTCCGGTCGCACCACGCGCCGCACTTCGATGGCTACACACTCTACCGCGGCACGCGGGACACGCCCCGCACGGAAGAGCCCGCCTGGGCGACCGACTGGGTGGATGGCGAGACCTACGCCTTCCTGATCGACTTCATGGCGACTTCATCTTCGGGCGCGGACTCGATCGCGTTTCGGGTCTACTACCAGGACGCGGTCTCGCCCGCGCCGGCGGGGTTCGCCCCCGACGCGCTCATGGCCGAGCGTCCGGTCGACGTCGCCATTCTCGTGCCGGCCACCTTCGACCAGGTCGATTGGCACCCCGAGGCGTTCGTGGAGAACCTGCGTCCCCGATACGTCCTGCTCGGCCACTGGGAGGACTTCTTCTCACCCATGGACGCGCCCACGCGATCCATGCGCCTGACCGACATCCGCCACTTCGAGCGGCGGCTCGAGCGGGTGTTCGACGGCCAGTGGTGGCGTCCCGACCGCTGGACCGAGCTGCACCTCCACTGAAGCCGAGCGCCTACTTGGGCGCCTTGCGGGAGATGTATAGCGTCGCCCGAGCCTCTTCTCCGTTGAACGTCCCCACCCAGATGTCGTAGAGGCCGGTTGTCGCCGCGGTGAAGGACACGATCGGGTTCCCGTCGCCGAGCGAGTCGTCGTCGCAAATCCACTCCCCGTCCGGCGTGTTGATGAGGAGCGTCGTGTCGTCATCGCTCCGCACATAGATGTGGATCTCGGAGCTCGCTGAGGTCGTGTAGGTGAGGTCCACGCTGGGCGCATCCGAGACGTAGCCGAAGCCGCAATCGCCGACATCGACCTCGATGTCGCCCCCCGCGCGCAGCGTCACCGTGTGCGGATCAGGCGTGAACTCCTGCGGGAGGTCAACCTCGCCGAAGAGGGCGTCGAGCATGAAGTTCGGGCGGCCCTCCGAGGCCCCGAAGATCTCGGGCGGGAGCTCGGAGATGTGCAGGGTCGCATCCCGGTACTCGTTCTGCGTGTAGCCGCCCACGAAGACCACGTAGACGCCGCTCTCCGGCTCTTCGACGTGGACGAGGGGGTTCAGATTCCCGTTGCCGTCGTCGTCGCAGAGCATCTCCTGCGAAGGGGTCTGGACGAGCAGCATCGTGTCGATGTCGCTCTCCACATAGAAGTACAGGTCCAGCACGCCGGCCTCGAACTCGAGGCCCATCGCTCCGCTCTCCGCGATGTACCCGTAATCGCAGCTGCCCTCCGCGACCTCGATGTTCCCCCCGGCCTTGATCGCCATCGTCTGCGGGTCGGGCGTGAAGCCCGACTGCAGGGTCAGTAGCTGGGGTTGCTGCGCCGCCGCGGGAAGGGGCGTCAGGGCGAGGGAGGCGAGGAGGGGCGTCCACGTGCGCATGTCAGGAACCTCTCGGCTGGAAGCGGGGCGTTCAACGAATTTACGTCGCGCCCCGGCCATTTCCCACGATTTCGAACCGACCTTGCCCTATCGGTAGAGCAGGTACGGCGCGCGTCGAGCCTCGAACGCTGCGATGGCCTCGTCCCAATTCGCGGCAAGCGCCTCTGCCCCCAAGCCGCCGTCGACTCCGAGGCGCAGGGCGTCCGTTCCCGCCAACCGGTCGATGTGCGCGACGTTCCACGACCACTCGTCGCCGGAGGCTCTGCGCGCCTCGACCAGCATCGCGACCGCGGTGCGCGGTGCGTCGTAGTCGGTCGATGTAGCCACGAGTTGCACACCGTGCACCTCGACGCCATCGAACTTGCCGTCGCTGGGCTGCGTGGGGGTGAAGGTCGCCGCCTCGAAGCGGACCCCCGCGATCCCGTACCCGTTCAGGGCCGCCGCGAGCGCCTCGCCGTCGAGCCATGGCGCTCCGACCCACTGAAACGCGCGGTCGGTGCCCCGACCTACCGACAGGGGCGTGCCCTCGAAGAGGCACGTGCCAGGGTACGCCAGCGCGCTCTCGAGCGAGGGCATGTTGGGTGAGGGTGCGACCCAAGGAAGTCCCGTGTCCGCGAACGTGTGCGAGCGCAACCACCCATCCACCGGTACGACGGAGAGTTCCACGTCGATATCGAATTCTCCGACGTACATACGCGCGAGTTCGCCGGGGGTCATGCCGTGGCGCATGGGGACGGGGAACATGCCGACGAACGTGGCGAACGCCGGTTCCAAGACGTTGCCCTGCACCACGTCCCCCCGGACGGGGTTCGGTCGATCGAGCACGATGAACGGGATGCCACTCTCACCCGCGGCGCGCATGGAATACGCCATCGTCGACACGTACGTGTAGTACCGCGCGCCGATGTCCTGCATGTCGAAGAGCAGGACGTCGACGCCCTCGAGCATCTCCGGCGTGGGCGCGAGCGTCTGCCCGTAGATCGAGTGGATGGGTAGACCCGTCCGCGCGTCGACCTCGCTGTCGATGAGCACGCCCTCCCCCTGGTCCCCGCGGATGCCGTGCTCGGGGGCGTACAGGGCCACGAGCTCGAACGCCGCGTGCTCGGCCAGTCGGTCGATGCTCGAACGCCGCTCTCGGTCGATGCCCGTCTGGTTGGTGATGAGGCCTACGCGGCGCCCGGCGACCAGATGCAGGGAGTCCGTCAGGAGGACCTCGATGCCTGGACGGGCCGCGCTCTGCTGCGAAGCGTCCGCCGCTGGCGCGGCGCTGCCCCCGCAGGCGGCTACCCAGGCCATCAGCGCGAACAAAGGAGACAGGGTGCGGGTTTCACGGAAGGTGGGGCCGGCGCCCGGGATGGGCGGCACGGTGGCCCTGAGCGCGCCGTCTTCGCACTTTGTTCGTGACATGCGGCAAGCATCGGCGCCACATTGGGCGCCGTCAACGCACCGCTCTCGAACGCTCCCATGGGCTGCCGAACCATTTCGACTTCACGCGTCGCCTTCCGCCGGCTCAGCGCGGGTGCGATGTGCCTGGCAGCTTCGGGCTTCGCATCGGGTTGCGGGATCTTCGGCGCCTCGGCCGGTGCGCCCGAGACGACTCCTGTCCCCGTGGCGGAGCCGATCGTCGTCGCACCGGCTCCGGTGGTGCTCGAGCCGACTCCTGCGCCTCCGCCCCCGACGCGCGTCACTGCGCTGAGCTGGGCCGAGGCGACCTTCGCCCAGCTGACGCTCCGCGAGAAAGTGGGGCAGCTCATGATGCCGTGGGTGCTCGGCGACTATGCGCCGGAGGGCTCGCCGAGCCACGAGCGCGTCGCCGAGTACGTACACAACCAAGGGATCGGCGGCGTGATCATGTCCGTCGGCACCCCTCTCGAGGTCGCGGCCAAGCTGAACGACCTCCAAGGTCATGCGCGCATCCCCCTCCTGGTGGGTGCCGACCTGGAGACCGGGGCTGGCTTCCGCATGCGCGGCGCGATGTACATGCCCGGCTCGATCGACCTGGGTGGCGCGACGCAGTTCCCGTCGCTCATGGCGGTAGGCGCCGCCGGGGAAGAGCGGCTCGCGTACGAGATGGGGCGCATCACCGCGATCGAGGCGCGCGCGGTCGGGATCCACATCCCCTTCGCGCCGGTGCTCGACGTGAACAACAACCCCGAGAACCCGATCATCAACGTGCGCTCGTTCGGGGAGAGCCCGACGGACGTGTCGCGCATGGGGATCGCGTTCATCCGGGGTGTGCAGGAGAACGGGGCGATCGCCACCGGGAAGCACTTCCCGGGGCACGGCGATACCGACATCGATTCCCATTTGGCGCTCCCCATCATCCTGCACGACCGGGCGCGCATGGACTCGATCGAGCTCCGCCCGTTCAAGGCGGCGATCGACGCGGGTATGGGCGCGATCATGACCGCGCACATTTCGGTCCCGTCGCTCAACGGCGGCGTGTCCGAGCCGTCGACGCTGTCGTCCATGGTGCTCACCGATGTCCTGCGGACCGAGATGGGCTTCGACGGCCTCGTGTTCACCGACGCGATGGACATGAGCGCCATCGCACGGCAGCACAGCGCGGGCGAGGCGGCGGTGCGCGCGATCGAAGCCGGCGCGGATGTCATCCTCATGCCGCCCGACGTGGCGGCAGCGATCGAGGGCATCGTGGACGCGGTCCACTCGGGAAGGCTCACCGAGGCGCGCATCGGCGAGTCGGTCATGCGCATTCTCGATGCCAAGGAATCGGTGGGCCTTCCTTCGGCGCGCTTCGTGGCACTCGACCGGGTCGGCTCCTTGGTGGGAATTCCGGAGCACTCCGCCATCGCGGACGAGGTCGCCGAGCGATCCATCACGCTCTTGAAGAACGACCGCAACCTCCTTCCCCTGAGGGGCACGCGCTCGGCCTCCGTTCTATCCGTTTCGTTCCGCCGCCAGTCGGACGTGCTCGCCGCGCGCTCTTTCAACCGCGTCATGCGCGAGACCTACCCGCGCCTGAGCACCGTCGACGTGGAGTCGGATGCGGACGAGTCGACCTACGCGAATGTCCTTCGCCGGGTGAGGGGTCAGGATCTCATCGTCATCAGCACGTACTCATCGTACGCGGGCGCCGTGGATGCGCTCGACGATCTCGCGGACTTCATCGACCAGGTGCGTCGTTCGGGTGTTCCGCACGTCGTGGTTTCGTTCGGCAACCCTTATCTGGTGTCGAGCTTCCCCGACGTACAGGCGTACATGCTCGCGTGGAACGGCTCGGATGCCAGTCAACGCGCCGCTGCGCGCGCGCTGCTCGGCGGCATCGATATCTCGGGCCGGGTGCCAACATCCATCCCGCCGCTCTTCACGCTCGGGGACGGGCTGCGGGTGCCCATGAAGACCCAAACCGTCGTTGATCACTAGACGATTCATCGGGACCGGGGTTCTCCTCGGTCTGACATCGTGCGCGAGTGGCGCGGGCACGCCGGATGCCCCGGCCCCGCCCGCGGTCGCGCTCGACGCCGAGGCCCGCCGCTGGGTCGAGAGCACGCTGGCCGGCTTCACCGACGACGAGCTCATCGGGCAGCTCGTCATCGAGTGGATTCCCGGCGCCTATGCGGCCGAGACGAGCGCCGACTTCCAGTCGCTCGAACGGCTGGTGACCGAGTACCACGTGGGTGGGCTGCTCCCGTCGATCGGTACGCCGCACGCCTACGCGGCCAAGCTGAACGCCCTCCAGGCACGCGCCGACGTCCCGCTTCTGGTCGCGGCCGACTTCGAGAACGGCGGCCCGGGAATGCGCATCAACGGTTCGTACGCACTGCCGTCGATGCTGCCCCAGGGGGGCGGCACCGTCCTCCCGCCCACCATGGCGTTCGGAGCGATCGGAGATCCGCGCTTCGCCTACGAGTACGGACGGATTACGGCAGAGGAGGCCCGGGCCAGCGGCGTGCACATGTTGTTCGCGCCGGTGCTCGACGTGAACTCGAACCCGGACAACCCGGTCATCGCCACGCGTTCCTTCGGCGCGGACCCAATGGCGGTGGCGGAGCTGGGTGCGGCGTTCGTGCAGGGCGCACGTGCGGGTGGCGCGTATGCCACCGGGAAGCACTTTCCCGGCCACGGCGACACGGGTACCGATTCCCACGTCGGCCTTCCCGTCGTGGAGGCCGACCGGGCGCGCCTCGACGAGGTCGAGCTGGTACCGTTCGTGCGTGTGATCGACGACGGCATCGACGCGATCATGACGGCGCACGTGCAGGTGCCGGGGGTGCTCGGCGTAGGTGCGCCTCCGGCCACACTCTCTCCGGAGTTCCTGACCGGGCTGCTGCGCAACGACCTCGGGTTCCGCGGGCTGCTCTTCACCGATGCGCTCACCATGCGTGCCATCACCGACATGTATGGTGGCGGGGAGGCGGCTGTGCGTGCCGTGGAGGCGGGAGCGGACGTGATCCTGTCCCCCGCCAGCGTTCCCGATGCCATCGCCGCCATGCGCGTGGCGCTCGCGAGCGGTCGCCTTCCGCGTGCGAGGCTCGAGCAGTCGGCGCGACGGATTCTGGAACTGAAGGCGAGGCTCGGTCTGCACCGGGAACGGCTCGTCTCGCTCGACCGCGTGAGCGAGGTCGTGGGCTCGGGGGCTCACCTCGCATTCGCCGACTCGGCAGCCGCACGCTCGATCACGCTGGTGCGCGATGCGCAGAGTATGGTGCCGCTCGCGCCCGTCGCCGCGGGCATGACCGCCCACCTGACCTACGCGCCGTCGTCGATGCTCTGGGCGGGGCGCGCATTCTCACCCGGACTGCTCGCGCGCGTGGGCGACGTCACCGAGGTGCGACTCGACGAGCGCTCGGACTCGTCGGCGTATGCGGCTGCCGCGACTGTGCTGGAGCGCGCGGTGCGGGTCGTCGTGAGTGCCTACGTGCCACCCGCGGCGGGGTCCCGCCCGGAAGCGATTCCGTTGCGGCTGCGCGACCTGGTAGAGCAGAGCGCGGTGGCCCGCCCCACGCTCCTGATCTCGTTCGGGAGCCCCTACCTGCTCGCCGCGGTCCCGGACGTTCCGGGTTACCTGATCGCGTGGGGGGACCGCGAGGTATCCCAGCGGGCCGCGCTCGCCGCGCTGCTGGGTGAGCAGGCCATCACGGGGCGCTTGCCCATCCCCTTGCCCCCCTTCCACGCGGTGGGGGATGGCCTCGACCGCCAAGCGATCACTGCGCCAACCGAGCTGGTCGTCGAGGCCGTCGACCCGCTCGCGGCCGCCGGAATCGTCGACGGGGCCGACCGCGGTCGCGTCGGGGGCGAGGCACAGTCCCTGGCCGAGGCCGCCGACGTCGGCATGTCGAGCGAGGCGCTCGCCCGGGTCGACTCGATCATCGAGGCCGCGCTGGCCGACTCGACGGCTTCGGCGGTGGCAATCGCCGTCGGCCGACGCGGCCGTCTGGTCGAGCTGCGCGGCTTCGGGGAGTTGGCCTACGGAAGCGGCCGGACGACGACCACCACCTCCCTCTTCGATCTGGCCTCCGTCTCCAAGGTGGTGGGCACGACCAGCGCGGTAATGCTCTTGGTGGGTGACGGGCGCCTGGACCTCGATGCTCCGGTGGTGTCGTATCTCCCTTGGTGGTCGCGCGGCGACCCGGGCAAGGATGCCGTCACGGTTCGTCAGCTCCTTCTGCACCGCGGCGGGCTTGCTGCGTTCCGGCAGTGGTTCTTCGACCTCGAGGGCGTGGACGCGTACAAGAGCGCCGTCGCCGACGAGCCGCTCGTGGGGGAGCCCGGTGCCGCGACGGTTTACTCCGACATCGGGGCCATGACCCTCGGCTGGATCGTCGAGGAGGTCGCAGGCCAGCCGCTCGATGTCTTCCTCCAGGAACGGCTGTTCGAGCCGCTCGGCATGCGGCAGACGATGTACCGACCCGCACCCGCGCTCCTCCCCCGCATTGCGGCCACCGAGCTCGATACGCTCTGGCGCCGTGAGCTGGTGTGGGGGCGCGTGCACGACGAGAACGCGGACGCGATGGGTGGCATCGCGGGGCATGCCGGGCTGTTCAGCACGGTTGTCGACCTGTCCGTGTTCGCGCGTATGATGCTGAACGGCGGCGTGGCGCCAGCGTGCCTGCCACCGGGCTCGGCAGGGGAGCCCTGTCCGGTGGCCCGCGGCGGCGACCGCCGTATCTTGGACGCGGCCGTCCTCGACGGGTTCACGTCTCGCTACGACGCTACCTCGTCCCGGGGTCTCGGTTGGGATACGCCGTCGGAGGGTTCGTCCGCCGGGGACTTCTTCACGGCGCGCGCCTTCGGGCACACGGGGTTCACGGGGACGTCGCTCTGGATCGATCCGGAGCTCGACCTGTGGGTGGTGCTCCTCACCAACCGGGTGCATCCGACGCGCGAGAACACGCGCATCACCGCGCTCCGACGGGCCGTGCACGACGCCATCGCCCTCTCCATCACCGACCGGACGGTCGAGCGGCGCGTGCCGTGACGGCGACCTACGCCATCGGGGTGGACGGCGGTGGCACGCATGCGCGCGCCGTGGTCCTCGACGAGGGTGGCCGGGAGGTCGGCCGAGCGGAGGCCCCGGGCGCGGTGGTGTCCCTGCGGGCCCCCCAAGCCGCCGCCGAGGCGGTGGCCCATGCGGTTCGCGGCGCCGCCCAGGCCGGTGGGGTCTCGCTGCCTGTGGCCGCGTTGTGGGCCGGCCTCGCGGGGGCCGGACACGAGGCGTCCCGGCTCGGCGTCGAGCGAGCGCTCACGGCGGCTGGGTTGGCGCGGCGCGTGCGCGTGGGAACCGACGTCGAGGCTGCCTTCCACGCGGCTTTCCCCGAGGGGCCTGGTCTCATGGTCATCGCCGGGACCGGATCGATCGCTTGGGGGCGGAGGCCCGCAGGTGACCTCTGCCGCGTCGGTGGATGGGGGCAACAGTTGGGCGACGAGGGGAGCGGGTACTCGATCGGCCTGAAGGCGCTGCGCGCCGTCGCACGCGCCGAGGACGAGCGAACGGGGCCGACCACTCTGACCGTGGAGGTGCTGGCGGCGCTCGGCCTGGAGGCGCCCGGAGAATTGATCCCATGGGCGGCGGGGTCGACCAAGGCCGAGATGGCGGCACTCGTTCCCGTCGTGGTGCGATGCGCGAACGCGGGGGACCGCACCGCGCACGACATCCTCGAGGATGCCGCTGGGCAGGTCGACGCGCACGTCGCTGCGTTGCTGCGCCGTACCGGACCCTGGACGTCACGCCCGGGGCTGCTGCTGTCCGGCGGTCTCATCGCGCCGGGCGGATCCCTCCGATCCCGGCTCGAGCGACGCCTGGCCGCGCACGCCGTCGACCTGCGGTCCGACGAAGTGGACGCGGCAGTGGGGGCGGCGATGCTGGCCCGGGCGACCCTCTCGGGGAGTCGCTAGCGGGAGTCGCTGGCGGATGCGGGTGGGGAGGGGGTGCCCTTCCCAGTGGCTTGCGCGATCCGTTCGAAATTCGAACGACCCTCGGTGCGTGTCTCTACCGCGCTTCGGGCCGCGGGCAGCCGATTTCGTGGTGCGTCCCACTCGGGCCGGACGTGTTCGAAACTCGAACGGTTTGCGAAGTCGCCCCGGGGCACCGGCCTCGTCCGCCCCGAGCGGGAGCGCGCGCTCCCGGCACGGCCGTCTGCGTTGCCAGAGCGGCAGACACCGCCCCCATACGCATGTCGATCTGACAGCGCCATCCACATCCTAACACGTTGGGCGCGTTCATCTTGGCAGATATAGAGCCACGCCGCCCTGGCACGCGCATTGCTAACCGAGCACGACAGGACTCAAGCAGTTCCCACCCAAACTCCAATCACTGGGGAGGCAGGAAAATGGCACTGGTGAGATATCCCGCGTGGCGGGAGCTCGACGAGATGACGAACCGCCTCACGCGCATGTTCGACGATGCCGCGGTCCGTCGTACCAACGGCGCGACCTTCACCCCCGCGGTGAGCGTCGCCGAGACGCCGGAGGCCCTGATCATCACGGCCGAACTTCCGGGGCTGACCGAGAAGGACATCCACATCGAGCTGGAGAACGAGGTGCTGTCGATCTCCGGCGAGAAGAGCGAGGAGCGTACCGAGGGGGACGACGAGCGGAATTACCACCTCTGGGAGCGCAGCTACGGCTCCTTCCGCCGCTCGTTCGCCTTGCCGCGCACCGTCGCGGGCGCCGAGGCCACCGCGCGCTTCGACAAAGGCGTGCTCGAGGTTCGGCTTCCGAAGGCACCCGAGGCGAAGGGTCGGAAGATCGAGATCTCGAAGAACTGAGGTCGCGCGTCGTAGGTGGGAAGCGGGCCCGGGCATCCGCCCGGGCCCGCTCGTTCGTTCAGACTGCGTCGACCTACTCGCGCGGGGCGTCCCCGAGCAAGAGCCGCAGCTCCTCCATCAGCTCGGCCCGGTTGGCCCCCCGCACAGGCCCCGGGGCGATTCGAAGCTCTTTGCCGTCGGCTCCCGTCATCAAACCGCCGGCTTCGCCCACCAGCACGATACCCGCCGCGAAATCCCACGGCATGAGCGTCTCCTCCCAGAACGCGTCCAGCGATCCCTGGGCTAGGAAACAGAAGTCGAGCGCGGCCGACCCGGCACGTCGCACACCCGCCGAGCTGCGCAGCACGCGGTCGAGCTGACCGAGGTATCGCGGCATGTGGTCGAGGTGCTTGAAGGGAAATCCCGTGCCCACGAGCGCGTCCGCCAAGCGCGCCCGCTCCGAGACGCGAATGCGCCCCCCGTCCTTGAACGCGCCCTCACCCTCGGCCGCCCACCACCTCTCCTCGCTCGACCCGGACACGACCGCTCCCGCGACCGGTCTCCCATCCACGGCGACCGCCACCGAAGCGCAATGAAACGGATGCTCGTGGAGGAAGTTCGTAGTGCCGTCGAGCGGGTCCACGATCCAGAGCGGGCGTCCGTCCCAGCGGGCGAGCTGCGACGCGACGCTCTCGTCATTCTCCTCCGCGAGGATGGCATGGTCCGCATGGTCCGCGCGGATCACCGCGAGGGCCGCCTCTTGCGCCTCGATATCGGTCGACGAGACGTAGTCGGCTCGCCCCTTTTCACGGACCGATGCCTGCCCTGCGCCGGCCCCCCGGCGGGCAGCATCTCGCCGCTGCACGGCGGCCGCCGCCTCTGCCGCTGCGAGCGCCGTGCGGAGGAGGGGGTTCACGGGGAGCGCGCGCAGGGCAAGAGTGTCGCGGCGGAGGTGCCGCAAGGTTCGGAGGAGGTGTAAGTTAGCCGATGTCCTTGCTCACTGCGTCCAAGCGACGCAAGCGCGTCTTCAGCGGTATGCAGCCATCGGGCGAAGCCCACCTCGGAAACTATCTGGGTGCGCTTCGCCGCTGGGTGGAGATGCAGCACGACTACGATTGCCTATGGTGCATCGTCGACGATCACGCGATCACGGCCGGCGGCAACCCGCAGGACATGCCGCGCAACGTTTTCGACCTCGCGATCTCGTACTTGGCGGTCGGACTCGACCCCGAAAAGTCGATCATCTTCGTTCAGTCCGACGTGCACGAGCATACCGAACTGGCCTGGCTCTTCAACGCGGTCACGCCCGTCGGCGAACTCGAGCGCATGACGCAGTACAAGGACAAGTCGCAGCGTTTCGATTCGATTCCGGCGGGGATCTTCAACTACCCGATCCTCCAAGCCGCGGACATCCTGCTCTACAAGGCCGACGCAGTCCCAGTCGGCGAAGATCAGCGGCAGCACCTCGAGCTCACACGCGAGATCGCGCGCAAGTTCAACTCCACGTACGGCGACACATTCCCGGAGACCGACGCGCTCATCGACGAGAACGTCGGACGCATCATGGGCCTCGACGGAGAGGCCAAGATGAGCAAGTCGCTCGGGAACACCGTCGGTATCCTCGCAGAGCCCCCCGCGGTCTGGGACCGGGTGCGCACGGCAGTGACCGACCCGCAGCGGGTGCGCCGCTCCGACCCGGGCCGCCCCGAGGTCTGCAACGTCTTCACGCTGCACAAGTTCTTCACGGATGCAGGCGCGCGGGCGGACATCGACCGGAAGTGCCGCGCCGCCGAGATCGGCTGCGTGGACTGCAAGCGCATCCTCTCGGACAATGTCGCGAAGGCGTTCGAGCCGTTCCGCGAGCGCGCGGCCTACTACCGGGACCGGCCAGGCGAAGTGAGGGACATTCTCGTGGATGGGGCGGGGCGGGCGCGGGCGATCGCCCAGGAGACGATGACCGAAGTGCGTCGGAAGATGGGTCTCGACTGGCGGACGGCGATCGACTGAATCGCCTTCCCCCCGTCGGAACAGTATGTTCGTGAGATAGCCTCACCGTTCGCGGAGGAACGACATGCAGGAGCTCTTCAAGGCCGCGGTGGAGCGGGGTGCGAGCGACATCCACATCAAGGCCGGCGACTACATGCGGGCGCGGATCCACGGGATCCTGCAGCCGCTCACGCAGCAGAAGCTGACGCCGGACCAGGTGAAGGGGATCGCGCTCCAGCTCATTCCGCATGATGACGATCGGAAGGGCTTCGACAAGATTCTCGACTACGACTGCTCGTGGGGCATCCCGGGGGTCGGTCGCTTCCGCGTCAACATCATGAAGCAGCGCGGCTCGCCGATGATCGTCATGCGCGCGATC
>JBEBGN010000319.1:0-1688 GCA_040081395.1 Longimicrobiales bacterium
CGGGTGCAGAAGTTCAGCCCGATTCCGGGCGCGGATCCGTCGAAGATCGCGGGTCAGATTCTGAGGCAGTACCCGCTGCCGTAAGGTCGGCGCCGGTCTTTCAGTCGGTTTGCGGGGCGGGCGGCGAGAGCCGTCCGCCCCGTTTGCGTCGCGACCTCGCGCTCGCGCTCGCCGGTTCCAGCGCCGACCCCCTCCTCCACACCTCTCACACCTCCACGAACGCACCCCCGCCTCGCCTTTCTCCGGGCTGAGGGCGTTTGAATCTCCTATCCCCTTCTTCCTCGCGGGCATGTACGCGGATCTTCGTAAGATGGAGGCGGCCATGCGCGCGAGCTCCGTGGAGTGGACGATCGTGCGCCCCCCCTACCTCACCAAGAAGCCGCTCACGGGGCAGTACCGGCTTTCGCGGGGGAAGAACTTCGACGACGACAAGGACCTCGGGCGCGAGGACCTCCCCCATTTCCTCCTGCGCGAAGCAACCGCGCCGGACTACGTGCGCGAGATGGTCGCCATCAGCTACTGAGTCGCGGCACGGGGGTCGGGAGCGTAGGGGGACGGATACCTCCCGTGCCATCGCAGGTCGATCTCAGCCAGGAGAGACGGCCATGCGGCCTTGGGCCCCCGGCCGTGTGTCCCGCGTCACGAGCCCAGGGCTCGCGGTTCGCTTCATCGCGTGGAGCCAGGCGCAGATCGCGAGCTTGGTCGCGGCTGCGGTCGCCGAAGTCAACGATCGACGATCAACCGCTCGGAGCGGGCGAGTGTCTGTCCCACTCCATCCAGCGCGGCGACGTCCAGTGAGGTAACGCTCGGGAAGCCACCCAGCTCGAGCACGTCTAGGTCCACCGCGAGCGTTTGGCCATCGACTTTGGAGGCGCGCAGGACTCGCCCGTCCGCATCATATACGCGTAGCTCATAGACGGCCGCCCCGTCGACCGGCGCCCAGCTTGCCCGCAGCGTCGTCTCGTCGAGCGTGGCCTCGAGCGCCAGCGCCCCCGCCTCCATAGGCTGCGGCGACAAGACGCTGATGAGCGCGATCATCGCGATGGCGAGCACCCCTCCCACGGGCACCAGCGCGTACGCGCCCGCTCGCGAACTACGATGCAGAACCGGCGGCGGTTGCTGCCCTTGGTGCTTGGGTATGGCTGCGTGGTTACGATCGGCCACCGTGCTCCTCGCGCTTCTGGAGGATCGCCTCCATTCGTCCGTCACTCATGAGAGTCGAAGAGCTGCTCCGCGTGACGGTGCGGAACCAGGCCAACTTGCACCTACCCGAGCGGTCCGAACAGCCGACGACGTCGCAATGGACCGGGGACCCAGGTCCCATGCGCCCGATGGGATAGGGCTCCCTGCGCTCGAATCGTCTCGCGAGTGCGCCGGCCGGCTGAGGTTCGGCCCGCCCCGAATGCGAGGTCGCGAGCGCAGGTCGTCGCGATCGGTCGGCCCGAGCGGCGCGCCGAAGCTCCCGAGACGGACAGCGAGGCCGCCTCACCCGGCCTGACTCCCGAACCTAGCCGAACTCCGGCCTCCCCTGTGCGCATCCGTTGGGCCGTCCTCCTCGCGCGCATCTACGAGGTGCTGCCGCTCCTGTGCCCAGCGTGTGGCGGCGAGATGAGGCTCCTCGCGTTCCTCACCGATCCCCCCGTCGTCAGAGCCATCCTCCTCCACCTCGAACTCCCCCACCGGCCCCC
>JBEBGN010000320.1:0-1670 GCA_040081395.1 Longimicrobiales bacterium
GGCTGCGCTTGAGGGCGAGGTCGCTGTAGCCGCCGAGCGCCCCGCCGGCGGCAATCACCCGGTGGTAGGGCAAGCCCGGCCGGTCGGCGCGAGCCATGGTGTTGCCGACGGCCCGGGCGGCGCCACGCGCCGCCCGGTCCGACTTCCGCCGATCGTTGCTAGAACGAGAACCGCATGCCGACGTACGCCGCCCGCGGCGAACCCGGGTACAAGGCGCGTGCGCTCGTCGCGGCGACATTGTGCACGCGGAGGGTGGCCACGTAGTCCGTGTCGAACAGGTTGCGCACTTCGCCGAACACCTCCCAACGCGCCGCAGACCAGCCGGCGCGCAGACCCATCAGCTCGTGGCCCGTGACCGTGTACGTGTTGGTGAAGTCCGCGTACCGCTCGCCAACGAGATCGAAGGTGGGCCCGAAGTACACGCCCCCCGCGTTCCGGTACATCAGCTCTCCCCGTGCCGCGAAGGTCGGCGCGGCGGGAAGCCTGTTGTCCGCATAGGTCGGATCGTCGGCGAACGAGAACCGATTCAGGGTGACGCTCACCATCGGATCGATGCGATGCCGGTCAGCCAAGGAGATGCTGACGCTGCCGAGCGCCTCGATGCCGGCGTGCACGGTCTCGGCGACGTTGGTCGTCAGGCTGTTGCCCGGCGCGCCTGGGTCGTCGATCGAGAGGATCTCGTCGTTGATGAGCGCGTAATACGCCGCGACGTCCCACTGCCAGGTGGCGCCAGTGGACCCGCCCGCCGTGGACCGGAACCCAATTTCCCCCACCGTGCCCGACATCGGGTCGAGGGTGGCGCCCCCTCCACGCGCGTCGTCCTCCATCTCGAACGTGGTCGGCGCCTCGAACAGACGGCTCACGTTCCCATACGCTTCCACGGCAGGCGTCAGCGCCGCGATCACACCCGCGCGCGGGTTGAACGAGTTGTAGTCCCGCTTCGGGTTGCTCAGCGACCCGCTGCCAGCGTCGGTCGTGCGCACATCACGCGCCGTACTGACGAACTGCGCTCCGGCGACGACCGTGACCCGATCGGACGCCCGCCAACGGTCCGCCAGGAACGCTTCGATGCCCTGGGCGCGATTGTCGACGTACTCGTTGAGTCCGTTCCGTGCCCCGGCGAGGTTGCGGAAGTTGCCGCCCTCGACCGTGGCTCTGCCATAGTTCACGCCCAAGGCCACGTCGTGCGCGCCGAGCACCTGGTTGTAACGCGCGACCGCGCCGAGATCGCGATGATCTGTGTCCACGATGAGGCTGAACACCTCGACCGGTGGATTCGGCCCGGGCCCGTCGAAGTCGACCATCACTCGGTCGACGATCGGATGGTAGAGCGCTTGCCCCTCGTACGACAAACCCGCCATGAACGATCGGTTCGGCGAGGGGGACCAGGTCATGCGGACCGCGCCGCGCGCGGTGCTTAGATCCTTGCCGTAGTTGCCGCCGAGAGCGACGGTGCTCGCCTGCTCTGGATTCGCGGCGACCTCGGTGCGCGTGAGGGCGTCCGGTAGCTCCAACTCGCTCCTCATGAAGGTCCCGAACACGCGAACCTCGAGCTCCTCCGATGCCAGCCAGCCGCTGTTGGCATAGACGCCCCACCGCTTCAGGCTGCTGTGGTCTCGGAAGCCGTCCCAACTCCGGCCTTCGACCGTCACCAGACCGTCGACGCTTCC
>JBEBGN010000164.1:0-6716 GCA_040081395.1 Longimicrobiales bacterium
GAAGACCTCACCCGCCTCGAGTCGTTGCTCCATGCTCGCGACGTGACTCACGATGTACCCCGCGATCGTCGGGTTCGAAGACTCCGTGAGCGTTCTGATGCCGTTGGGTAGATGGACCACCGTGCGTGTGATCGCCTGGTTGTTCATGACGAGCTCGTGGACCAGGTTCATGTCCGCGGCGAAGGCGGCGTCCTGGGCTCCCATTTCGACTCCACCGGCCTGATGGTCGTCCCTCTGGAAGGCCATGAAGTCGCGGATGGCTGCGAGCGCCTGCGGATCCTGCGTGACGAGGCGCAACTCTCCGCCGCGCGGGAGTTCACGGTACTGGTACTCGATGTATTCGCGGCGCTCCGCCATCACCGCGGTGCCCGGCACCTCTTGGTCATGCACGAAGGCGGGGGTGCTGAAGTCGCCAGCCTCGAACGCCACCTGGATCTCCTGTATGTGGCTCCGAATCTGGGCGATGCCCGCGGCGTCGTCGGAGTCGTACTGGTACTCGATACGCCCCCCGTCGGGCAGGGCGTCGAAGAGATGGGTCGAGGCGTACTGGTCGACGCCCATCCCCTCGGCTCCTCGCTCCTGGAGGGCGGCGAAGTCGGCGTCCGCTGCGGGCTCCGATTGGGGCGCGGGACCGCATGCCGCGGAGAGGACCAGGGTGGCTGCGAGTGTGGTGACGGGAACAGCCGAGCGATATCGGAACATGCGAGCATTCCTCTCGGTCGATGGGGCCTGCGCTCTCTGACCCCTATACAGGTCGAGCGAGCGGAGCGTTGAATCCCCGCCGCGCATCGCCGGCGTCTACGAGCCTTCGGTGATCAGGCGCGCGCCACGTCGGCGGTTCACGTACATGTTCACCCACTGGACGAGCACGAGCAGCCGGTTCTCGAACTCGACCAAGTAGAGGAGGTGGATGAACAGCCAGGCCAGCCACGCCGGAAAGCCCCAGAAGCGAAGACCGCGGAACTCGCCCACCGCGGCCAAGCGCCCGATCGTCGCCAGGCTTCCCTTGTCGAAATAGGAGAACGCGGCGGGTGGCGCCTTTCCGGTTAGACGGGCCGAGATCACCCGCGCCACGAACCTCCCCTGCTGGATGGCGGCGGGCGCGACGCACGCGATCGGTCCGCCCCGGTACACGACGTGCGCCATGTCGCCGATGGCGAAGATCTCCGGATGCCCGGGCACGCTGAGGTCGGGTTCCACCTGGATCCTGCCGATGGCATCGACCGGGCAGCCCGTCGCGTCCTTCAGGGCGTCGCCGAGCGAGGTCGCGCGAACGCCCGCGGCCCAGAGCACGGTGCGGGCAGGTATCCGCTCGGTCCGACCCTGCCGGACCAGGTCGAGGCCCTCCGCATCGAGCCCGAGCGCTCTCGTGTTCGTCTCGACTTCGACGCCGAGCCGGTTGAGGGAGCGGCGTGCCCGTTCTGAGAGGGAGGGTGCGAGCTCGGGCAGGATCCGGTCGGACGCTTCCACGAGAAGCACCCGGCTGGCGCGCGGATCGATCGAGCGGAACTCCCCTTGAAGCGTGTAGTGGGCAAGCTCGCCCACGGCCCCGGCCAGTTCCACGCCGGTCGCGCCGCCGCCGATCACGACGAAGGTGAGCAGCTGCGCCCGGCGCGCGGGATCGGGTTCCGCCTCGGCGGCCTCGAACGCTCTCAGGATCCGGCGTCGGATCGAGATCGCGTCCTCGATGGACTTCAGGCCCGGTGCGAGCGGCGCCCAGTCCTCATGGCCGAAGTAGTGGTTGGTCACGCCGGCGGCCAATACGAGTGAGTCGTAGGGCAGTTCGCCGTTCTTCGTCACCAGCTTTCGCGCCTGCGGATCGAGCCGAAGGACCTCGTCCATCACGACGCGGACGTTCTGCTGCTTGCGGAGCAAGTAACGGATGGGTGTGGCGATATCCGCGGGCGAGAGGCCAGCGGTAGCCGTCTGGTAGAGCAGGGGCTGGAAGAGGTGGAAGTTCCTGCGATCCACCAGGGTCACGTCGACCGGTGCGCGGCGCAGACTCAGGGCGGCGTGCAAGCCGCCGAACCCTCCGCCGACGATCACGACCCGGTGACTCATGCTGGCTCGGCGCCTAGCTCGTCCTCGCGGTCCATGCCCGAAACGTACCGGCATCAGGCCCGTGCGCCCACGGGCCGGGCCGCCCTCAGCAGGCCGCGGGCCGTTGCCGTGTAGGTGGCGGCACGTCGCGTCCGATCAGTCCGCCGAGTCGGTTGCGCACTCCACCCGTGACGCGGTCGCGGGCGTCCTCGGCCGCGCGGTCACGCAGCAGGTTGAAGGTCGCGCGCACGATCTGGGAGCCGGGCGCGGCGCTCTGCACGCGCTGGATCGCCTCGAAGGCTTCGGGATAGGCCCCGTAGTCGAGCAGGCAGAGCGCCTCGGAAAAGGCGATCGCCGTGTCGACGTCGTCGATCCGGTTCGCCTCCTGCTGCGCGCGCAGGCGCGCGCGCTCCTCCTCGCTGAGCACGAGTTGCAGCCCCGCGATCAGTGTGTCCGCGAGCTGCTGCTGCAGGTCGAAGAGCGACTGCCCCTGACCGCGCACGTCCGCCGTAGTGACGATCTCGGCGGTCTCCGTGCGCGTGACGCGCGTATCCAGACGCATCTCGGGATCCACCGTGACGAAGGACCCGAACACCATGTACTCGGCACCGACAATCATGCCGATGCTGACCGCAGTCTCGGGATCGACCCGTCCCGACATCTGCAGGTCGAGCTCGGCCATCACGTCCTCGATGCGCTCACGCTCGACGAGTTGGATCTGCTCGATGACGGACAGATCGGAGATCATCATGCTGGACATTGCGCGACCGAGGTGCTCGTAGCGCTCGTCTCCGGTGTTGTTGTCGAAACGAAGCACGGCGACGACCGACCTGTCGGGTTCCTGGGCGCTCAGCGCGGTGGTGGAGGCCAGTAGCAGCGATAGGGCGAGGCCGACCTGAGCGGAGCGCACGAGCGTCAGGCGCGCCCCATTTTCGGCTCGAGCGTGCCCGCCACCCGGGTGATCTTGTTGCAAGGGAATCCGGTCAGGCGCGCGTGCTCCCGGATCAGTTCTTCATCCGGCGCCTCGTACAGGCAGAACGTGCGTCCCTCCACGATGTAGCTGTGCAGCCAGCGGATCTCACTGCCCAGATCGGCCAGCACGCTGTTGGACTTCCGGGCGACGGCTTGCAGCTCCGAGGGGGTCATGCGCTCGACCCCGGGGATCTGACGCTCGATCAGGAACTGCGCCATGCGCGACTCCGTGGGAGGGTGGGATGAGACAAGAATGGCGAAGTCAGGGGAGGTACGCGACTCCAGCCGCGGTGTCGGACTCGGGCGGAGACTCGTGGATCCCGAGCAGGCGCTTGTGCATGGGCTCGCCCAGGTCGCTCACGACCACCAACCCGTCGATGCGCACGTCGTCGGCGACCACATGCAGGCGCTCGGCGCTCTGGGAGAGCAGAACCCGGTCCCCCGCGTCGAGCGTCGACTGCCGCAGTTCGAGCTGGACGCGAAGACCGCGGTGGAACTCGATGAGTCGGGTAAGGCGGTTCACCTGATTGAAGAAGCGGCTCAGGTGGACGCGCTCGTCCAACGTAGCCAGGCGCATGAACTGGACCTGGGTAGCCTCCCACACAGCCATCTCGAAGGTCGCGTGGAAGAGATAGGGGTCCTCGTCGGTTTCCAGAACGCCGGCCAGGCGTTTGGCCTCGGACGTGTTCTTGACCACGCTCGAGAGCACGAGCCTGCGCGAGTGCGCGAGGTCCCGCGCCTGCTCGGCCATCTGCTTGGTGCTCTGTCGCTCCTCGCGCTTCCGCTCCGTCCAGAGCGCGAGCACGACACCGGCGAACACGCCGACGAGGTTGGTCGCGGTGCCGAGGAAGAAGTCGCTGAAGAAGTCCACGCGCCCGAGTGGAGACTCAGGTCATCGAGGCGCGGAAGATGCTCTCGATGGCTCCGTCGAGCGCCGCGTTGAAGTCCTTCTCCGACTGCTGCGCAGTCAGGCCCTCGACCAGCGCGCGCGAGAAGCTCGCGACCATGCCGTGGTTGCGGGCGAGGCGCCGGTTGGCGTCATCCCGCGAGTAGCCGCCCGAGAGCGCGACGACCTTGAGCACCTTCGGGTGCTCGATGAGCGGCTTGTAGAAGTCGTCCTTCTCCGGGATGGTGAGTTTGAGCATCACCTGCTGCTGCGGCCCCAGGCGATCCAGGTCGGTCAAGATCTCCTTGCGGAGCAGATCTTCGGCCTTCGCCTTGTCGGGACACTTGATGTCGACTTCGGGCTCGACGATCGGCATAAGTCCGTGCGCGAGCACCTGCTTCGCGACCTCGAACTGCTGGCGCACGACGGCGGCGACACCCGTGGGGTTCGCATCCTTGATGAGGGAGCGCTCCTTGGTGCCGAACACGTCTTTTGCGCGCGCCCGGTCGAGCAGCGCGTCGAGGCCCGGCATCGGCTTCATGAGCTGAACGCCGTCCTTCAGGTCGGCGAGCCCCTTGTCGATCTTCAGGAAGGGCACGACCCGCTTCTTCTTCCACAGATACGTCGCGGTCGGCATTCCTTCGATCTCGCGATCCATGGTGCCCTCGAAGAGGATCGCGCCGAGGATGCGTTTGCCGTCGAAGGCTGGGCTGGTGATGAGGCGCGCGCGCATCGCGTGCACGACGTCGAACATCTCGTCGTCGTTCGACCAGGCGGTCTCGGCGAGCCCGTATTGCATGAGGGCCTTGGGCGTGCTGCCGCCGCTCTGATCGAGTGCGGCGATGAATCCCGCCTCGGTGCGAACCCGGTCCTGCTGCTCGGTGAACGTGCTCACGTCGCCCTTTCCTGGATGGTTTTTCCGTGCCGCCACCAGTTTAGGCGAGTGGGAACGCCCGAACCAGCGCCTACTAGCGGCTCGCTGCCGGCAGGTCCACGACCGCCGGAATGCCCGGAAGTCCGGTGGC
The DNA here is from genome assembly GCA_040081395.1 of Longimicrobiales bacterium. Classification (GTDB taxonomy): domain Bacteria; phylum Gemmatimonadota; class Gemmatimonadetes; order Longimicrobiales; family Gaopeijiaceae; genus UBA2982. The sequence continues at coordinate 4,924 of JBEBGN010000164.1, forward strand.
GCTGCGCACGGCGCGCAGGATCGCCTCGGCCATAACCTCCGCGGCGAGCGCGCCGATGACCGTGACGTCGGGTGACCCTTCCCACGCTCCGGTCGCCAAGGAGAAGACGGTGTCCCCGTCCCGGGTGGTGTGGGCCGGGTAGATCGTGCGCGCGAGGCCGTCCTGAGCCATCTGCGCCACTTTGGTGACTTCGGCCTTGGTGAGCCGGGCATTGGTGGCGACCACGCCGATCGTCGTGTTGCCTCCAACCTGCGCACCAGCCGCGCCTGCCGCGCCTCCGGGGGCACCCCTCAGGACGCGCCGCGCATCCAGGAAATTGGTGCCGTCTTCGGTCCGAGCGCCCGCGACGATGGCTCCGGTCGCCGGGTCGACGATGTCCCCGACGGCGTTCACGGCGACCGCGGCCGCGACCACCAAACCGTTCGGGAGGCGGACGGAGGCCGTCCCGAAGCCCCCGCGCATGGGACGGCCGCCGCCGAACTTCCCGACGGTGGCGCCGGCGCCGGCCCCGACCGATCCCTCGCCCGGCGTGCGCGTGGACGCGGCCGAAGCGGCGGCGTGGCCGCAGGCGGGACCGGGGCGTACGCGCTCTTCGCCCTCGAGCCCCAGATCGAAGAGGATCGCGCCGACCACGATGGGGACCGTACGCCGGCCCACCCGGTAGCCGATGTCCCGCTCGTCGAGGTACTGCATGACCCCCGAGGCCGCATCCAAGCCGAACGCCGAGCCCCCCGAAAGCACCACGGCGTGCACGACATCGACCGTGTTCACGGGGTCGAGCAGCGCCGTCTCACGCGTGCCTGGGGAGGAGCCGCGGATATCCACCCCGCCCACGGCGCCCCCCCGCGCGAGCAGGACGGTGCACCCGGTGGGTCGCTCGGCGAGCGTGTGGTGCCCGAGCTCGAGGCCGGCCACGGCGGTGATGCCCCACGACTCCACGGACGGTACCTCCTGGGCGAACGCGCGTGGGGCCGAGAACGGAGCGCTACCGAACAGGACCGCCGCGGTGAGCCACCGGGGGCTCACCTGCAGGCCCGGCGCCCTACTCGTCCTCTTCCTCTTGCTGCGCCGCATCCATCGCGAAGCAATAGAAGTACCCGTTGCCACCGGTTCCGACGAGATCTTCCTGGCTGCATCCGCGCGAGTCGTGTGCGGAGTTCCAGGAGGTGGGATTGTCGCCGCCCCCCTGCCGGTCGTGATGGCCCACGCGCGCCGATCCTTCGGCGTTGCTTCTCCAGTTGCCACACGCGGTGGTACCCTCGCCCGTATAGACGGTCCCATCAGGGTTGGACCCGGTCAGGATGTCGTGCTGGTTCGGTGTGTCGCCGCGGCCGTTCGAGGTGCGCCCCATCTCGGTGAGGATGCTCTCCTTCGTCAGGTTCGCAGCATCCGAGTGCAACTCGGTCACGTCCCGCGCGATGAGCTCCCCGCGGAAGTTGTGCCAGGGTCCGGGACCGATACGGTCGCGAGCGTTCACTGCGGGTTGGCCGTCGACTGCCACCGCGCTCAGGTACGCCCGCCAGTTGAAGACGGAACCCAGCGCATAGGCCAACGACTGGCAGTGCTGGTCGGCTCCACGGAGTCCTCCCAGGTTCGCGCCATTGCCGATCCCCCTGCTCGTGACGAAGAAGCTGAAGTTGCCCGCTTGGCCCGACACCGGAACGGTCGATCCGAGGGCGAGCAGGGCGAGGACGAAGACGACCTTCTTCACGGGCGTGCTCCTGAACGGGGTGTGAGGTGGCGCTGGCAGAAGAAATGTCCGGAGGGCTCGAAGACCGGGCAAGGCGAGCCGA
>JBEBGN010000321.1:0-1657 GCA_040081395.1 Longimicrobiales bacterium
GTGGGACTACATCAATCGCGCGATGCCATTCGACCACCCGGGCTCACTCACGGCGCCCGACGTGTACGCGGCCGTCGCCTACGTACTGAACCTGAACGGAATCATTCCGGAGGACCGCGTGATGAACGCGACGAGCCTCTCGCAAGTGCGGATGCCCAATCGGGACGGGTTCGTCGCCGATCCCCGGCCGGATGTCGCCGTGTCGGCCGCAACGCCTCGAATTTCGCCCCTGCCGGAGAGCCAGCGCACAGAAGCGCACCGACAGATATTGGCCAGGTTCCCGAACGCCCGGCAGGTGGATCACGGCGTCGATACGCTCCTTCAACTGCCGCCGCTCGCCGAAGCCGTCATCCCGTACACCATCTACTTGTCCGAGGAGTCGACTCTCTCCCCTCGCCACCGGCGGCTCCTTGCTCTGCGGGCAGCCTGGCTTGGCCGGAGTCACGTCCTCTGGTCCGATCAGGCGGCTCGGGCGAACGCCGACGGCATGACCGCGCGCGACCTGCACCTTATTGCGGAAGGTCCAGACGCCCCGGGGTGGGACCGTTTCGAGGCGTCGCTGCTTCGACTGGTGGACGAACTTGTCCGGAATTCTTCCATCAGCCAGGCCACGTGGGCGACCGTGGCCGCCTCCTACGATACGCAGCACATGATGGACGCGGTGGAAACGGCGAACCACTTCACGGTGCTGTCGATGCTGTACAACACCTTTGGTGTGCAGCCAGATCCGTCGAGGCCTGATCGGCTGCCCACCGATGTGCCCTACCGCGTCGCCGTTCCCGCGAGGGAGCCGGCTCTCACGGTCGCTCGCGTCGAGCCTCTACCGGGCGACAGCATCGCGGTGACTCGCACCTTCGCCCAGCATCCGAAGCTTGACGCGGGACGAGCGCGGCGCGCGAATTTCATCAACCGGGTCTCGAAGCTCCAGCCTCGCCATCGGGAGATGCTCATCCTTCGGATCGGGTGGAACTGCCGTTCTGAGTACGAATGGGCGCAGCACGTGGGCAGCGTCGGACGGGCGCGCGACTACGGGCTCGACCCGGTGCGTATCGCCGAGGGGCCAGATGCCGCAGGGTGGGATCCATTCGAGCGCGTGCTTCTCCAGGCTGTTGACGAGCTCTTTCGCGATATGGTGATCTCCGACGCGACGTGGGCGGCTCTCGCAGCGCGTTACGATACGGAGCTGTTGATGAGTGCCGCCTTCACTGCGAGTTCCTATCGCGCCACGTCGATGGGACTCAATGCCTTCGGCGTCCAGATCGAGCCGGGGAGCAACGAACGATTTCCGCAGCTCCCGATTCGATGACGACTGGGCCCGCGTTGTCTCCTTCGGCCTGCGCCATTCGGTCAAGGACGATGATCAAGGTCGTGCCGAACGGACTGGATGTGACCCCGCTCGTCTGACGACAGCGCGCCGAAGCCCAAGACGCCTCCCGCCGCACGACCGGCCACCTCACACAGGCCGATGATCCGCTCGATCTCCGAGCGGCGGGCATCCGTGTCAAGCGGTTGCAGCCGGTCGTACAGCACGCGGCGGCCGGCGAGGACGACCTCGTCAGACGGAGGACGGTCCAGCCAGGCGGTCAGCTGGGTGAGGGCATCCTTTGCGGCGCCGTCCGCGCATCGACGAAGCAATTCGTCCCGTTCCGCCTTGTCT
>JBEBGN010000036.1:0-23592 GCA_040081395.1 Longimicrobiales bacterium
ATCGTCATGGACTCCTTGGTCTTCCCACCCGTCGCCGAGGTCGGTCTCATAGCTGTAGAAGACGACCAAGCGCCCGCCATAGAAGATACCCAGGCCCTGCGGAGCGTTGCCATCGTGCTCGTGGATCTTGGGAATCCCCAGCGGAAAATCGTACAGGACATGGTAGATCGGGTGGTCCGCCGGGATCTCGGTCAGCTCGGCATCCGGGAAGATCTCGTGCATCTCGCGACGGAACGATTCGTCGAGGCCGTAGTTGTCGTCCGCGTGCAGGAACCCACCCCCGATCAGGTAGGCGCGCAGCGCGACGCGCTCCGCCGGCGAGAAGCTCACGTTCCCGTGCCCCGTCATATATAGATACGGGTGATCCGGGAGCCCCGGGTCGAGGGGCGTCACCGTGGCTTCGCGCGCCGCCATGGGGATCCCGGTCCGGGTGCGGATGGCGGTGAGGAGGTTCGCGAGCGACGACGGATTGGCGTACCAGTCCCCGCCCCCGTCGTAGCGGAGTCGCGCGATGCCGAGGGTGTCCGCCGGCGGCAACACGGATGCCGTGACGGCGAACGAGGCTGCGAGCAGAAAGGAAATCATTCGAGGTCTACGTCTTCGATGATGCGGGTGGCCTCCTGGACCACACGGTACGCGTCGTTCCGCGCCAGGTCGAGGCGGGCGGCCAATTCCTTGGCGGCCGCCGATGGCTTCAAGCCATCCGACAGTAGCCGTGCCGCCAGCCGATGGGCCTCCGCCTGCAAGTCCGGGTTCTCCTCGGCCCCGGCGGGTGCCACGACGACCGTGACCTCCCCTCGGGGCGGGTGCTCCCGATAGTAGGCGGCCACGGTCGCCAGGGTTCCTCGGGTCACCTCTTCGTGGACCTTCGTGAGTTCCCGGGCACCGGCGACGCGCCGGTCCGCTCCACACGTCTCCGCGAGCGCCTCGAGCAGGGCCGCGACGCGTTGCGGCGATTCGAAGAGGACGACCGTCTCTTCGGACCGCGCCACGCGCTGGAGGAGCACCTGCCTCTCCCCTCCCTTCCGGGGCAGAAATCCGAGGAAGGCAAAGCGTTCGCTAGGGAGGCCCGAGGCCACGAGCGCCGCGAGGATCGCGCTCGGCCCTGGGATCGGCACGACGGCATGCCCCGCCCCGAGTACGGCGTCGACCACCCGCGCGCCGGGATCCGACAGGAGGGGCGTACCCGCATCCGAGACGAGCGCGAGGTCCTCGCCTTGGGCGAGCCAGCCCAGGATCGCCGGGGTCCTCTCGCGCTCGTTGTGCGCGTGCAGCGAGACCAACTTCGCCCCCGAGCCAACGCGCTCGGTGAGGATCCGCGTCCGTCGCGTGTCTTCGGCGAGCACGCGACCGACGACACGCAGCGTGTCCGCCGCGCGCGGCGACAGGTCCTCTAGGTTCCCGATCGGGGTGCTGACCAGGAAGAGCGTCGCCACGCGCGTGTCGGACTCGAAGGTCCTACAGGTGCTTCTTGATCTTCTCCTCGAGGACGGACTTGGGCACGGCACCCACCACCGTGTCCACGAGGGCGCCGCCCTTGAAGAAAAGGATGCTCGGGATCGACATCACGCGGAAACGCGCGGTCGTCTTCTGGTTCGAGTCGACGTCGAGCTTCGCGACGTGCAGCCCTTTGCCGTGGTACTGCTCGGCCAACTCGGCCACGATGGGCGCCACGAGTCGGCAGGGCCCACACCACACCGCCCAGAAGTCGACCATGTGAAGGCCGGCGGCCTTCTCGATCTCGTCGGCGAAGGTCGCGTCGGTCACGTCCAGGATCATCTCACTCGTCGCCATTCCAGGTTCTCCTTGTCGCTGTATTCTGCGGTCCGTAGCATCCGGCCATGAATCGATTCTCAGCCGCGGGGCGCACTCTCGATCACGTCGCCGTCGCGGTCCATTCCATCGAAGAGAGCCGTGCCGTCTTCGAGCTCGTCTCCGTCGGCTCCTGCACCCCACCCGAAACCCTCGAGGCCCAGGGTGTCCGCGTCGCCTTCGTCGGCGCCCTCGAGCTGATCGAGCCCCTCCGCCCCGATACCACGGTCGGTCGATTTCTCGAACGCCACGGACAGGGGCTGCACCACATCGCGTACCGCACCGTCGACCTCGAAAGCGAACTGGCCCGCCTCGAGTCCGCTGGAGTGCCGCTCATCGACCGTGCCCCGCGCGTCGGCGCCGGCGGCCACCGAGTGGCGTTCCTTCATCCCTCGGGGACCGGGGGTATTCTCGTCGAGCTCGTGGAACGCGCTCCGGGCGCCTAGCGCCCGATGATCGTTTCCAGCGGGACTTCCTCGACCAGCCAACGCCCCTCCGAGGTTTGCACCACAACGAACGGTGCACCCGTCACGGCGCGCGTGCCCATGTCCAAGTCCACCAACACGCGCCGAGTCGGGCTGGTACGTCCCGCCACCGGCTCTTCGCGAACGATCATGTAGTCCTCGTGCTGCACGATATTCGCGATGGCGTCCATGCGCAGCTCGACCTCCACGCGCCTGGTACATGACGAGCCGCCGAACCAGGAGCCGATCTTCTTGAAGAAGCAGCCGAATGTCCCCCCGGTATCGCCGACCGGTCCGGCCGACGTGCCGAAGAGCCGCCCCATCGCCTGAACGTCGCGCTGGTTGGCCGCCTGGAGGAAGCGCTCGACGGAGAGCTGGGCGGCCACGGGGGCCACCTCGCTCGGCCCAGCCTGCGAGGTGCACGCCGACAGGAGCACTGCCGTCACCAGCAGGGCGAGGCGGCGGGAGGTGGTCATGCCGGGGAATCTGGCAGGAAGCCCAGGGGGGAGGAAGTGACGCACCACCCTCCTACCCTGCCGCTCCGATGGGTGCCCGCGCGAGCTTGCCGCCGGCGACCGACTCGAAGGCAAGACGCTCGCCGTCCGGGGCCACGCCGACCCGGATGACACTCCCCTCGGCGACCTCCTCGTCGAGCAGGTGCAGAGCCAGCGGGTCCTGGATCTGACGTTGGATGGCACGCTTGAGCGGCCGCGCCCCGTAGACCGGGTCGAAGCCGTCGCGTGCCAGGAAGTCCTTGGCAGCGTCGCTGACCTCGAGCACGAGTCCGACGTCGGCCACGAGCTTCCCGACCCGGCGCAGCTGGAGGTCCACGATCTTCCGCAGCTCGGCCGCGCCCAGGGGGCGGAACACGACCACGTCGTCGACGCGGTTCAGGAACTCCGGGCGGAAGTGCCCGTGCAGCTGCCCGCGCACGACCTTCTCCACATCGGCCCAGCTCCCCGCCTGCGCAGCTTCCAGGATGTTCTGGCTCCCGATGTTCGAGGTCATGATGATGACCACGTTGCGGAAGTCGACGGTGCGACCCTGTGCATCGGTGAGCCGTCCGTCGTCCAAGATCTGGAGGAGGACGTTGAACACGTCCGGGTGCGCCTTCTCGATTTCGTCGAAGAGGACGACGGCGTGCGGGCGACGGCGCACCGCTTCCGTGAGCTGCCCGCCCTCCTCGTAGCCCACGTACCCAGGAGGCGCACCGATCAGCCGTGCCACCGCGTGCTTCTCCATGTACTCCGACATGTCGATGCGCACCATGGCGCGCTCGTCGTCGAAGATGAACTCCGCGAGTGCGCGTGCGGTCTCGGTCTTTCCCACGCCGGTCGGGCCCAGAAAGATGAACGAGCCCACGGGCCGGTTCGGATCCTGGAGCCCAGCCCGCGCCCGACGCACGGCGTTCGACACGGCCTCGATCGCTTCCGGCTGGCCGATCACGCGCGCGCCCAGGTGCTCCTCGAGTTGGGTGAGCCGCTTCCGCTCCGACTCCATGAGCCGCGTGACCGGAATGCCCGTCCACTCGGCCACCACCTCGGCGATGTCGTCCGCCTCGACCTCTTCCTTCAGGTACTTCTTCTCCTTCTGTAGCTCGGCCAAACGGGCGGCCAGCGCGGTGACCTTACGCTCCGCCTCCGGCACTTCGCCGTACGAGATCGCGGCCGCGCGCGCGAGATCACCCGTGCGCGTGGCACGCTCGGCCTCGACGCGCAGCGTCTCGATCTTGGAGCGCAGGGTCTGGATCTCACCGATGACGTCCTTCTCGGCCTGCCACTTCGCCTTCATGCCCTGGCTCTTCTCGCGTAGCTCGGCGAGCTCGGCCTCGATGGCCTCGCGATGTTCGACGGCCGAGCGATCCGACTCCTTCTGGAGCGCTTGCCGCTCGATCTCGAGCTGCACGATGCGCCGCTCGACCTCGTCGATCTCCTGCGGAAGCGAGTCGATCTCGATTCGGAGCCTGCTCGAGGCCTCGTCGATGAGGTCGATCGCCTTGTCGGGCAGGAATCGTCCGCCGATGTACCGGTCCGACAGTTTGGCCGCCGCGATCACCGCTTCGTCGGTGATGCGCACGCCGTGGTGCACCTCATACCGCTCCTTGAGGCCGCGCAGGATCGCGATCGAGTCCTCGACGGACGGAGGCGCCACGTACACCGGCTGGAAGCGTCGCTCGAGCGCCGGGTCCTTCTCGATGTGCATGCGGTACTCGTCGAGCGTCGTGGCGCCGACCACGCGCAGCTCGCCGCGCGCGAGCGCGGGCTTGAGCATATTGCCGGCGTCGACGGCCCCCTCGGCCGCACCCGCCCCGACGATCGTGTGCATTTCGTCGATGAAGATCACGTAGCGGCCCTCGGCCTCCGTGATCTCCTTGATGACGGCCTTCATGCGCTCCTCGAACTCTCCGCGGTACTTCGCGCCCGCGAGCATCGAGCCGATGTCGAGCTGGAGAAGCTTCTTGTTGTTGAGCGAGGTCGGGACATCCCCCGCGATCATGCGCTGCGCGAGGCCCTCGACAATAGCGGTCTTTCCCACGCCGGGCTCACCGATGAGGATCGGATTGTTCTTCGTGCGCCGCGCGAGAACCTTGATCACCCGACGGATCTCCTCGTCGCGACCGATGACCGGGTCGAGCTTCCCACGTCGCGCCATCTCGGTGAGATCCTTCGAGAAGCGCGCGAGCGCGCGGTAGCTGTCCTCGGGAGTGTCGTCCGTCACGCGATGCGAGCCGCGCACGGACTCGAGCGCCGCGCGCACTTCGGCGAGCGAGGCCCCCGCATCCCGAAGGATGCGCCCGGCGTCATCCTTCTCGCCGGTGAGGCCGAGGAGCAGATGTTCGGTCGAGACGTACTCGTCGCCGAGCTCCTTCGATATGTCGTCGGCGCCCTGGAGCGCCTTCCTCAGGTCGCGGGAGAGGTTGGGCTCCGAGCCCCCCTCCACCCGCGCCATCGCGTCGAGCGCTTCCGTGACGCGTTGCCGTACGAGGGGCACGGCGACCTCGAGCTTCTGCAGGATGGGGACGACGATCCCCTCCTCCTGGTCGAGGAGCGCGCCTAACAGATGGGCGCCGTGGATCTCCGGATTGCCGCGGCGGCGCGCATCCGCGGCCGCGGCCTGCAGGGCCTCCGCCGCTTTGACGGTGAGACGTTCGGCGCTGAACATCGGGCTTCCTCGGGATGATCGGTTTCGTCCCTCACCGCACGCTGCCACCTTGGCAGCCTCGGCCCCTTCAGCCCATGTAAGGAGTCAAGTTCCGGGCCACTCGCGGCCTAGGGCAGCGCGCTCCCAACCACCCGTTTGATGCGCGTGCCCGCAGAGAGCACTTCGCCCGGCGCAACGCGGTTCAGGCGCGCCAGGTCCTCGATCGGGATCGGTGACGGGTTCCGGCTCACGTACGTCTGCAGCGAAGTCGCGCCAGGTAGCGTGACGATGTCGATCGTCCAGGGCTGTACCGCCAGGATGGCGCGATCGGTCAGGGGCTGGAAGGTCGAGATGGCCGAAGCGACCGCGCTGGCGTTCGCCCGCCAGTTGGTCTGAGCCGCGTAGCCGAGTAGTCGGTAGACGTTGCCCCCGTACCGGATGAATGCGACCTCGCCGGAAATGACGCCGCTCTCGGCCGCCGCGTCGAAGTCCGCCCGCACGCGCTCGACCTGCCCCGAGCCGTCCTGGCGTACCGGGCCTGCGGTGATGCCCTCTTGGCGGAGGAACTCGCGTAGCTCGACGTCGGGCGCGGCCGGGTCGGTCACCAACTCCATCGTGAGCACAGCCGCTTCTTGGGGTGCGATCGCCGCAACTACGGTGCGCTGATTGACCGTCGTCCACCCGGTCGGGAAAGTCAGATCGAGGGCCAGCTCGGGATGCACGAAGCGCGCGGCCTTGAAGTAGCCCTCGCGCGGATTCTCGCCGTACACCATGCCGTCGAGCTGCTCGAGGTACTCGTTACGCGCGACCCGCCCGCCACGCGCGAGCCCCTGCGCGGCGATCGAGTCGCGCATCGACTGCTCGCGATTCTCGGGATAGGGGTGCGTCAACTGCCACTCGGGCACGCGTCCGTCTCCGCCTCCGCTCACCTGAGCGAGCATGTCGAAGACGCCGATCATCCCCTCGGGGTCGTATTGGAGGCGGCCGATGTATCGGAGCCCGAGCGCATCCGACTGGCTCTCGTCGCCACGCGAGTAGCGCAGGTTCATGAGCTGGAGGCCCGCTGCCGCCAGGTCGCCGTATTCACGGAAGGTCTCGGAGAAGACCATGCCCACGCCGAGTCCGATCTGCTGGAGTTGCTGACGGCTCATCTGACTCGCGGAGTGGCGCGCGGTCACGTGGCCGATCTCGTGGCCGAGCACCCCGGCCAGTTCCGCCTCGCTATCGAAGTGCGCCAGGATGCCGCGCGACACGTAGATGAAGCCACCCGGAAGCGCGAACGCGTTCACGATCGGGTCGTCGACCACCTTGAACGACCAGGGCAAACTGGGCCGCTCCGACACCGCAGCCAGGCGCGAGCCGATCCCTGCCACGTAGGCCTGCAGCTCGGCGTCTTCGACCAGTCCGAATTGGGCCGAGATCGCGGGGTCGGATTCCCTCCCCATCTGGATCTCCTGGCTCTCGCTCACCAGGGTGAACTCGCGGCGCCCCGTGGCCGGGTTCACGGCGCAGGCGCCGGCGATCACGAGCAGGGCGACGAGGAGCTTGCTGCGTGCGTTCATCGGGTCCCCCAAGGTGGCGTCGGATACGTGAACGGTAGCTCGCCGTCCCCCAGTTTCAAGGATCCCCAGGGGGAGTCCGGGATACCACGACCGCATGAACCGACGCACTTCGACCCTCGCACTTCTCCTCCTGGTCGCCGGATGTGGCGGCGGAGAGGGGACGGCCGTTCCCGAAGGGGTCATCGATCGCGAGACCTTCATCGCGACCTATGTGGACCTGCGCCGGGCCGCGACGGAGGCGAGCGATTTCCAGCTGCCTGTGGGGGAGCGAGAGCGGATCCTCGCAGACCATGGCGTCGCGGCCGAGGCCCTCGTGAGCTTCGCAGAAGCGCACGGTAGCGACCTCGACTACATGAACGCGATCTGGATCGAGGTGGAGTCGAGAATCGAGGGCGACGTGGCCGCCCCCACGCCGTAGGTCAGCTCCCGCCGGGAATCTTCACGCCGACGGCGATCGACTCGCGGTCGCCGATGCTCGCGCCGGCGCGGATCATCCAGCCGGACGAGAGCACCAAGTCGAGCCCGAGGTCGACGACCCCGTCGAAGTTCACCGCGTCCCCGTCGTTGCCCGATAGATCGAGCACGACGTGCGCGCCGCCATACGGACTGAAGATGACGTTGTCGCCAGCGCCGCTCCAGCCGAGGATGATCCCCGCCGGCGCGGACACGATCCAGTCCGAGCCCACGCTGAGGCCGCCCCCGGCCCACCACATCACGTCGACCTCGGAGCCTTCCACGCCGCGCGCCATGATCCCGGAGATGTCCACGCCACCCGACACCGCCACGTCACCCGCTGGGCCTGATTCCTCCGCGACCATGGCGCGGTAGCCCATGCCGACCGGGCCGGCCGAGTGACGGAGCGTCCCCATGGCACCGAGGTCCCCTCCGGCCGGCTCCACCAGGAAGATCGAGAACCCGGAGGGCACCGTGGGGCTCAGCAGCGCGGGACTGTCCCAGGCTACCTGGGCAGAGACGGGAATGGCGAGCAGGGCGGACAGGACCGTGGCGGTCAGGAAGCGCGGCACTGGGCTCCTCCGTGCGATTCGTGTGTAGGTGGAGCACCGAGCGTGACTCGGCGCGTCCGAGAACCCCTCACACACCGGAGAGGCAAGTGTCGTTCCAGAGGCATTTCAGCGGAGCACCCTGGGAGAGCAAGATCGGATACTGCCGCGCGTTGCGCGCGGGCAGTCGCATCTTCGTGACGGGCACCGCCCCCATGAACCCGGACGGGACCGTACACGCGCCGGGGGACCCCTACAAGCAGACGCTGCGCTGCTTCGAGATCATCCAGGGCGCGCTCGCCGGCCTCGGCGCGGGGGTCGAGCACGTGACGCGCACCCGCATGTTCGTCACCGACATCAGCAAGTGGCAGGAGTATGGCCGGGCGCACGGCGACATCTTCAGGGACCATCCGCCTGCGACCACGATGGTCGAGGTGTCGCGCCTCATCGACCCGCAGATGATGGTCGAGATCGAAGCCGACGCGGTGATCGGCGAGGAGTGACCCGGAGCCGCCGTGACGCCAGGGCGCCCTACTCCCACTCGATGGTGGCGGGCGGCTTCGAGCTGATGTCGTAGGTGACGCGGTTGACGCCCTTCACCTCGTTGATGATGCGCGTGGAGATCTTCCCGAGCACGTCGTGGGGGAATGGGTACCAGTCCGCCGTCATGCCGTCGCGGGACGTGACTGCGCGTAACGCGAGCACGTTCTCGTAGGTGCGCGCGTCACCCATGACGCCCACCGAGCGCACCGGGAGCAGCACCGCGAAGGCCTGCCAGATCTCGTCGTACAGCCCGGCGGCGCGGATCTCCTCGAGATAGATCGCGTCGGCGTCGCGCAGCACGGCGAGCCGCTCCTCGGTCACCTCGCCGAGGATGCGGATGGCGAGCCCAGGGCCGGGGAACGGGTGGCGGCCGACGAACTCCTCGGGGAGTCCTAACTCACGGCCGACCTGGCGTACCTCGTCCTTGAACAGCTCGCGGAGCGGCTCTATGAGCTTGAAGGGAAGCCGCTCGGGCAACCCGCCGACGTTGTGGTGCGTCTTGATGGTGACGGACGGCCCACCCGCCGAGACCGACTCGATGACGTCCGGGTAGAGCGTTCCCTGCACCAGGAACGACGCCCCCGTCCCCTCTCGCTTGGCCGCCTTCTCGAACACGTCGATGAAGCGCGCGCCGATCGCTTTGCGCTTGGCTTCGGGGTCCACGACGCCGGCCAGGTCGCCCAGGAACTCCCTCGAGGCGTCCTCGACCACGAGCTTCAGATCGTAATGCGTGCGGAAGAGGCGCTCGACCTGGTCGCGCTCGTGCCGACGCAGTAGGCCGTGGTCGACGAAGATGCAGGTGAGCCGGTCCCCGATCGCCCGATGGACCAGCACCGCCGCGACCGACGAGTCCACGCCGCCCGAGAGGCCGCAGATGGCGGTCCTGTCGCCAACCTGCTCGCGGATGCGCTCGACGGTATCCTCGATGAAGGCGCCCGCGGTCCATGTCGCCCGAACCTTGGCCACCTCGAAGAGGAAGTTCGAGAGGATCTCGTCGCCGCGCACCGTGTGCGCGACCTCGGGGTGGAACTGCACCGCCCAGATCGGCCGGTCCTTCGCGCGGAAGGCGGCGACGCGGAGCGTGTCCGTCGACGCGACCCTCTCGTAGCCCGGCGGCGGCTCGTCCACGTGGTCGCCGTGCGAGCACCAGACCGTCGTCTTCTCGCCCTTGGTGAAGCCCGCGAAGACCCCCTCGGCGCACTCGATGGCGAGTTCCGCCCGCCCGTACTCCCGACGCCCGTGGTGGACCTTGCCGCCTTCGAGCTGCGCGATGAGATGGAGCCCATAGCAGATGCCGAGCACCGGGTACCCCGCCCGGAAGAGCGCGGGGTCGGTGGTCGGCACGCCCGGGTCGTAGACCGAGTTCGGTCCGCCGGACAGGATGACCGCCTTCGGGTTCCATTCCTTGATCCAGGCGAGTGAGCGCGTAGGAGGGTGAATCTCGCAGTAGACGCGCTCCTCACGGATGCGCCGCGCGATCAGCTTGGTGAACTGCGACCCGAAGTCGAGGATGAGGACCCGATCGTGCTCGTGGCTCATCGCACGGCCCCCATCAGTACGCCCTCGCCCACGCGACCTCGCCGATCGATGCACCCTTCCCCGATACGCACGTACTCGGCGCCTTGTCCGAGCGGAACTCCTCGTCGACCACCGCGCGGAGCGTCGCCTTCGTGCGCTCCTTGATCTCGGCCTCGACGGCCGGATCCCCACTCCACCCCGTGAACACGAAGCCCGCGCCTTCGTCGAGCGCCTTCGCCAGCTCGTCGATGGAGGTCACGCCGCGCACCGAATTGGCGTCACGACGTTTCCGCGCCGCCTCGAGCAATTCGACCTGGAATGCGTCGAGTCGCGCGGGGAGCGTCGCGATGGCCTCGGCCTCAGGCACGAACGCCTTCCGCTTCTCCCCCTCGGGGGTCACGCGCCGGACCAGCGCGACCGAGCCCTTGGCCAGGTCCTTGGGTCCGATCTCCATGCGGAAGGGGACCCCCTTCCGCTCCCACTCGTAGTACTTGGCGCCCGCGCTCACGTGGTCGCGCGCGTCTAGTTTCACGCGCACGCCCGCGGCCTTGAGCCGCGCCGCGACCTCGGTGCACTTCGCGCGCACAGGAGCCTCGTCGTCCCCGCCCAGGATCGGCACGATCACCACCTGAGTCGGTGCGATCTTCGGCGGCACCACGAGCCCGGCGTCGTCGCCGTGGGTCATCACCATGCCGCCAACCAGTCGGGTCGAGACGCCCCATGAGGTGTTCCAGGCATACTCCTCCTGCCCGCCCTCGGACTGGAACTTGAGGTCGAACTGCTTGGCGAAGTTCTGGCCAAGGAAGTGCGACGTGCCGGCCTGGAGCGCTTTGTTGTCCTGCATGAGCGCCTCCATGCAGTAGCTCCGCACGGCACCAGCGAACCGCTCAGTGTCCGACTTCACGCCGGTCAGCGGCGGGAGCGCGATCCACTCCTCGACGAAGCGTCGGTAGAGGCCGAGGATCATGAGCGCCTCAGCATCCGCTTCCTCCGCGGTGGCGTGCGCGGTGTGCCCCTCCTGCCAGAGGAACTCGGTGGTGCGCAGGAAGAGCCGTGTGCGCAGCTCCCAGCGCATGACGTTCGCCCACTGGTTCATCAGGATCGGTAGGTCGCGATAGCTCTGTACCCACTTGGCGTACATGGCGTAGATGATCGTCTCGGAGGTGGGCCGGATGGCGTAGGGCTCCTCGAGCACCTTTCCTCCCGCCTGCGTGACGATCGCCAACTCGGGTGCGAAGCCCTCGACGTGCTTCTTCTCCTTCTCGATGAAGCTCATCGGGATGAGGAGCGGGAAGTACGCGTTCTCGTGCCCGGTGTCTTTGAGCATGGCGTCGAGCGCGCGCTGCATGTTCTCCCAGATGCCGTACCCCCACGGGCGAATGACCATGCTGCCACGCACGGGCGCATAGTCGGCCAGCTCCGCACGCTGGACGATCTCGTTGTACCACTCGGAGAAGTCCTCGGCCCTCGTCGTCAGCTTCTTCTCTTCAGCCATGCGCTCGTCTACTCACTTCGTGGTGAGATCAGTTAGCGGGATCTCGCGCTCCCCGCCCGATTCCATGTTCCGCGCTGTAACGGACCCGCGCGCCAGCTCGTCCGGTCCCACGATGAGGACCTCCTTGGCGCCCTCGCGCTGGGCCTGCTTCATCTGCTTCGTCACGCCCTGCTCGGCCTTGAGCGTATAGGAGACGCTGTGGCCGCGGTCGCGCAGTGTGTGCGCGATGCGCAACGCTTGCGGTCGCTGCTCCGCCGACACGGCGATGATGAAGTAGTCGAGCGAGCGGGCGTACGCGGGCAAGAGCCCACGCTCAGCCAACAGCTCGCCGAGCACGACATCCCCCATGCCGAACCCGACGGCAGGGAGCGGCTCGCCGCCCACGAGTTCGAGCAAGCGGTCGTAGCGCCCGCCCCCGCAGATCGCACGCAGCTCACCCTTGCGGTCGAACAGCTCGAAGACGATGCCGGTGTAGTAGGCGAGCCCGCGCACGATGCGCAAATCGAACTCGACGTAGGCGCCTAGGCCCATGGCGTCGAGCGCCGCGACGTATTGTTCCACGCGCTTCAGCTCCATGCCGATCGCGTCGTGTTGGCCAAACTTCTCCTGCAACGCAGCGAGGCCCGGAGCATCGAGCAGCGCGAGTAGGCCATCCGTGTCCGCGGTACCGAGCCTAGTGTCGTTGAGCAGCATGTTTCGCGCCTTCTCGCGCGGCAACCGCTCGATCTTGTCGATGACGCCGAAGGCGGTCGGAAGCTTCTCCTCCTCGACACCGAATGCGAGCAGCACCTCGCGCAGCAGGCGCCGGTCGGACACACGGGCGCGGAAGTCGTCGGACCCGAGGCCCAGCGCGCGCAGGCCGTCGATGGCCACCGCGAGCACCTCGGCGTCGGCGGCGACGTCTTCTTCGCCGACGATGTCCACATTCCACTGGTAGTGCTCGCGCAGCCTACCCCGTTGCTGCCGCTCGTAACGGAAGAGCTGGGGCGTGCTGAACCACCGGATCGGCTTGCTCATGCCACGGCTTCGGTCCCCCAGGATGCGCGCCAGGGAGGGCGTCATCTCGGGTCGCATCGCGACCTCGCGGCCACCCTTGTCCGTGAAGTTGTAGAGCTGACCCACGATCTCGGCTCCGCTCTTCTCCGTGTACAGCTCGAGGGGCTCCAAGGGCGGCCCATCGTACTCCTGAAAGCCGTAGCGCCGGGAAACCCGGCGCCATGCTTCCTGGATGTGCGAGCGGAGCGCGAGCTCTTCGGGGGGGAAGTCGCGGAACCCCGGGAGCCTCTGGAATACCGAGGTGGCCATGGTGGCGCGGAATCTAGCGGAGCGGGTCCACTCCGAGCAGCCGCATGGCATTGCCCACCGTGTGCACCGAGCCGGTGACCACGACGGTCCCCTCGCCCGCCCTCGCGGCGGCCGCGGCCAGAGCTTCGGCGAAGTCTGGGACCGCGCGAATCTCCCTGGCTGCCAGCGCGTCCGCGGCGACCCCCGGGTCCCATCGTCGGTCCGCCGGCGCCGACGGGGGCACCGTGAGCACGGCCGCGTCCACGCGCTCGAGCAAGGGGGGCAGCATCACCCTCCAGTCCTTGTCCGACAGCACGCCGATCAGGGCCACGCGGGGCCTCGGCAGCTCCAGCCGCCCGAGCGTCTCTACGAGCGACGCGATCCCCGCCGGATTGTGCGCGACGTCGAAGAGCCAGTTGCGGCCATCGAGCGTGAGCATCTCGTTGCGCCCGTGATGGCGTACATCACGCA
The DNA here is from genome assembly GCA_040081395.1 of Longimicrobiales bacterium. GTDB lineage: Bacteria > Gemmatimonadota > Gemmatimonadetes > Longimicrobiales > Gaopeijiaceae > UBA2982. The sequence continues at coordinate 13,292 of JBEBGN010000036.1, forward strand.
CACCCTCGAGCAGCATGCGCGCGTCGGGGCGGAGGTCGGCCGGGACGTGCTCCAGTGCCTCGATGGCTACGGCGGCGTTCATCGCCTGATGCGCACCGGCGAGTGGCGTCACGACCTCGAGGTCTCCCCACGCGCGCGTCGACATCCGGAACGACGTCTGGGCGGGTGCGACCACCACGTCCAGAAGGCGGTCGGGGGAAACCACGTGCATCGGCGCGCCGGCGGCACGCGCCACGCCGGAGAAGATGTCGAGCAATGCCGGATCCGACTCCCCCGTGACGAAGGGCACGCCCGCCTTGATGATCCCCGCCTTCTCGCGTGCGATCAGCGGCAAGCTATCGCCGAGAAAATCCGCATGGTCCATCGCGATGTTGGTCACGATGGCCACTTCCGGCGCGACCACGTTGGTGGCGTCGAGCCTGCCCCCCAGCCCCACCTCGATCGCCGCCACGTCTACGCCTTCGCGCGCGAACGCGTGGAATGCGAGCACCGTCGCCGCTTCGAAGAAGGTGAGGCCGAACGTCGAGACCGGCTCCCGAATCTCGCTCGCGTAGGCGAGCAAGCGAGTTTCGTCGATCGGGCGACCATCCACCCGGATGCGCTCGAGGAACGAGCAAAGGTGGGGCGAGGTGTAACAGCCCACCCGGCGACCTTGCTTACGGAGGACCGAAGCGAGGGTGGTCGTTACGGAGCCCTTCCCATTGGTGCCACCCACGTGGATCGACCGGAACGCGCGGTGGGGACTCCCGAGCGAGACCAACGCGCCCTCGGTCCGTTCGAGCCCCCACTCCACCCCGGTCGCGAGCGCGGGAAAGAGCGCCCTGAGGAGGGGATCCTCGGTGAGCGGATCGAGTCGGTCCGGCCCCGCCTTGGTGGTGCCTACCTGGCCCACCCGGCGTACGTGTGGCGGAGCACGAGCGCTACCATCTCCTTGAGCTCACGGCGGTCCACCACGCGGTCGACCATGCCGTGATCGCGAAGGAACTCGGCGCGCTGGAACCCATCGGGAAGCTCCTGCCTGATCGTCTCCTCGATCACGCGCGGACCCGCGAAGCCGATCAGCGCCCCGGGCTCCGCGAAGTTCACGTCGCCGAGCATGGCGAAGGAAGCCGTCACGCCCCCCGTGGTCGGATTCGTGATGATGGACACGAACGGGAGCCCCGCCTCGTGCAGTCGGGCCAGCGCGGCGGACGTCTTCGCCATCTGCATGAGCGAGTAGATCCCCTCCTGCATACGCGCACCGCCTGAGGCGCTCACGATGATGAAGGGCGTCTTGTCTCCGAGTGCTCGCTTCGCCGCCCGCGTGATCTTCTCCCCGACGACGGACCCCATGGATCCGCCGATGTAGTCGAAGTCCATGACCGCGATGGCCACATCGAGTTCATCGAGGCGCCCCGTACCGGTGATGACGGCCTCGCTCTTCCCCCGAGCCTCTGCGGCCGCGATGCGATTCGGGTAGGCCTTGAGGTCGTGGAACTCGAGGGGGTCCGCGGCGCGCAACTCCTCGTCCATCTCTGCGAAGGTGCCGCGATCGAGCAGGATGCTAAGGTACGCCTCCGCCGAAATGCGCATGTGATGCCCGCAGGTCGGGCAGACGTTGAGGTTCTGCGCCAGGCGCTCGCGGTACAGGATCTCACCGCACCCCGGACACTTGTCGAAGACGTCAGTCGGGACGTCGCGACGGTCCTGCGAGGTGAGGGGCTTCTTGTCCTTCCGGAACCAAGCCATGGGACTCCTGTGGGCTACGTCCCCGACAGACTCGTCATCGCTCATGCGCTACTCGAACCGCGATCGCCACCGCGACCCACGACATGAAGAGGAACGTCCCTCCGTAACTCACGAACGGCAACGGGATTCCCGTGATGGGCACGAGCCCCACCGTCATGCCGACGTTGACGAAGATGTGGACGAGCCAGGCGCCGAAGATACCGAGCAGTACCAGACCGGCAAAGGGATCGGGGGAACGCTCCGCGAGTTGCACCAGGCGGGCCAGTATGTACGTAAACACCGCGATCACGAACACCGTGCCGACGAACCCGAGTTCCTCACCCACCACGCTGAAGATGAAGTCGGTGTGCTGCTCGGGCAGGAAGTCGTAGCGCTTCTGGGGCCCGAGCGTGAAGCCCTGTCCCAACAGGCCACCGCTCCCCACCGCCACCTTCGACTGAATGACCTGATAGCCCGCCCCCCTCGGGTCGACTTCCGGATCGAGGAAGACGAGGATGCGGTTCTGCTGATAGGTCGCGAGGGAGTTCCAGAGCGGCCGCGAGATCGTGGCCGCCGCGAAGTTCGCGAGCACGAGCGCGACCGACTCGAAGAGGAAGAGCCGATAGCGATAGAAGTAGAGGAAGCCGATGACCGCGAGGATGTACCACGACCACAGCCGGGTGTCATACGACACGAAGAGCGAGACCACCGGGCTGGCCACCAGGATGAGCAGAGCCACCGGCGTCCCCGCCCAGAACAGCATCGCGAACAGGATGCCGACAAACGCCATCGCGGTGCCGATGTCGGGCTGCAGGACGACGAGGGCGAGCGGGAGCCCCACCAACGCGGAGGGCACCACCAGATCGCGCAGGCTACTGAGTTTCGACGTTCGCTGCGACAACAGTCGCGCCACCACCAAGATGGTCGCGAGTTTGGCGATCTCGGCAGGCTGGAAGCTGATGAAACCCAGGTCGATCCAGCTGCGCACGCCGGCAGCGGTCCCCGCTCCCGTCCCGATCACCAACGTGACTCCTAGAAGCACCACGCTCATCACGTACGCGGGCACCGCGACCCACTCGATCCACCGCGGGGGCACGCGCGCGAGCGTGGTGAAGGCCGCGAGCGCGAGCGCGAACCAGAGGAGTTGCCGGAGCCACGCCTCCTCGGTCACGGGGTTGGGGATGTGCACCTCTCCCGCCGAGTAGATCATGGCGATGCCGAAGAGCGTCAGCCCTCCGATCGCGCAGACCAGCCGCGCGTCCACCGACCAGAGGCGGAGGAGCCGGATCACGGACCCTCCCCGCGGGGCGGGAAGCGCCGCGCGTACCAAGGCGCCGGCCGACCGAACCGCAGGTGCTCGCCGTACGTCTGCACGCTGTCGACCGGAATGCCGTGCTTCCGGCGCAGATAGTAGTCCGCGGCCTTGGCCGCGATGGGTGCCGCAACCGCGGACCCGGCGTCCCCATACTCGACGATCACGGCGATGACGATCTCGGGCGGCGCGCCCGGTGGCCCAGCCATGCCGGCGAACCATGCGTGGTTCCGGCCGACGCCGCCCCCGACGGAGAGCGCGGTCTCCCCCGTGCCGGTCTTGCCGATGACCTCCCAGTGCTCGAGCGCGGTGCCGAAGTGCGCGGTCCCGCCCGGCGCGGTCACCAGGCGTAGCCCCTCGCGCAGCGACTCGATGTGCTCGGGGGCCAAGTTGAGCGACCAACCTTCCGCGACAGGCGCACCTTGGACGATCATCGGCGCGGGCGCGGTCCCGTCGTGCGCGATCGCGAGGTAGAACTGGGCGATCTTGAGCGGCGTTTGGGAGTTCGGCCCCTGACCGATGGCGAGGTTCAGCACCTCACCTTCGGTCGCCGTGTAATTGAAGTTGGGATTCCGGTTCCACCACCCGCGATCGTTCGGGAAGATGCCCTGGCTCTCCTGTGGCAGATCGACGCCGCACTGGCGACTGAACCCGATGTCCGTGGCGCGCTGGAGCATGCGATCGAGCCCCACGCGCAGGCCAAGCTGGTAGAAGTAGACGTCGCAAGAGTTGCCGATGGCCTCCGCGAGCGTCTGGTATCCGTGCCCCGCCGCGAGGTGGCACCCCCACCAACGATTGCCCCAGAACCACCCGCCCCGACAAGGGACCTCCATGTGTTCGTCCGGCGTCACGACGCCGAGGTCGAGCGCGATGCCGGCCGCAGCGAGCTTCCACGTCGACGCGGGCGGATAGAGACCGAGCACCGCACGGTCGAAGAGCGGCTTGCCTTCGTCCGTCATGAGGCTCGCCCAGAGATCCTGGTCGATGCCGCCGACAAATGCGTTCGGATCGAACGTGGGTGCCGAGTAGAGTGCGAGCACTCCACCATCCGCCGGATCGAGCGCGACCACCGCCCCCGCCAGCGTGTCGGGGAAGATGTGGTGGATCCACTCCTGCAGCTCGAGATCCAGATTGAGGTGCAGCTCCCGACCCGCCTCCCCCTCGTCCGTGCGCATACCGGCGAAGTCACCCACGATGCGGCCGCGCGCGTCGAACTCCACATACTTCAGACCCTGCCGGCCCTGGAGCGTGGCTTCGTACTGACCCTCGATGCCCGTCTTGCCGACGATCATCCCGCGCGTATACCGGTCCCCGGGAAACTCCTCCGACTCGAGCTCCTCAGCGGTGGCCTCGCCGACGTACCCCAACACGTGTGCGGCCGCCTCCCCGATCAGGTACCTGCGGCGCGGACGCATCTCCACGTACACGCCCGGGAACTCGGCACGGCGCTCCTGGATCGCGGACACGACGGCGAAGTCCGCGTCGGCGTCGACCACCACCTCGCGGCCGAAGCGGGACATGGTCGTGAGTACGCGCTCCACCTCGGACGCGGGCAGCTGCACGTAGTCGGACATGCGGTCGAGGGTCGCGCGCACGGAGTCGAGCGGTCCGGGCAGCACCGTGATTGCATATCCCGGGACGTTGTCGGCGAGTATGCGCCCATTGCGGTCATAGACGATGCCGCGTGGGGTCGGAACCGGGAGTTGGCGAATGCGATTCGACTCGGCCCGCAACTCCCAGGTACTCGAGCGCAGGACCTGAATGCGGAAGAACGCAATCGCCAGAGTCGCCATGAAGAGCGCGAGCACGACATAGACGCCCTGCGCCCTGCGCTGCCGTTGGTGCGGGAGATGCAGACTCACCGCGCCTCTCCCGCTCGCCCCGTCACCGTGAGCAACACCATGCCGATGAGCGCAGCGTACGCCGCACCCAAGGTGCCCTGCCAGAGCACCTCACTCGCGAAGGGCTGCCTGAGTCCCTCGCCGACCATCAGCCAGTGGAGCAGGTCGCGCATCCACTTCCCCACGAAGAAGTAGGAGATCACGAACAGCCGGGAGTCTCCCACGAACAGGTCTCGGGTGAATGCCCCGGCGATCCCGATCACAGTCATTGTCACGCTGTTCGCACCAAACGCCAACACGGACAGCGCGTCCTCCAGCAGCCCGAACACGAGCCCGACCAAGGCGGCCGTGCCGACGCCCGTTTCCCGCGCCGCAAGTAGGAGCCCGATGGTGAGAAGGTCGGGAGCCCCCCGACCGTAGCCGAACCCTACATGCAGGACAAAGTGGGCGACCAGGAGCAACGCGACCAGAAGCCAGGTCCCTATGGAGCGTCCCACGCTCAGGCCGGGTTCGAGGGTCGTACGGGCACGGAGTCCGTCGGGGCGGGGTCCGTGGGCACGGTGTCGGGGGAAGCCCCCCCGGAGTCGACGGGCGCAGGCGCCACCGAGTCGGCAGGCGCGGTCGCCCCGGAGCCCGTCTCTGGAGGGGACGGGGGGACCGAGCTCGCCGCCGGTGAGGCGGAGCCCTGGGGGACGACCCCCTGAGCCGGCGGCGTCCGCACCGGAGCGACGCGTGCAGGCTCGTCCTGAGCTGGAGCCGGGCGCGACGGCGAGGGCGCCGAGCCCCGTCCTGCGGGAGCGCGGGGTGGCGGGGGCGCGTCGACACGCACCGTGTCCTGCGCCCACACCTGGGTCAGGTCGTCGCCACCCGCCACCATCTCGACGAGCACGTGCGTGACCGCTCCCGGATCGACCAGTGGCCTGAGCCAGTAGCTCTTCCGCCAGGAGCCCTGCACTTCGGCGGTCGCGTCGATGCGGCCGACCGGGATGCCACGCGGGAAGACACCACCGAGTCCGCTCGTCACCACCAGCCCATCCCGAACCGCGGTCTCGTGGTACGCGGTCCCGTTCAACATGAGGCGATCCTCCTCGCGGAAATCGCCACGTACGTTCTCGATCAGCCCGAACGTGCTGCCGTCGATGAGCATGCCGCTGGCACGGAAGTCCGGGTGCGTCCAGTCCATTCCTACGGCGCTCTGCAGGCGGACTTCACGAATGACGCCCACCAGGCCGCGCGCGCTCACGACCGGTGCGCCCTCGGCCACTCCCTGCTCCGCACCCACGTTGACCAGGAACATGCTCTCGGAGCCGGCCGTTCCGGGACGCAGGAGGGTCGCGGGTAGGAAGCGCGGCCCGGCGCGCTCGGCGAGGCCGAGCAGCTCGCGCAACTCACGGTTCTCGTCGGACAGCACCGACTGCGTCGCACTCATCGCCACCACGGAATCGAGCTCGGCCTGCAAGAAGTCGATCTGGTCGGCGCGCGCACGACCTTCGGCGAGCCGCTCCTGCATGGCAATGAAGGGAGCGAGCGCGCTCCCCTGCAATATGAGCGCGACCTGTTGTTGGAATCCCTGCGACGAGTAGGGTACGGCGAGCGCAGCGATGAACACGACGCTGGCCACGGTGACCTGACGACGCCCCCCGGGGGTCTCCGGCTCAGGCCCGTACGGCACGGCGCGGCTTTGCTATTGGACGAGAACGGACCGGTACTTCACCATGTCGTCGAGAATACGACCAGCGCCCCTCACCACGCACGTGAGCGGCTCTTCGTCGACGTGGATCGGAAGGTTGGTCTCGTGCTGCAGGAGCCGGTCGAGGCCGCGGATGAGCGCGCCCCCGCCGGTCATGACGATGCCGCGGTCGACGATGTCGGAGGAGAGCTCGGGGGGCGTGATCTCGAGTGCGCGCCGCACGGCCTCGACGATCGCCTGGATCGGCTCCTGGATGCACTCGCGTACCTCCTGCGAATGGACCGTAACCGTCTTCGGGATCCCCGAAACGAGGTCTCGCCCCTTCACCTCCATCTCGCGCTCTTCTCCGAAGTCGAACGCGGAGCCGATCTGGATCTTGATCGCTTCCGCGGTGGGTTCGCCGATGAGGAGGTTGTAGTTCTTGCGCAGGAACGTGACGATGGCCGAATCGAGCTCGTCGCCGCCGACGCGGATCGAGGTGTTCGACACGATGCCCGAAAGCGCGATGACCGCGATCTCGGTGGTGCCGCCACCGATGTCGATCACCATGTTACCCGTCGGCGTCTCGACCGGGAGTCCGACGCCGATCGCCGCGGCCATCGGCTCGTCCACCATATAGACGTTCTTCGCACCCGCAGACATGGCGCTCGAGCGCACGGCGCGACGCTCCAGCTCGGTGATGCCCGAAGGCACCCCCACCACCACGCGCGGCTTGATGCGGAAGATGCGCTTCGCCGTAACCTGCTTGAGGAAGTGACGGAGCATCATCTCGGTCACGTCGACATCGGCGATGACGCCGTCCTTGAGCGGACGGATCGCTTCAATGCCCTCGGGCGTACGACCGAGCATACGCTTGGCCTCGAGCCCGATGCCCATGATGCGCCGGCTCCCCCGCTCCACGGCAACGACCGAGGGCTCGTTGAGTACGATGCCCTCGCCCTTCACGTAGACCAGGGTGTTGGCCGTGCCCAGGTCGACCGCGATGTCGTTCACCGGGACGAGTCGCCCCGAGTTGAGCCAGCTACTCAGTTCGTCCAGCAAGGGTCTATCGTAGTGGGGCGAGGCGGGCGGCGCGGACCGATGAACATACGTTTCCTTCCGAGGCGATGCCAAGGTTTTCCACAGGCGAGGACCCTCACGAAGCCCCGGTACTGCCGAAGCCGCCGCTCCCCCGCCCGGTCTCGGACAGCTGCTCTGCCAGAACGATCGCAGGGGTCTCGAATCGAGCGAAGACCAGCTGCGCGATCCGGTCCCCGCGCGCCAGGGTCACGGGCTCCTGTCCCAGGTTCTGCATGATGATGCGCAACTCGCCGCGGTAGTCGGGGTCGATCGTCCCCGGGCTGTTGGGGAGCGTGATCCCATGCTTGAGCGCCAGCCCGGAGCGGGGGCGGACCTGGCACTCGACCCCCTCGGGAAGCTCCATCTGGAGCCCGGTGGCCACCAACCGGATCTCGCCGGGGAGGAGCGTCACGCTCGCTTCCGCGCAGCGCACATCGTACCCGGCCGCCTGCGGGGTTGCCCGGTCGGGGAGCGGGAGGTCGGGGTTGGTGGGAAGCCGCGTGAACCGGACCACGAGCGGCGCGCTCACGCGACCGCGGGACCGGTCAGCACGTCGTCTGCGCTGACACATGGCAGCCCGAACGCCTCGGCCACACCCGCGTACGTCACCCTCCCCCCTACCACATTCAACCCCGCCTTGAGCGCGGGATCGGTGGCGCAGGCGCGCCGCCAGCCCTTGCCCGCCAGCGCGAGTGCATACGGCAGCGTGGCGTTGGTCAACGCGAGTGTGCTCGTGCGCGGTACGCCCCCGGGCATATTGGCGACGCCGTAATGAATGACGCCGTCCACGGTATAGACGGGGTCTTTGTGCGTCGTCGGCCTGATCGTCTCCACGCACCCACCCTGGTCTACCGCGACGTCGACGATCACGGTGCCGGGGCGCATCAGCTTCAGGTCCTCGGCCCCGATCAGGCTCGGCGCCTTCGCACCCGGAATGAGCACGGCCCCGATGATGACGTCGGCGTCTTCGACCTGCTTCCGGATCGCGTAGCGCGTGCTGAACAGCGTATGCACGTTGGCGGGCATCACGTCGTCGAGGTAGCGAAGGCGGTCGAGGTTGATGTCCATGATGCCCACGCGAGCGCCTAGACCGGCGGCGACCTTGGCCGCATTCGTGCCGACCACGCCGCCGCCCAGAATGAGCACCTTACCCGGAAGCACGCCCGGCACACCGCCGAGCAGGACGCCCAGTCCGCCCTGCGGGCGCTCCAGATACTTGGCACCTTCCTGCACTGCCATGCGACCCGCGATCTCGCTCATCGGGGTCAGCAACGGGAGCTGCCCATTCGGGACCTCCACCGTCTCGTACGCGATCGCCACCGCGCCCGAGTCGATCACGGCGCGCGTAAGATCCTCGGACGCGGCAAAGTGGAAGTAGGTGAACACGACCTGACCTTTGCGGAGCCGCCCCCACTCCGGGGGAGTCGGCTCCTTGACCTTCATGATCATGTCGGCCGCGCCCCACACCTCGTCGGCCCGGTCCAAGATCTGGGCACCGGCGGCCTGGTAGAAATCGTCGGTGAAGCCGCTCCCGAGCCCCGCTCCCTTCTCGACCACGATCTGATGGCCGGCGCGCACGAGCATCTCGATCCCAGCCGGTGTGGCGGCGACGCGGTACTCGTCGGCTTTGATCTCCTTCGGAACGCCGATGATCATAGAGCCTCCTGTCGAGTCCTTACTGGGGTCCGAGTCTCAGCTCGAGGTGGCGGCTCGGGTCGAAATGCTCGCGCCCGACCCTGGCCACATCCTCGCACGTCACGGCATCGATCTTCGCGAGCAGCCCATCGAGTCCCATGAGCGGCTCGTGATGGAGGGCGAAGCCCGCCAGCCGGTGTAGGCGTGAACCAGTCGACTCCAGGGAGAGCATGACCTGCCCCTTCACCTGGCGCTTGGTTTGCTCGAGCTCTGCTTCCGGGAGGCCTTCGTCCACCACGCGGGACAGCTCATCGCGAACTGCGGCTGCTGCCTTTTCTGCGGTCGCCGGTCGCGTGCCGACGTATACGCCCGATATACCGCACAGGCTGTAGAACGCCTGATACGTGTAGACGGAGTAACAGAGCGCGAGCTCCTCGCGGACCTTCTGAAAGAGGCGCGAGCTCATGCCGGCCCCCAAGGCCGAGGAGACGAGCACCAGCGCGTGGCGGTCCGGATGGGCGTGCCCTGGCACGTCGGTCCCGAACACGATGTGCGTCTGGGCAGTGTCGCGCGCCTGCTTCTGCACCCCCGACGAAGTGCTTGGAGGGGCTTCAATGGCCGCGCTGCTCCCGGCACGCGTCGCGGAGCCAAAATGGTCCTCGACGCGCCGCAAGAAGTCGTTGTGTTCGATGTTGCCGGCCGCCGCCACGACCAAGTTGGGCGCTGCATATCGGCTCGTGTGCAGCTCACGGAGTCGCGCGGCGCTCATGTCGCTCACCGACTCCTTGGTCCCGAGTATGGACCGCCCGTAAGGGTGTCCACCCCACAGGGATTCGGCGTGCAGCTCGAAGACGAGATCGTCTGGCGTGTCCTCCACCTGGGCGATCTCCTCCAGCACGACCTCACGCTCGAGGTCGAGGTCGGACTGCTCGATCCTGGGCGCGAGCACGAGATCGGCAAGGACGTCGAGCGCCTCGGGCAGGTGCTCGTCCAGCACGCGCGCCTGATAGCTGGTGTGCTCTCGGCTCGTATACGCGTCCAGCGAGCCGCCCAGGCC
>JBEBGN010000037.1:0-23553 GCA_040081395.1 Longimicrobiales bacterium
CCGGGGAGCGGTTCGCGCTATGCAGCGGCGCATGGGCGGGTGCGCGCGACGGCTCCGGCCGCAGCCAGAGCCTCAGGCTCGAGGGCCTGCCCCAGTCCGTGTGCGGCAGCGGGCGCTCACTCCCTGAAGCGCGCATCGGGAGCCGGAAAGCAGCCGAGGGGTGGATCTACCTGAGCGAGACCGCTCCGGGCCGATACCTGGGCGCAGGCAGGGCGTGGGCCGAGCTGCTCTCGATGGCCGATGGATCCGTCGTCGGTGAGCGATTTCCTACGTTGGACGACGGCACCTTCCACGTCTGGTTCCCGCATGGCATGGGGAACCCGGGCTGCGACTGGCTTCTCCGCGTCACCCTCGAGACGGGGGAGTCGGAGGTCCGGGAACTCTTCCGCTCGGGAGGGTGCACGACCCCCACGTACCACTATCCGGTCGCGTCGACGTTCGTGATACCGTATGCGGGCCGCCTCGCGCTGGTGGTCGAGGACCCGCTCGCAGACAACACCGGGCCCACCGACGTGACGAGTATGACACTCGACTTCGACCCGCAGACAGGGCGCTACGAGATCGTGCTCACCGCCGACTCGTCGAGCCCCTTCGCGGGCGAGTTCCGCGTGAACATCAACCTGTACAACCCGACGCGGAACTCGTTCTTCGACGACAACGTGAACGACTTCCGGCTGTCGGTGCCGACGACGACGCTGAAGCTCACCGGCTACCACCAGGCACTGCGTCAGTGGACACCGGGAGACGCCGTGCACACCAACAACCTAGCCGGAATGACCAACCCTCTCGGGAATTTCTTCTTCCGTTCGGATGTCACGCACTTCCCCGTGGGATTCCCCACGAACGAGGACCTGATCGCGTTCGCCGACCGGACCCAGCCAGCCGTGGTGGTCCGCGCCGGACCCTGAGAACGACGGACGGGGTTGGCCCATTCCGACATTGCACTGCCCAGGTAAGACAATATCTTACCCGATATGGTCACGCGCGTATCCTCGAAGGGGCAGATCGTACTCCCAGCCGAGTTGCGTCACCTGGACGGGATCGAGATCGGTCAGGAATTCGAGGTCGAACGAGTGGAGGCGGGCGAGTACCGGCTGCGCCGCAAGGCTCCTCCCCCCAATCAGGGTGCCGTGGACTGGCTGCTCGCCTGTCCCGCGAAGGACTTCTTCGTCCCGATCGAGTCGGGGTCGACCGACGAGCTTTGAAGTACCTCGTAGACGCGAACGTGCTGAGCGAGCCGACGAGGGCTCAGCCCGATGCCGGCGTGGTCGACTGGCTACGCCGCAACGAACGCGACCTCGCGGTCGACCCGATCATCCTGGGTGAGGTGCGCTTCGGCATCCTGCTCCTCCCCGCGGGCAGCCGCCGCTCCAAGCTCGAGCGGTGGTTCTCCCAGGGCATTGCGCGGCTTCACTGCGTTCCGTGGGAAGGCTCTGTCGGACTCCGGTGGGCAGAGCTGCTCGCGAGCCTTCGCGCACGCGGGCGCGCCATGCCCATCAAGGACAGCCTCATCGCCGCGACTGCGCTCGCGCACGGCCTGACTTTGGTCACTCGGAATCGAGGCGACTTCGAGCCAGCAGGCGTCGAGCTGTACGACCCGTTCGCCTAGGGACGTTCCTCTAGCTCGGTCGAGTGGCGTCCTGCCGCAGCTCGATCCGGTAGCGCCGCGCAGTGAGCGTGTCGTGAGGCCAGTCGACCACCTTGGTCACCGGCTCACGCGTGAACCCGAAGTGGGTGTAGAAGCGCTCCGACCGTGTGTTCGAGTCGATGCTCCAGAGAACCAGAGCCTCATAGCCCGCCGCGCGCGCGCGCTCGCACGCGGCCGCGCACAGCCGGGTGCCGATGCCCCGCGACCAGGCATCCGGGTGCACGTAGAGGGTCGGCATCTCGGCAATGCGCGAGCGGTCGAGGTCCTCGTCGGTGCACGCCCGCAGGGTGCACAGGCCCACGATCACGCCGTCGCTCTCGGCGACCATGCAGGTGATCCCTGGATGGGAGAGCCACTGGCGCCAGAGATCGATCCGCTCCGGCAGGCCGGGATGCTCCGGCGGCCACCCGGCCACATGCTGATAGGCCGCGTTGCGGCTCGCCCAATGAACAGCCTCCACCCGCGAGGCATCGGCCGCGACACCGTCACGAACCGATAGCGCCGACCCCGGATCGAGTGTGGCCTGCGTCATGGGCGTCGTGGCTGCCGATCAGCGACCGGCCTGCGTCTCTGCCGCTACCCGCTCCACCTCGCGCCACACGCGCAGCAGGTTACCACCCCACAGCTTCGCTATGTCTTCCTGGGAGTACCCTCGCCGCACCAGCTCGGCAGTCACGTTCGGGGTCTCGGACGCGTCGTCCCAGCCGTGCACGCCCCCACCGCCGTCGAAGTCGGAGCTGATCCCGACATGATCGACGCCGATGAGGCGCACCGCGTGATCGATGTGGTTGACTAGGTCGGAAACGTTCGCAGGCGGATAGCGCAGCTCGAGATTACGAATGCCCTGCTCGTAGTCGAACTTGTCCTGCGAGGACATGGTTTCGAGGCTGTCCGGGCCGAACGTGCCGGGGAAGCCGCGCATATATCGCAGCTCGGCTAGTTCCTCGGCCTTCTCGGGCGGATCGGCTTTCACATAAGCAGCGAACGCGACGACTTGCACCACGCCCCCGTTGTCGCGCAGCGCGAGCAGCGCTTCGTCGTCGAGGTTGCGCGCGTGCGGCTGCACGGCCGCGATGGCCGAGTGCGACGCGATCACCGGAGCCCGTGACACGCGTATGGCGTCCAGCGCCGCATCCTTCGAAATGTGCGAAATGTCCACCATCATGCCGAGTCGGTTCATCTCGGCCACGACCTGCTCGCCGAACGAACTCAGCCCGTCGTGCTCCTCGGGCACATCACCGTTCTGCTGTCTCGGCTGAGCCGAGTCCGCGATGTCGTTGTGTCCATTGTGCGCGAGCGTCATGTAGCGCGCGCCGCGATCGAAATAGTCGGCGAGCAGACCGATCTCACGGCCGATGACGAAGCCGTTTTCGATGCCGATCGCGGCCACCAGCTTGCCCGCGGCGTGGATGCGCTCGACGTCATCGGCTCGGTACGCGATCTCGATCTGGTCGGGGTACATCTGCTCGGCCATCCGATGGATCGCGTCGAACTTCGTGACCGCGCCCTCCTGTGCTGCCCGGTATTCGTCCGGAGTACGACGCGTCTGCCCCACGTAGACGATGAAGAAGCCGGCATCGAGCCCACCGGCCCGCATCTTCTCGAGGTTGACCTGACGGTCCGCATTCAGGGGATCGACCTCCGGTGTCGCGAAGTCGAAGGGGATGTCGTCGTGGGTGTCGATCGTGAGCACCGCGTCGTGGATGGCGCGGGGATCGGCGAGGACGTCGGCACCAGGCCCGGACTGCTCGGCCGCGCATGCGGCGAGGGCGACGGCGAGCCATGGCACGGCTTGGCGGACGAACGGACAGCGGAGGGTCATGAGCAAATCTACGTGTCGATCGTGGCTCCGGCCTACTCCATGGCGTCGACGAGCCGGAAGAAACTACGCGAGGTCGTGGTCGCGCCGGGGACCAGGAAGACGACCCCGTCGTCTCCTACGAAATCCGGGAAGGCGAGACGGCTGGCCCCCTCGCTTCCGGGGACGGGTGTGATCTCACCGGAGGCGCGATCGAACACGAAGATCCCCGCCTCCGAACCCGCCTGACTCCGGCGTGGCGTCGAGAAGGCGATGCGCTGCCCCCCGGCGTGCCAGGCCACCTTGCTGGTCGGCACGCCGAAATCGATCACTTCGGTGCAGCGTCCCTCCTCGTGCATCTGGAAGATCTTGGTAGTGCCAGTGCGCTCGTCCCGAGCCGCGACTTCGCGGCCGGTCTGTGACATGATCGGCGTCGACAGCGCATACTCCGCGCACGGCACCGTGGGCTCGCCGATGGGACGCACACTCGAGACGCCGGTGGCTGCGTTCACGCGCACGTCGTAGTCCCGATAGAGCAGGCCACGGAACCAGCTCGTCAACACGCGATACCGGACCGTACCTTCGCCACGTTCCAGGATCCCTACCGATGGATACTGGTCACGCATACGCGCGTCGGTGAAGATCGCCTCGACCGACATGCTGCGGTTGCGCTCTGCGGCGTCGAATACTTCGCGGGCATCGAAGAACGTGAGCCCCTCGTCCTCCGGGCCTGGCGTGACGAAGTAGCGCCCATCCGGGGTCGGCACGAAGTCGATCCAACCCGGAGCGACCAGGTTCTCGCCGCTGTCGAGGTCGAGCAGATAGACGCTTCGGTCCGACTCGTACGCGACGAGCCGAGTGCCGGGCACCCAGCGAAAGTACGCACCGGGGAGCCCGACGGCGTCATGATCGGATGGGGCCTGGTAGAGCGGCCGAGAAGACCGAGATGACTGCGGGTACCATGCGCCACGGCCGGACGCGGTCGCCGCCCCCGCGCCGATACCACCCAGCCTCTCCGACACGAGGGAGGCATACGCAGCAGCACTCTTGTAGCCGAGGATCGCAGTGCCGACGACCTCGCGCTCAGCGTACACGACGAGCGCGGGAGCGTGGGTGAGGACGCCGGCCGCGAGCATGGCGTCAGCGAACGCCACGCCGGTGTGCCCATTGCGCCGCTCGGCGTAGTCGAGCAACTCCTCGGTGGAGACCAGCGTTACCGACAAGCCCGACGCCCGGGCTGCCTCGACCACGTTCGGGATCCCCGAGCGGGAGAGAGGCATGCGCGGCGTCCATGCGTAGACGATCCCGCGACACGCCGCTGGGCACGCCTCGATGGCCCGGGCCGCCATATCGAGGGAGACGAGGGAGTCCACATCGGCCGGAAGTGGGTCGGTCCGGTAGGCGGGGGAGGCTCCGGCCACGGGCCTCGAGGGTTGGAGGACAGCGGTCGCCATCAGTGCGATCACCAAGGCCCCGAGCGCCCCCCAATGCGGCCCTGAGGGCCCTAGAAATCCTCTCGTGGACGTCATGACCCAACATACCCCGGGGGATCGCCGCCGGCACAGGTGGCTCCCCTCCCGCGCCCCGGCGCCAACGTCCGGGCTGGGCCCGGCGTCATCTTTCTGGCCCAGAAGGCCGCGGGCTATTATTTCCCCATCGATCGACCCCTCAAACGACAGACCGGGGTGTGCGACTGCCCGCATGCCCGGCACGGAGCCCCTCATGCCTGTCCACTCCACCCGCATCTCGTGTACTTGCGCGGCCCTGGCCGCGCTCGGTGCTGTGCTCTCCCCCTTATCCGCGCAGGAGGGGAACCACAGCCACTCGAACTATCGGATTCCGGCCGTTCAGGTGGTTCGGGGTCCCGACATCGACGGTGTGCTCGACGACGAGGTGTGGGCCCGGGCCGCGATCATCGACGACTTCATCCAGCAGGACCCCGACGAGGGAGCTCCGGCGAGCGAACGCACCGAGGTCCGAATCCTCTACGACGCGCAGACGCTCTACCTAGCCGTCCGCGCCTTTGACTCGCAGCCCGACGCCGTGGTCGCCACGGAAATGCGCCGCGACTCCAATCGGATCCTGGACGAGGACAACATCCAGATCATCCTCGACACGTTCATGGACTCGCGCTCCGCATACATGTTCGTGACCACGCCGCTGGGCGCGCAGCTCGACCAGCAGGTCGCGAACGAAGGGGAAGGCTCTAGGGGTGGCGGGGCCTCGTCGAACGTGAACAAGGACTGGGACGGCGTCTGGAGCGTTTCCGCTCGCCGCGACGAAACCGGCTGGATCGCCGAGATCGCCATCCCGATGGTGACGCTCCGCTTCCCCGAGTCGTCGACGCAGAGCTGGGGCATCAACCTGATGCGCAATATCGGCCGCAAGAACGAACAGGCATTCTGGGCACCGATCCCACGAGCCTACAGCCTGACGCGCGTGAGCATGGCCGGAAGCCTCGACGATCTTCAGTCGCTCAACCGGGGCAGTGACCTGCGCATCAAGCCGTTCGTGACGAGCGGCGCGAGCCGCATTTCGGACACGGGCGTGACGGACAACGACTTCCGCGGCGACGCCGGACTGGACGTGAAGTACGGCATCACCGCGGGTCTCAACCTCGACCTGACCGTGAACACCGACTTCGCCCAGGCCGAGGTGGACGATGAGCAAGTCAACCTCACGCGCTTCCCGTTGTTCTATCCCGAGAAGCGCGATTTCTTCTTGGAAAACTCGGGCCAATTCAACGTCGGCTCCGTGACGTCGCAGAACCGACTCGTCGATCTCTTTTTCACGCGGCGGATCGGGCTCTACGGGCGCGACAGCAACGTGCCGATCATCGCCGGCGCGAGAATGACCGGGAAGGTGGGACGGAACGACCTCGCCATCATGGACGTGCAGACCGAAAGCGCGTTTGGAGTCCACAGCGAGAACTTCCTCGTCACGCGCTATAGCAGGAACTTCCTCTCTCGCTCTCGCGCAGGGGCCCTGTTCATCAACCGGGCAGAGACCAACGGCGGCCACTACAACCGCACGTACGCGGTCGACCTCGCGTTGGCGCCTCACAACGCGCTCAGTGTGTCGGGCTTTCTCGCCAAGACCCAGACCGAGGGGCTCACGGGTGACGACATGGGCGGCTACGCCAATGTGACCTGGCTCGACCAGGACTGGCGCATCTTCGGCGAGTACGCCGACTTCCAGGACGACTTCAATCCCGAGGTCGGCTACCTGCCGCGCACGGGTATCAAGACCTCGAAGATCCACCTCGAGCACACCCCGCGACCGGGGATCCTCGGCATCCGCGATATGTCGCCGATGTGGAACGTGACCTACACCACGGACCAGGCCAACCGCTTGGTCTCCATGCGCATGCACTACATGGTGGGGACGCGATTCAACAACGGCGCGAACCTGACCGTCTGGCTGAACGACTACATCGAACGGCTGGACGCCCCGTTCTCCTTCAGCGGCGTGGCGGTTCCCGCTGGACGGTACGAGTTCGGGGAGTGGTACTTCTCCTTCTCGAGCAATCAGGCGCGCCGGGCCTACTACCGGCTCACCTACTCGCCGCAGACATTCTACGACGGCAACCGGACCGATTACTCCGGAGCGCTCGGCTTCCGTCTCAACGATCAACTGTCTACCGAGGCATCGTACTCGCGCAACGAGGTCGACCTCGCGGCCGGCTCCTTCGACGCCGACGTCGCGTCGTTGCGCGTCGATTTCGCCCTTTCGCCCACCATGACGCTACGGGCGCTCTCGCAGTACAACTCGACCCGCGATCAGATCGGTACGAGCGCGCGCTTCCGTTGGACCTACCGGCCCGGCAGTGACATCTACCTCGTGTACGACGAAGTCCGGCGCGATCCGCAGGGACTACCGCTCTACAACGAGCGCCGACTGATCCTGAAGGCCACGCACCTGCTGTCGCGATAGGCGACCGACCCGCCCCTCCCCCGAACGGCCATGAAGACCGCGCTCAAGATCCTCGGCGCCCTCCTCCTCATGCTCGTGCTCGCCGGGGGAGGGTTCTATGTCTGGGCATCCATGCGGGTCTCCGGCCTCATGTCGCGCACGGTCGAGACCCACGCCGTCGACTTCCCAGTCCCCTGGCCGCTCACGGCCGCGGAGATCGAAGCCCTGCCGGCCCCGGACAGCGCCGAGCAGGTCGCGCTCGTCCGGGCGGTCGAGCGCGGGCGGCATCTCATCACCTCGCGGTACGCGTGCACCGAGTGCCACGGCGCCAACCTGGGCGGTGGGGTGATGGTCGACGACCCGGTCCTCGGAACCATGCTCGGTCCGAACATCACCACAGGTCGTGGCTCCGCCGTGTCCGCATACGAACCCCGCGACTGGGACCGCACGGTGCGTCACGGCGTGGGGCCGTCCGGAAATCCGCTGGCCATGCCGGCGCAGGACTTTCAGCTCATGTCGGACCAAGAGCTCTCCGACGTCGTGGCGTACGTGCGCTCCCTCCCTCCCGTGGACAGCGACCCGATCGTTTCTGTCGACCTGGGACCGCTCGGCAACGTGCTGGTGGCACTCGGTCAGATTCCGCTCGCTGCCGACATGATTCCCACGCACACCGAGCGGCACGCCGAGGTGCCACCCCCCAGCGAAGTGACGGTAGAGTTGGGGCGGCACATCGCGGGCGTCTGCACGGGATGCCATCGAGCCGACCTGTCGGGCGGACCGATCATGGGTGGTGACCCGGCGTGGCCGCCGGCACGCAACCTGACCCAGCACGAGAGCGCGCTGGGCACGTGGACTTACGAGGACTTCGTGCGCGCGTTGCGTGAGGGTCGCAGGCCCGACGGATCCGAGTTGCTTTCGCCCATGCGGGAGGCGACGAACTACGCCACCAACATGACCGAGACGGAGCTGCAGGCGCTCTGGGCGTATTTGGAGAGCCTACCCGCGATCGCGCCGGTGGAGTAGCGAGCGCCTCGGTTTGGCTAGGCCCCGCGGCTCCGCGCCGATCTCAACTCGCGCACGATCAGGCCGTGTTGGGCCCGGAGCTGTCGGTCTACCGTGCAAAGCGGTACGGCTCTCGCCTCGCTGTGCGCCGCCAGCAGGCGATCGAACGGGTCGCGTGTCCATGTAACTTGAACCGCTCTCTCGATCAACGGAACGAGTGGGACTTCGTCCACGACGAAGCGCGCGTCTCGACCGACTGCCTCCATGAACTGGTCCGTGTTCGCCTCGAGCTTGCCGACCTCGGTGAGGAACTGCACCTCGAGGAATGAGATCGGCGAAACACCCCACGGACGGTAGCGCTCGAGCCATGGAAACTCATCCACCCGAGGGACCTCGAGCGCGATCCACAACAGGAAATGAGTGTCTAGAAGAAGCTTCACGGCTTGCGGCGGTGCTCGAACTCCAGTTCGCCGTCCGCCCCCGGCCAGCGCCAGCCCCACTCGTCGGCGGCCTCGAGCGACGCCGCTCGAATGAAGGAGTGGTAGTCGGGCGTCTCGGTCGCCTCACGCGTCGCAGCAGCGCGTTGGATGACGATGGTCCGGCCACCTCGCAGGATGGTCACGGTCTCACCGCCGGCCACCTCGTCGAGCAGCCGAAACCAGTGCTTGCGAGCGTCACTCGCCGTCACCCGCTTCATATGTACAACGTACAACTGTGCTGGAGCCGAGCCAATCCCTAGGCCGGCACCCGCGTCGCCCACCTCTTCCACCCGTAGTAGACCGGCACGCCCAGCGCGACGACGATGAGTCCGAGGCCGGCGTACCGGCGCTGATCCGGCTGGAGCAGCAGGTTCACGCAGAAGAGGCCGGTCAGCGCCACGTACAGGCCAGGCAGCCACGGGTACCCGACCGCCTTCACGGGCCGCTCGGCGTCCGGTCGGCGAACGCGCAGCATGAAGAGCCCGATCCCCGTGATCATGTAAAAGAGCACCGCGGCGAAGATCACGTAGTTGAGCAGCTCGCTGTACGTGCCCGACAGGCAGAGCACGCAGGTCCACACCGCTTGAGCGACGAGCGCGAACGCGGGCGTGCGATACTGCGGGTGCAGCTCCCCCGTGCGGCGGAAGAACAGGTTGTCGCGCGCCATCGCATAGTAGACGCGAGCGCCCGAGAGGATCAGTCCGTTGTTGCAGCCGAACGTCGAGATCATGATCGCACCGGCCATGACGTACAGGCCCACGTCTCCGACCATCGCCTGGAGCGCAGCCGTGCCGACGCGGTCCTCTGAAGCCGTCTGGATCTCTGCGCCCGTCAGCACATTCAGGTAGGCGAGGTTGGCGAGCACGTACAGCGACGTCACGACCAGAACCCCCACCACCATCGCGAACGGGAGATCCTTGGCCGGGTCCTTCATCTCACCGGACGCGAAGCCCACGTTGTTCCAAGCATCCATGGAGAAGAGGCTGCCGACCATCGCAGCGCCCACCACCGGCAGTAGCGCGAGGGTGAGGCCGCCCTCGGGCAGGAATCCGCCGCCGAAGTTCGCGGACAGCGCCTCGGTGTTCCGGCCGATGGTTAGGCCGAGCAGGACCAGCGCGGCCAGCGCGGCCGTCTTCACGAGCGTGAGCGACGTCTGGATGAGCGCTGCGGTGCGCACGCCATGCACGTTGATCCACGTCAGCAGGATGACCGATGCGACCGCGAAGAGGCGCTGCGCGGACAGCCCCACCTCGATGGGGCCACTCCCCAGGTTGATGGTCGTCCCCAGGAAGACGTCCGCAGAAAGCGCCGGGACGAAGACTGCGGTGAAGCGCGCGAAGGCCACCGCGACCGCCGCGATGGTGCCGGTCTGGATCACCGTGAAGAGCGTCCAGCCGTACAGGTACCCGAAGAGCGGCGAGACCGCCTCGCGCAGGTAGACGTACTGGCCCCCCGCGTTCGGAAACATGGCCGCGAACTCGCCGTAGCTGAGCGCGCCCATCAGGGTCACCGCCCCCGCGAGCGCCCATACGAGCAGCAACAGGCCCGGGGACTCCACCTGCCGCATGATGTTGGCCGACACGATGAAGATGCCGGAGCCGATCATGGAGCCGACGCAGAGCGCGGTGGCGTCGAGCCGAGTGAGGACCTTGTCGAACTCGGGCGGGCGCGCCGAGTCGCTCACGCCGGCGGCTCCTCCCGGAACGAGCGCGCGATCCACGTGAAGGCAGCGCCGGCCACGGCGAGCAGGATCAGGCCGTTGGTCCATTCACCGAGGATGCACTTACCGATGCCGAACAGCGTCGTGTAGACGGCAACGACCCCGGCCAGCCAATTCGTCCACGCGAGCGCACCCCCGGGGATCGACTCGCGGCCGAAGCCCGTGCGCTCGGACACCGCTGCCCAACCTGGGCCACCGGGGCGCACCCGGCGGTAGAACGCATCGAGCACGGCATCCGGTTCGGGCGCCGTCAGGAAGGTCACAGCGAGCCAGACCACCGTGGTGATGCCGACCGTGACCAGCATGACGGTCGCATCGGCGTTCGGGTCCCCCGGAGCGAAGCGGGGCGGGATCGTCAGGATGGCGATGGTAGCTACGACCAGCGAGGTGACCATGGCGCTGATCTCCGACCACGCGCTGATGCGCCACCAGTACCAACGCAGGATCAGCACCAGCCCCGTGCCCGCACCGAGCGCCAGCAGGAAACGCCAGGCCTGCTCGATCGAACTGAGCTGCCAGGTGACCAGCAGGGACGCGAGGAACAGCAAGATGGTCGCGGCTCGCGACACCGCCACGTAGTGCTTCTCGGTCTCGTTCTTCCGCACGAACCGCTTGTAGAAGTCGTTCACCAGGTACGACGCACCCCAGTTGAGCTGCGTCGCGACCGTGGACATGTACGCGGCCGCGAAGCCGGCCAGCATGAGGCCGCGCCAGGGGGTCGGCAGCAGGTCGACGAACGCATGTACGTAGCCGGCCTCGCGATCCTCCAGATCTGGATAGAGGATCACCGTCGCGAGTCCGGTCACGATCCAGGGCCAGGGGCGGATCGCGTAGTGCGCGACCTGGAAGTAGAGGGTGGCCAGCACGCCATCGCGCTCCGTCCGCGCCGAGAAGATGCGCTGCGCGACGTAGCCGCCTCCCCCGGGCTCGGCGCCGGGATACCACGCGGCCCACCACTGCACGGTCAGGAAGACGGTCAGTGTGAGCAGTGGCATCCAGGCGTATGCCAAGAGGCCGCCGTCCCCGAAGGAGACCGGTAGCACCGAGAGCGCGGCGGCCTCGCTGCCGAAGTGGGCCGCTGCACCGGCGCGCAGGGCTTCGATCCCCCCCACGGCATCCACCGCATAGACCGCGAGTACGATCACCGCGGTCATCATCAGGATGAACTGGATGAGGTCGGTCCACAACACGGCCCACATGCCCGCGGCCACCGAGTACGCGACCGTGATCACGAAGCAGATGCCGACTGCCAGGTAGGGCGAGACGCCGAGCGAGATCTCGAGAATCTTGATCATCGCGCGGGTTACCCAACCGAGGATGATCAAGTTGATCGGGATGGCGAGGTACAGCGCGCGGAAGCCGCGCAGGAAGGCCGCGCGCTTGCCCGAGTAGCGGATTTCCGAGAACTCGACGTCGGTCATGACGCCTGCGCGACGCCAGAGGCGCGCGAAGAAGAACACGGTGAGCATCCCGCTCATCACCGCGTTCCACCACAGCCAGTTCCCCGCCACGCCGTAGTTCGCGACCAGCCCGGTGACCACGAGCGGTGTATCCGCCGCGAATGTGGTCGCCACCATGGACGTACCGGCCAGCCACCAGCTCGCGCGGCGTCCCGACAGGAAGTACTCGCCCAGGCTCTCGCCGCCGCGCTTGGTGAACGCGAAGCCGACCGCGGCGGTGACCGCGAAGTACCCGACGACGATTGCCCAGTCGAGCGGTTGCATGGTCTACGCCGCCGCTCGGGCCTGTGAACCGCGGATCGTGGCGCTCGCCATGCCGACGCCCACCGTGATGGCGGACCCGATGAGCGAGAACCAGAGACCGTCGACCAACCGCGGGACGATGCCGAACTGTTGCGTGGCCCAGAGCACCGCCATGACACCGATGGCCGTCGCCATGGCGATGATCGCGTCCTTCTGGTCTGCTTTGCTCGACAGCACGCCGAGCAGGAAGCCGCCCAGGAGCCCTCCGTACGTGAACGAAGCGATGTTCAGCGCGATCAGAACCACCGGCGTGCCTTGCTGGATGAACTGGAAGAGGATCGCGCCGACGATGAGCACCACGCCGAAGAAGAGCGTGAAGAGCCTGCCCATCCTGAACATGTGCGCCGAGTCGGCACTCCGCCCCGAGAGTGGTCCGTAGAGATCCAGCGTGAGCGCCGAGGCGAGCGAGTTGATCGCGGAGGCCTCTGAGGACATGGCCACCGAGAAGATCCCTGCGATCACCAGGCCGCTGATTCCAGCCGGCAGCCCCTCGAGGATGAAGGTCGGGAAGATCTCGTCCGGCGTCGCGAAGGCACGGCCCTGGTAGTACGCGTACAGCGCGACGCCGAGAACCAGGAATAGCGTGAACTGCGCCATGATGAAGACGCCGCTACCAATGAGCGCTTTGCGCGCCTCACGCAGGTTCGGCGACGCGAGCATGCGCTGCACGATGAGATGGTCCACGCCGTGCGAAGCCATGGCCAGGAAGCCACCACCCACGAGCCCGGTCACGATCCAGCGCGCGTCCGCGAAGCCTCCCTCGAAATGGAAGATGCGGAGCTTGTCGACTGGGTCCGCCGCGGCGACCACGCCCGACCATCCTCCTGGAATCACCTGCAGGAGCACGATGAGCGCCGCGATCGCGCCGGACAGATAGATGAACATCTGCAGGACGTCGACGTACACCACCGCGCGCAGCCCGCCGTAGTACGTGTAGATGAGCGTACACGTGCCCGTCGCGACGATCGCCTGCCAGTAGGGGATCCCGGCGATGAGATGGATCGGGATGGCGATAGCGAACAGTCGGATGCTGGAAGCGAGGGTTCGCGTCACCAAAAAGATCGCCGACGCGAAACGCCGCGCGAGCACGCCGAAGCGCTTCTCGAGCAGCTGATACGCGGTCGACAGCTCGCCGCTGAAGTACCCCGGCAACAGGATGGCGGCCACGGCGATGCGACCGAGCAGGTACCCGGCCGTGAGCTGCACCATCCATAGGTCGCTCGTGTACGCCGTGCCGGGCACGCTGATGAACGTCAGCACGCTCGTCTCGGTGGCGATGATCGAGAAGCACACCGCCCACCACGGCATGGCCCGGTCGGCCAGGAAATAGTCCTTCGAGTCCTTCTGACGCCGACCCAGCCAGGCGCCCCACAGGGTCACCCCGATCACGTACACCGCGATCAGGGTGAGGTCGAGGGCGGACAGAGCGGTCACGTCCGTGCCGGACCCCTGCTAGACGCTACAGGTCATGTCCCGCGCGCAGCACATCGGCGACTTGATCTTGCCGTGGCCCTGGGGGCACTTCGCGATGGCGACCTTGGTGCCGTCGTCCTTGGTGATGGAGTCGTGCACCAACTCCTCATCGCACTTCGCGCACGTCATGTTCACGCTCATGCCGCATACCTGGCAGGTGTACGTAGCCATGTCCGGTCTCGTCCTGGATATCGGTGGTTCGGGAGGGTTCGAATGAACCAGCGAGCGCACGTTACGGGGTGAGCCGCCCGAGCGCCACGACCTCGCGATAGCGGTCCGGGTTCCCCGTGACGAAGTCCCAGATGTCGTCCGGCGTGGCCGCACCGGGCTCGACGTCGAAGTGCTTCCCGGCTTCCGCGAACGCCCAGGCGACGACCCAGGAACAGATCGGATACCGGTCCTGATTCGTGAGCCGGCGGAAGACGTAGGCGCCCTGGAGGATCCAGTCGAGCCAGTGCGCGAGGATTTTCAGGTACCCGTAACGGCGCCCCACGTACGTCTCGGCCTTGGCGACGACCTGTGCGACCTCGCCCTCGGTCAGGTTGAGCGGGCGGAAGACCGCGACTTCGTGGCTGCGGCCCGCGTACCGGTCCCAGAGGCGGTGCCGTTTCACGGTGGAGAGCGCCTCGACGATGATCGCGCCGTCGAGCCGACCCGCCTCGACGATGATGCCGGTGTGCGATGCCTTCGTGCGGCTCTCGCCGATACGGCGCGTGAACAGGCGGATGGCCCAGCCGACGATCCCACCGCTCCGGGTGAGGACGACGTCGCCAGGAGTGAGGAGGACGTCGTTGACATTAGCCATCCGGTCACCGGACGCGAGTCATGTGGGCATCGGCGGGAGAATGCGGCGTGGCCACTGATCCTGGCAACAGGAATCTCTCGAATCCCGGCCGTGCAACCCCTGTCATACAGCCCGAACCCCCGGGTCACTCATAGCAGACCGATGTGCCAACCAATCAGGAGAGGGAGCAGCTCGATGCCGACCACACGGATGATTCGCCTCAGTTCACTCGCGGTTCTCGGCCTCTTCGCGGCCGCCTGCGAGTCCTCGACGGGACCCGTCATCGATCTCGACTTCGCGGCAGCCTCCGCCGACTACGAGGTCGTCGACTCGATCTTCGCGACGCCGGCCTGGTCGGGCTTCCAAGCGCTGGGAACGCGCACTCCGTTCGGCGTCTCGCCCGCGGCACTCGAGGCAGTCTCGAGCCTCGACGGCGCCGCGCGCGGGAATGGCAGGTCCTTCGCGCTCCAACTCGCGCGGCGGATGCACGACGCGGTCCTGTCGGGTGGTCGTCCGGCCATGACGCCCATCATCTCGAATACACACCGCGGCGAGACCTTCGTGTACGTTCCGGCGCTCGACGAGTATGCCGTCGACTCGACGCGGACGGGTGCCCCTGCCACCGGCGTCCGCTTCGTGGTCTATGAGGTCGACTCGGCCGGTATCCCCATCGTCACTGAAGAGATCGGCTATGCCGACCTGATCGATGAAGGGGACACGAGCGCCGAGGATGTGGCCCTCCGGCTCGTGGTTGTGGCCAACTCGGTCACCGTGCTCGACTACGCGACGACCCTCGATCTGGGACTCGTCCAGGGAACACTCACGGTCGACGGCTTCGTCCAGGGAGCGAATGGAGTGCGGCTCGACTTCGCGATCGAGGCCGTCGGCACGCACTTCGTGAACTACTCGACGCTCGACCTGAACTTCGATCTCGCGGTGGACGCGCGCGACTTCTCGATCACCGGCGAGGTGGTCGGCGTCCGCGAAGGGGTCGAGGGGGAGGGTGACGTGGACCTCACCGTGCAGCACCGGAGTCACTCCGTGCGGCTCGACGTGAACGGATCGGCGGGGATCTTGGACGGCTCGGTCTTCGTCGACGGACAGCTGTTCGCCACCATCGACGGGCCCGCCGCCACTCCCACCATCCTGTCGGCCGACGGGGATGCACTGACCACCGCAGAGGTGCTGGTGCTTCACCACATCGTCGACGTCGTCGAGGACATCTTCGACTTCCTGGAGGATCTGGTGGACCCGGTCGACGAGATCGTGATCCTGGGGGTCATCCTCTAGCTGTAGCGCGCGAGATCCTTGGTTCCCGGTCCGCCGTCCCCCCATCTTGCGGCAGTCAGCAAGGGGGGGGCGGCGGACCGGATCGCCGTACCCTCCTTGGTAGTCCAACCGCTGGTCCCAACACCATCCGAGACGACCCATGCGCCGCACGCTCGCACGCACCACCGCCCTCTTCACCACCGCAATTGCCACCTCGATGGCCTGGTCGACGGCGGTCGCCGCGCAGGAGTCCACGACGCGTGGATTCGTCGTCGGTGCTCACTTCGGGGGCGCCAGCCTCGAAGTGGAAGACGGTGAACGCCGCGAAGCGGGTGGCGGCGGACTGATCTTCGGCTACGGTCTCAACCGCAACTTCCAGATCTTCCTCCAGCTCGACGGCTCCGAGTTCGACGTCCAGAACACCGACGTGGATGGCACGTGGACGATGGGCCACGTCGACCTGGGCCTCCGGTATCACTTCGCGAACTCCCTGCGCAGCTGGGTACCGTACGTGCAGGGCGCGTTCACGGCTCGGGGCGTCGGCGTCGACAACGCCGTGGTCCAGGGGAACCCCGCCACCGACGTGGGCTTCTTCGGCGGCGCCTTCACGGTCGGCGGCGGCATCATGTTCTACTTCAACGAGACCTTCGCGGCCGACATCCAGCTCCTGTTGAGCGGCGGTCAGTTCACCGAGATCAAGGTGAACAACGTGACCGTGAACGGACTCGAGGTCGACGCGCAGTCTTCACGCCTGAACATCGGTGTGGCCTGGTGGCCCTGATCGCCTGAGGGAGCTAGGCGCCCGGCGCACTGCGTAGCCGTTCGAGCGTGGCCTGCTGCTCGGCAGTGAGCAGGTTCTTGATGCGCGCGAGCATCTCCAGGTGCGCCTGCTTGATCGACTTCTCCGTTTCGAGCACACCGTCGAGTTGATCCATCGCTCGGTCGAGATCGATGCGCGTGGCCGACATCAACTCGGTCAGCTGCTGCATCTCGTCGAGCAGCTCCCACTGGAGCCGCACCACGCGCCCCTGCAGCTCCCCGATCATCTGGCTGATCGCGTCACGCTGCGCGTCGGTGAGGCCGATAGCGCGCCGATGCTGCATGATCAGCTCGGGAGGGAAGAGCGCTGCGAAGAGCGGGTCTTCCTGGAGCGAAGGAGCCGCCGGTTGCTGCTGGGCGAACACCGGCGTCCCGGCAGCGAGGCCCACGCCAACGGCGAAGGTCAGCGCGAGGGCGAAGCGGTTCATGCGTCCTCTCGGGGTCCGGAAGTGGGCTCAGGCGGCGGTGGTTGGCTCGGATCGAGAGTAGTCATGCCGGCGCCGATCGTGGGCACCGAGCGGACCAGCTCGATCCCCGGCACTTCGAGCAGAGCGGAGGTCGGCGAGCGCCAGGCACTCGCGGACACATCGGTCGCGTAGGCGGCGACCAAGCGCTCGAACTGCTCGTCCGCGCTCGGGCCCCGTTCGACCAGCAGGAGCCCCGCCACGGTCGCGGCGAGCGCGGCTGACCCCCAGGCACTCACCAGTACCCAACGGCGGTTCGAGCGCACAGCGCCACCGGCGACGATCTCGAGGGTGGGCCGCTCGGCCGCCGACGCCTCGGCGCGCGCGAGCATCACGCCGAACTCGGGCACGCGGCCGGGTTGCTCGGTGGTGGCGCGGAGCCCCTGGAAGCGCTCCTTCAGCTCATCGTCGATCCGTGACTCGTTCATGCCGATCCTCCGCCCTCGTTCTCCGCGGCGAGGAGCCCCCGCAGGCGCTTCTTTCCGCGCTCATAATGCACACGGGCCGAACCGAGGGACACCTCCATCACCTCGGCCGCCTCGCGAATCGTCAGGTCCTGATAGAACACCAGATGGAGCACCTCGCGCTGCCGATCCGGAAGCTCCGCCAGGGCCCCGAGCAGCGCCCGGCTGCGTTCCGATCGCTCGGCTGACGCGTCGGCGCTCTCGGCCTCCGCGGCCGGAGATTCGACCGCGAGTCGCTCTGCGCGCCGTTCGTGCGAGCGAGCTCGGCGCGCGTGCTCCCAGGCGGTCTGTCGGATGACCCCGAACAGCCACGTGCGGAACGCCGACCGGCCCCCGAAACGGGCCCTTCCGGAGATCACCTTCATGTACGTGGTCTGCAACACGTCCTCGGCGTCGGCGTCGTTCCATCCGCAGCAGCTCGAGGCCCAGCCGAAGCTGGCCTGGTGGAGCCGCTCGAGCTCGGCCTCCAGCTCTCGCCTGGTGAGCCCGGATGGGTCCATGCGGAGGTGGCTGTCAGCCCTGCTCGTGAATGAGTGACCGGGGCCCCGACGCTATATGACTCGTGGTCGGGGACCTAGGGGGCGCCCAGCCGGATGGGCATGCTCATGGCCCCGTTCCCGGCCGAGTCCCAAGCGGCGAAGCGAACCCAGGCCTGCCCCGTCGCATCGAACGGGACGGTGAAGGTCTGGCGGCCGAACGCCGGCAGATCGGTCGCGGACATGGTCCGGGTGGTGGTATTCACACCGTCCCCGTACACCACCTCCACGAACTCGAGCGGGAAGGTCCACTGCACGTCGGCGACCACGCGCATGTCGCGCCCGCTCCCCTCGTAGCGGACGGAGGGGATGAGAACCTCGCCGGAGGTGACGAAGTAGTCGCCGCGGTCGAGCGCGTCGACGATCGGCGCGTAGTTCCCCGGCTCGGGCAGCGCGTCCATGCGCAGATACGTGACGGGACCATTGGCGTAGATGTCGTCACCCGGCTGCTTGGCGTACGTCTCCGTAATGGACAGCAGGCCTTTGGGCCGCAGTCCCGAGAGCGCGATCCAGTTGTTCATGTCGTCCAGCAGCGGGATCACACGCTTGTCGGAGAGCCGCACCTCCGAGAGGTCCGAGCCCATCCCCCATCGCCACCCCACCCCGCGGTACCAGTCGGAGAGGAACTGCGGCGACTCACGAATCGCATCGGGATATCCCGTGGATCCCTTGGTGCGCGGGTGGGGCATGAAGACGAGCATGTCTTCGGCCTCGATCATCGCGGTCATGTCCTCCGCGCTGCCGATGTTGTAGACGCGGCCGTACTCGGCGTGCTGCGTCACGAGCGGCACTCCCGGCTCGCGGCCGTCGACGTAGTAGACAGGGTGCGAAAAGAGCAGGTCCCAGTGGCCGCCGAGCAGGTTGGAGTTCTCCATCTGCGGCATGACCATGAAGGTCTCGTCCGAGTGCCGCTCGGCCCCCTCGAAGAGCCAGTGCAACTCCTCGAGCTGCGTGGCCTCCCGCGGCCGATCGACCGGCCCGGCGATGTCGATGCCGGCGGCGCGGAGCACCTCGAAGTCGGTGAGTCGCGAGTCGAGGCTCCCCGTCTCGAGCAGCGAGCGACCCACATCGGTGTGGTAGTGGCTGCCCATCACCTGGTAGCCATCGAGCGGCCGGTACACGTCGCCGTTCGTGTACGTCAGCGCACCCTCGAACGCACGCCCCGCATCCCCCAGCGTCGGATAGAAGTAGGCGGCCATGTGCTGTTCCGTGCCCGGAGGCGCGGAGTAGAGCGACCAGTTCGCGCGATACTGCGGCACGACCTCCTGCTCGCCTTGGCGAACGCCGAAGCTGAACGAGTCGGGGCCGTCTTTCCGGTACCAGTTGTATCCCACGTTGATCTCGACCTCACGCGCCCAAAAGAACGTGTGCGGCGGCGGGAAGGCTGCGATCGCGCCGCCGCGCGTCTCGGCCACCACGATGCGGTTGGCGGCGCGCAGCGGGACCGGGTCGGCGTTGACCGGGCCACGCAGCGAGTACGACTGCGCCTGCGAGGCGATGTCCCGCCAGTGCACCGCACCCCCTTCACCCGCATCGAGCCCGGTCAGCCCCACGTCGTACTTGTAGGCGACGGAGGGGCGCGTGGTCGAGGCGACCGCTTCGACCCGAACGAGGCTCGTTCCCTCGTACACACTCAGCACCAAGTCCCCTGTGAACGACCCGAGCGTGAGACCATCGAACGTGACCCGCATGCGACGCCCGTCGGTCACCAGCGCGCACCCCGCGGTGCGGAAGGTCGCCACGCCGCGTCGGATCTCGTCCGCCGACCGCGGCAGCCCCGGCTGTCCGGCCACGCCGGCTGCGGGAGGAGGGTTGCCCCCCCCGACCTCGGTGCTCAGATCGAGCGGGGCATCCCAGAACACGTCCCACTTGTAGCGGTCCACCACCGATTGCGTGAGGTCGACATTGAGCTGACGGAGCGGGGCGAGCTGCTGGTTGCTGATGCGGCGCAACCCCTCGACGATGCGGAACTCGAAGCCCAGGTCTTCACCGACCGTAACCCAGGTGGCGCTTCCCCGCGCTTGCAGCGCCAGCTCGTCGACCAAGGGCGTACCGTTCCGAACCGCGAGCCTCAGGCTCACACGCTCACCGGCGCTGCCCGCCCACTCGAGCGCGAGCACGCCGTCGGAGAGCCGCGCATTCGCGTCCGGGCGACGCACGTAGGCGGACAGGTCGCAGGTGAGCGCCGACGACTGGGCGCGCAGCGCGGGCGCCGCCCCTGCGAGGGCAACCATGGGCACGGCGAAAAGCAGGGTGCGGAGGCACGAAGGGGGCATGAATCGGTCCTCGGAGCGGCGATCGGTAGGAACTGGGGGAAGATTGTACCGAGGACGTCCCACTTCGCCATCCCAGAGCCCAACCACCGGAGCGACCTTCGCTCCACTAGCTGAGCGGCTGGCGTCGGCAACCTGACCAGACTAAGCTTAGTTTATGAAGACCGTGAACATGCATGAAGCCAAAACGCACCTCTCTCGCCTGGTCGAAGAGGCCCTGCGGGGTGAAGAGATCGTCATCGCCCGGGCCGGTCGCCCGATCGTACGGCTGGTGCCGGTGAGCGCCGTCCAAGGGCTCAGGCCCTCAGGGGCGTTGCGTGGCCAGGTGCACGAATCCGCCGACTGCTGGGCACCCGAACCGGAGCTCGAGGCACTCTTCTACGGAGGGGAGTTGGAGCCCCCAGAGCGCGCCGGAGGAGCGGAGCGGAAGTGAACACGCTCCTCGACTCGCACACACTCATCTGGTTTCTGCACGAGCCCGAGCGGCTGGCCGCGGAAGCACTGCGTACGCTGCGCGACCCGGCGCGCGCGGTTTACTTCAGCGCGGCCTCCGTCTGGGAGCTCGAGCTGAAGGCGGCACGCGGCAAACTCACGCTCCCCGAAGGGTGGGTGCAGTCGGCGCGCGACAGCGGGTTCGTCGAACTCGCGGTGAGTGCCAGCCACGCGCACGCGAGCGCCCACCTCCCGTGGCACCACCGCGATCCCTTCGATCGCATATTGGTGGCTCAGGCCCTCGAGCACGGACTGCGCGTGGCCACCCGAGACCCGCTACTCAGCGAGTACGAGGCTCCGATTCTCCCGGTGTAGGCCGCCCTACTTCGCCGACTTGGCGACCAACCCGAGCGGATCGTTCGGGTCGACTCCCGGCATGAACTGCTTCTTGCGGTCCAGGTTCGTGAACTGGTAGACGAGGCCGAGCCAGTTGTTCACGATCGCCTTGGCGGTATCCCCCCAGGTGTTGTCGAGCTGCGCCTCGATGGCGCGCTCGGGCATCTCGGGAATCGGCGTGCCTGCCGCCTTCGCCCGCGTGGCCGCGGCCACCCAATCCGACGCCAGGCGCTCCGCCTCCCGCGAGAAGTAGTGCTCCGGGAAGACCGGCGGTGCCGGCAGCTCACCCGCGAGGAAGCGGTTCACCTCGCGCTTGTACTCTTTCAGGAGGCTGTTGAAGTCGTACTCCGGATGTCCCTGGAAATAGAGGATGCGGAACTGATCGGCGCTGGCGACCATGTGCACCCCGCCCTCCTCGCTCTCTGCCAACACCTTCAGTCCGGCGGCCTCGACTTGGGCACGCGAGATGTCGTTGTAGCGGGAGTGGGGCACGTCGAAGCGCGTATTGATCTCGCGCAGCAGCGGATGCCCGGGATCGCCGACGCGGTGGCTATAGACACCCCAGCGCTTGCGAGGGAGCGGCTTACGCTCGATCCCGTGGAAGTGCTCGAGCAGTGCGTGCGTCGCCAGGCATGAGCACAGGGTCGAGGTCACGTTCCCCTGAGCCCAGTTCACCACCTCGATGAGCGGCTTCCAGAACGGCTCTTGTGACAGAACCGGGTTGGCCACGTTGGCGCCCGTGATGATGAGCGCGTCGAGACCGTCGCGTCGCAGGTCCTCGAACTTGGTGTAGTACCGGTCGATGTAGTCCAGCGTCTCGCGACTGCGCGGCAAGCCGGGCAGCGAGAACGGATACACGTAGAACTGCGCGATGCGATTGCAGCCTCCCACCAGCCGGATGAACTGGCGCTCCGTGGCCTCGAGCGCCGCGTCCGGCATCATGTTCAGGAATCCGATGTGCAGCTCGCGGATGTCCTGGTGGAGCGCGCGATCGATCGTGAGCAGTTCGTGCCCCTGCTCACGCAGGTGCTCGAACGTGGGGAGCTTGGAGTGGGCTACGAGAGGCATGCGACGGAGAACCGCGGCCAGCCGCGGAAAGTTCCCTGCGGCGGGCTCAGATGCGGAGGAGGCGGTTCACCTTGAGCACGAAGCCCCGATTGCGCAGCGTCGACCAGCGGCTGGTCACGTCGGGGTTGCGATCTTCGGTATAGACCAGGAAGAGCTCGCTCCCCGGCGCCCACTCCCAACGGAAGCGGAAGTTGGCGCTGAAGGTGTCGTTCCCCGAACTGCCCGCGTCGTTTTCTGTGAATGCGTATTGCACGAGCCCGCTCACGTACGCGCGCGGCGACATGGTGTAGGTCACACGGGTGACCGCGACGTGCTGGTCGTACCGGCCGGGCACCTGCGCATTGGGCAGGTGGATCCAGTTCAAGGACACGCTGGGCTCCACGGATATCTGCGGCGTGACCTCGATGCGTCCCCCGCCGAGTCCGGCCGAGGTGATCGTGCCGCCGTAGTAGTGCCCGTGGCTCGCCGACAGGTTCGCGGAGAAGAAGCGCTGCGGCCCGAGGCGGAAGCTCACCTGCGCCTCGTTGAAGCCGTACTCGCCGGCGGGTACCAGCGCGCCGGAGATGCGTGCGGGGGACACCAGATTCTCGTGGTTGTGGCTGAACCCGAAGCTGACGTTGTCGCTGTTCTCGAGCTGTGCGCTGAACTGCCCGCCTGCGTCCCAGCTCTCGAGGTCGCCGGTGGATTCCTGCTGGAGATACGTGCCGTTCCCCGACAGGGTGATCTGTCGGATCCAGGAGATGGACCGGGGACGCGGGCTGAACCGCGTGGACGCCGACGACTGTCGGAAGTCGCTCCGGCGCACGAACCCGATCTCCGGATTGAACGCCGCCCCGACCACGAGGTGTTCGGCGTTGATGCCGAACAGGTCGGTGTCGTACGCGATCCGGCCGCGGTAGCTGTCCTCGAGTCCACTTGCACCGTCGGTGTACGACTTGGCGAAATAGCCCAGCACGCTCAGGTCCTGCGTGAGACCGAAGAAGCCGTCGACGCCCCACGCTTGGTTGGAGCCCACGCCGGTGTCCGACCTCGATCGGTTCTGAAAGAGCGCGCCTATACTGCTGCGGCCGAAGATGTCACGACGGAGCCGCGCCACGCTGAAGTTGGTCGACTCGGCCCCCACCGCCGCCTCGTCATCCGTCTGGATGCTCATGACACCAACGTCGAACGAGCCCACCTTACCGGTCAGACGCCCACCACCGAGAATCGGCACGGCGCGCCCCCCCTGGAGGCCGATGCTGCGGCTATAGAAG
>JBEBGN010000322.1:0-1625 GCA_040081395.1 Longimicrobiales bacterium
GCGAGCACAACCCCGAACGGGAGCGGAAGCAGCGTCTCGATGACCGGGATGCTCACGCGGCACCTACCAGCACTTGCAGGCCACGCATGGCGGGCAGCGTCTCCGCCGTGCCCGTCGTGGTGAGCGTGTCCGTCGCCTTCGTGGACTCGCCCCCGAACCTGTCCGCGTGCCACACCCTGGCCGTGTAGCCGGTCGACACGGTGAGCCCCGAGAACCGATACGACGTCGCGCCCGCAAACAGCCGGACGGGCTCTTTGACCTGCGAGCTGTCGGACGTCAGGATGAGATCGACCATCACGTCGAAGTCGGCCTCTCCGTTCGTCCAGGTGATCGTCGCGGCGTCACCCACCACCGACGAGTCAGCGACCGACGACGGGGCGGTGAGCGCGGTGGTCGCCTGGCTGTCGCGCGAGGACCAGTCCGAGTAGATCCGGTTCGGCTTCGTCGCGCGTGCGCGGCCCCAGATGGTCGAGCCAGCGGGCATCCCACGCACATGCACCGTCTCGTTGCCGTCGCCCCGGAGGTGATGGAACTGCCAGTCGGAGTGCGATACGGCGGGCTCGCTGCCCCCGACCGCGAGATGCACCTCGTACCCCTCACCTGTGCCGAGCCCGGACACCTGCACGTTGATCGCGTTCTCGGGGTCGGTCGAGCTCGCCGTCAGGTTGATCGTCGGCGCCGAAAGCGCGTTGGAGCTCGGGCCGCCCTCGAGCAACCGGAACTTCGCGCCGTCGATGCCCTCGGTCTTCTCGATGACCTGGGCCAGCCGAGAGCCGGTGCGCGACTGGTTGTGCAGCGCAGGGTAGGAGCCGGGCAGGTTCAGCCGCACCCACTCACCCTCGACAGGCGAAGCAGCCGACGAGAGCGGTGATGCCGTCGCGTGGCACGGGCCGTCGCCGAATCGGTCGAAGATGTCGCGCGCGTACTTGCCGAGGAACTTCTTCCGGAGCTGCGCCGACTGGATGCCGCGCACCGTGATCTCGTGGAGCACGCGCGCGGTCGCTACCCGGTCATGCTCGCGGGTCAGCACCTCCGTCCGTTCCGCGAACAGATCAAAGCCCACGTCCCGCCCGCCTTCGGTCGGCAGGAGCGCGACCTGAAGCGAGCCGCCCGGGCCCGTCGGGAGGCGTGTCTGGATGAAGCTCGGCGCGATCGCGTAGACGAACGTCGCCTTGATGACCGTGACTTGTTCGCGCCCCTCGTTGACCCACTCAGGGTGGGGCTCCGCGAGGTTCGCTGGCGTCCACTCCACGAGCGCGGAGACGTCCGGCACCTGGTCGTAGGCCGGCATGGTGACGATGCGCGGACTCACCTCGCCGGCCGCGTTCACGAACGGCACCACACCGAGCGGGCCGTAGATGTTCTCCTCCAACCACTCAGCCATGTTCGCGGGGCCCGTGATCCGGAAGTGCATCTTCGGGAACCGCGGGTTGTTGATCAGGCCATGCGGGTTCGTGCTCGCGTTGTACGCCGTGAAGCGCGTCGACTCGTAGCGCACCACGGTGGGGTCCGACGCCGACTGGTACCCACCGTCGTAGATCGCCTTCACAAGCGTGAACGGGTCGACGCCCGCCTGGCCGCCGATATGAAGCGGGAGGTCGGGCGAGGGGTCCTTGCCCTGCATG
>JBEBGN010000323.1:0-1620 GCA_040081395.1 Longimicrobiales bacterium
GCGCTCAGCGCCCTCGAAGCCCTGGGCATGGCGGTCGCCACCCCCGACGGGGTCGAGTTCGTAGAGGTCGAGACGGGGCTCCAGCGGAGGGACGCGGTTCCGGACTCCATGGATGGGTTACCCATCTTCGGGATGGATGTCTTCACACGGGCCACCTCACAGTTCCAGCCCCTCCTCTCGGGACCCGTGCCGGACGATTACCGCATGGGCCCCGGCGATCAGTTGGTGGTCGTCCTCACCGGCGAGGTCGAGCTCGCGCACGAGCTCGAGGTGACACGCGAAGGCTTCATCGTGATTCCGAATGTCGGCCAGGTGTTCGTGACGAACCTCACGATGGCCGAGTTGCGCGCTTTGCTCCGCACCCGGTTGGCGCGCTCGTATTCGGGAATCGAGCGGGGCACTACGAGCCT
Organism: Longimicrobiales bacterium; assembly: GCA_040081395.1. GTDB lineage: Bacteria > Gemmatimonadota > Gemmatimonadetes > Longimicrobiales > Gaopeijiaceae > UBA2982. The sequence goes on from JBEBGN010000323.1 coordinate 411, forward strand.
CAACGTTTCCGTGGCGCGCCTGCGCACGAACCAGGTCTACGTGACCGGCGAAGTCCTCCAGGCGGGCGCATATCAGCTGTCCTCGGTCGCCACGGTCACCAACGCTCTCTACGCGGCCGGGGGGCCGACCCTGCTCGCCAGCCTCAGGGACGTGCGCGTCCAGCGGCGTAGCGGCGAGAGCGTTTCGCTCGACCTGTATCCCTACCTGCTGGAGGGGGACGCCTCGGGTGACGTGACCCTCGAGCAGGGGGACGTCGTCTTCGTGCCGCTGAAGGGCCGCCGGGTCCAGGTCCACGGCTCGGTCGTGAGGGCTGCTCACTATGAACTAGACGCGGCCGAGGACCTGGTCGATGTCCTGCGCGCCGCAGGCGGATTCGCTCCGGATGCGCTGCGCGCGCGCCTCACGATCCACAGAGTCCTTCGCCCCTCGGATCGCGGGCCGGGCCTCGCGGACCGCCGAGCCATCGACCTCGAGCTGCGCTCGGCGATGGACTCGACCGCGGTGGACTACCTCGGTGGGGTCATCATCCCACCCGTCGGCCTCCAGGACGGCGACTCGATCGTGGTCGACTCCGTCCCGAGCCTCGAGAACGGATACTTCGTCACTGTCGAAGGTATGGTGCGAACCCCAGGTCGGTTCGCCTGGCACGACGGTATGACGCTACGGAACCTCGTAGAGCTGGCCCGGGGCCCGATCGTCGGGGCGGACCTGCGCGAAGCCGAGGTCTCCCGCATGCCCCTTCGGCGCGAGATCGGCCAGCTGGCGGAGAGGCTGCGCGTAGCGCTCGACTCCAGCTACCTGACCCAGGGCGGCACCGACGGTCCGTTCCGCGGGCCTCCCGGGCTCGCCTTCCCGCCAGCGGGAACAAGCCCCGACTTCCCCCTCGAGCCCTTCGATCAGGTCCTGATCCTGCGTCAGCCGGACTTCGAAATGCCTGAGGCCGTGACCGTCGCCGGTGAGGTGCCGATCCCGGGTCGATACACCCTGCTCACCAAGTTCGACCGAGTGAGCGATCTCGTCACCCGCTCGGGGGGGATCCTACCCACCGGGTACGCCGAGGGAGCACGACTCATCCGCATGCAGGACGGTCTCGGGCGCATCGACATGGACCTGGTCGACGCCCTGGACGACCCCGCCGGACGCAACAACCTCATCCTTCAGCCCGGCGACTCCCTCTTCATCCCGCAGTATTCGCCCACCGTGCAGGTG
>JBEBGN010000324.1:0-1605 GCA_040081395.1 Longimicrobiales bacterium
CGCGCTCATGAGCGGGCTTTCGAACATCGAGACCCTCAAGGCCACCAGCCGGGAGACCGACTTCTTCACCACGCTCGCCGGTCACCAAGCGAAGGTCGCCGGCGCGGAGCAGGACTTGGGGACGAAGACGCTCCTCATGCTCTCCACCCCGGCGCTGCTCAACGGCCTGGCGAGTGGGGCAGTGCTCGCGGCGGGCTCGCTCCGGGTCATGAACGGCGAACTCACCATGGGCATGCTGATCGCCTTCCAGAGCCTGCTCGCGAGCTTCGTGGCTCCGGTGGACAGCCTGATCGGGCTCGCGAGTCAGCTCCAGGAAGTGCAGGGTGACATCACGCGACTCGACGACGTCCTTCGCCATCCGGCGGATGCGCAGGTGGAGGTGGGAGCGGATCGCTCTGCGGCGACGATGACGGCCTCCGACAAGCTGTCGGGCCAACTCGAGCTGAAGAGTGTCACGTTCGGGTACTCCCGCCTCGCGGATCCACTGCTACGCGACTTCAGCCTGTCGCTCGAGCCCGGGAGCCGGGTGGCGCTGGTGGGTCCATCGGGATGCGGAAAGTCGACCATCGCCAAGCTCGTCACGCGTCTATATAGACCGTGGGAGGGCGAGGTGCTCTTCGATGGTCTTCCCCCCGAGGAGATCCCGCGCGCTGTATTCGCTGCGAGCGTAGCGTTCGTGGATCAAGACCTTCGCCTCTTCCAGGGTACGTTCCGGGAGAACTTGACGCTGTGGGATGACACCATCCCCGATCCCGACGTGGTGCGCGCGGCCAAGGACGCGCTCATCCACGACGTCATCGCGACCCGCCCGGGAGGGTACGACAGCAAGCTGGAGGAGGGCGCGGCCAACCTCAGCGGGGGCCAACGCCAGCGGCTCGACATCGCGCGCGCGTTGGCCCTGAACCCCCGCATCTTGGTACTCGACGAGGCGACCAGCGCCTTGGACACGAAGACCGAGCAACTCATCGACCACGCCATCCGCCGCCGCGGCTGCACGTGTCTGATCGTGGCGCATCGGCTCAGCACGATCCGCGACGCGGACGAGATCATCGTCCTGGATCAGGGGTTGGTCGTCCAGCGTGGGCCCCACGACCGCCTGGCCGACGACAGCGACGGCCTCTACGCCCGACTCATCCGGGCCTGATCATGGACACGCGCGAATCCCTCCGGAACACGGTGCTCGACAGCGCAGTCGGCGCGCTCTTCGCGCGCGCCGGTACCCGCGTGGAGGCGAGTGCGAATACGCCGCTCCTGTTGGAAGACCCCGACAGCGTCTGGCTGGTCGCAGAGGGGCTCGTGAATGTGTTTGCGGTCGAGGTCGTGGATGGCAGCCCCGCGGGACCCCGGAGCTTCCTGTTCGCGGTGGGGGCCGGAGGGATTTTGGTTGGAGTGGAGCCGGAGTGGGCAGGCGCGGTCGGACTGCTCGCGGTGGGCACGTCGGGCGCGGCAACGGTGCGTGCGCCTTCCGCCGCCTTGCGCGCGGCCGCGCCCGAGGCGCGCGCCGCTCTGGATATCCTGCTGGATGACTATGTGCGGGCGTTTTCGTCCGCTGTCTCCGCGCGAGGCCAGCCCCAGGCCGACCACCTGCTCGCGCCCGGTGAAGGA
>JBEBGN010000165.1:0-6473 GCA_040081395.1 Longimicrobiales bacterium
CGGACAGGACGTCATCGACGTGGATGGCAAGCGGGTGGAGGACCGCGCAGAAGCGGCCGCCACCTGGGTGGTCTTCCACAAGCCGCTCGGCGTGCTGACGACGCGCAGTGACCCGCACGGTGGCGCGACCATCTATGACGTGCTCCCGCCCGAGTTGAAGCAACTCAAGTACGTCGGCCGGCTCGACAAGGATGCCGAGGGCTTGCTGCTCCTCACCGACGACGGGGATGCCGCGCACCGCCTGGCACACCCGAGCGGGGAAGTGGAGCGCGAGTACTGGATTGAGGTCGCGGGCACGGTCGGGCCGGAGGTCGTGCGACAGCTCACGGAGGGGGTCGAGCTGGGGGACGGACCCGCCCGCGCGCACCGCGCAACGGTCCTCGATGCGGGCCCAGTCGTATCGACCATGACCGTCGTGCTCACCGAGGGGCGCAAGCGCGAGGTGCGTCGCATGATGAGCGCCGTCGGGCACCACGTGCTCAGGCTGAAGCGCACGCGCTTCGGACCCGTGACGCTCGGTGACGTCGAGTCCGGCACCTGGCGCGCGCTGCGGGGCGAGGAGCTGGCGGCGCTCCTGCGCGCGGCGGGCCAGTAGGAAATCAGAATCGAGGAGTGATCATGAAGGGCTTCGCCAACCTGACCGTGCTCGACCACCCGCTCATCCGCCACAAGGTGCGGTTGCTGCGCGCGAAGGGCACGGAGAAGAAGCTCTTCTGCGAGCTGGTGGACGAGATCGCGATGCTGATGGCCTACGAGGTCACGCGCGGCCTCGATGGGGAGCCCGCCGAGGTCGAGACCCCGCTCGAGCGCACGATGGGCCACCGCGTGATCGGCGAGCGCATCGTGCTCGTGCCTATCCTGCGCGCCGGGCTCGGCCTCGTGGATGGAGTGCTGCGTCTCATCCCGACGGCGTGCGTCGGACACGTCGGCATGTCGCGCGACGAGGAGTCGCTCGAGCCCCTCGAGTACTACTTCAAAGTGCCGCGCGCCCCCGAGACCCGACGCTTCATCGTACTCGATCCCATGCTGGCGACGGGTGGCTCCGCGATCGCGACCATGGCCGGGCTGAAGAAGCGCGGGGCGCGGGCGATCAGCTTCATGTGCCTCGTCGCTTCACCCCAGGGGGTGCGGGCCGTCGAGGAGGCACACCCCGACGTGCCGATCTTTGCCGCGGCGCTCGACCGCGAGCTGAATGCCGACGGGTACATCGTGCCCGGGCTGGGGGACGCGGGGGATCGGCTGTTCGGGACGACGTGAGGCGCCGATAGCCGAATAGTTACCCCGTGCGCGCTGGTGCGTTGACACTCGTACCTAGCTTCGGGGCGTTGACCTCAATGGCTCAGCGCTCAGAGGAGTTCGGTATGATGTTGGCAACGCTGCGCATGCTCAGTGATTCGGGCCCGATCGCTCGCGAGACCATCGAGGCCCTCGTGCGCCTCCGCACGGCTGAGTACCGCACCCAAGGCCTCGGGCCCGTCGCGGCACGGTTCAAGGGGATCAAGGAGGTCCTCGGAGATGTGAGGCGTGTGTACGAGCGAGGCGGATCCGAGGAGGTTCACAACTTCTTCGGCCCCGCCAGCTGACTCGATCGAGCGGAAATGGACGAGCGGCCGTGCGAGCGATTCTACTGACCGTTGTCATGGTGTGGGGCGGATCCGTCGTGTTCATCGCAGTAGGGGTCGCGGCGATCTACTTCGGCGAGCGTCGCAAATCTCGACTAGCGAAGACGCTTTCGCCCGCGACTCCTGTCCTCGTGAGTGAGGTCCTGCAACCGGATGCGCGGCTGCTCGTGCCGTGGGCAGCGGTCCGGGCGTCGAAGCAGCGGCTGGGAGTCGACGACGCGGCGCTTCGGTCCGAGGAGCGCCTTGCTCCGTCCCGGGCCCACCCGGAAACGTCGGCGTCGGGTTCTGACACCAAGGCAGCCTAGGTCGAGCGGGCCCATCGCGACGGCCTCCGACGGTGCCGACCCGCGAGCGCGCCGACTATCTTGTGCGCGCAAGGCCCGTAGCTCAGTCGGTTAGAGCAGCCGACGCAGGGCTCGGGGACGCGGGGGACCGGCTGTTCGGGACGACGTGAGGGTTGGGCGGTCGACCCAACGAGCCATGGGAGCGCCCCGGAGGAGGGGCCACCCTCACGAGAGACTACGCGACACTCCCCCCTGGCGGTATCTTCATTGTATACACAGCCAGGAGGACGCCTGTTCGTCCGGATCAGCAAGTGGGGGAATTCGCTCGGGCTGAGGATTCCGGCCCCGTTCGCACGCGAGACCGGCATCGATGAGGGCACCGAGGTGGACATCGCGCTCGACGGGGGCCGCATCATCATCACTCCGCCGGGACCGCGGTACACCCTGGACGCGCTCCTCGATGGAGTCACCCCGGAGAACGTGCACGAAGGCGTCGAGACAGGACCTCGCCGCGGCGCCGAAGTGTGGTAGAGCCCTACGTCCCTGAACGCGGCGACCTGGTGTGGCTGCGCTTCGATCCGACCGCGGGCCATGAGCAGGCCGGGAGGAGGCCAGCACTCGTGCTATCCCCCGCGAGCTACAATGGGAGGGTCGGCCTCGCGATTCTCTGCCCGGTCACCTCACGCGCGAAGGGGTACCCGTTCGAGGTGCGCATACCTGCGGAGTCGGGCGCGGAGGGTGTCGTCCTCTCCGACCAGGTGAAGAGCCTCGACTGGCGCGCGCGCGAGGCCGAGCGGATCGGACGCGTGCCCACGCGAGTCACCGAAGAGGTCCTGGGAAAGCTCGCGGCGCTGCTGGGCTGAGGCACGCGGCGCTTGCTATCTTGTGCGCGCAGGGCCCGTAGCTCAGTTGGTTAGAGCAGCCGACTCATAATCGGTAGGTCCCAGGTTCGAGCCCTGGCGGGCCCATTCGGGGGTCTACGTCGATCGGTCACGGAACGGGTTGAGAACGAGCACGCTGCCGTACCAGCGCTCGTGCTCGAAGTCCTCCGAGTAGAGGACGCCGAGCTCGTGGACCTCTGCGTCAACGAGTGCGGCCACGCTCGTGGAGCTCCTCGCGGGTCCATCCACGGTCGGCCCCTTCCTCTTCGGGCTTCATGGCGGCTCCTCGTCCTCGCTCGTCGCGTCGGCGGGTAGCGCGGTCGAACGTGGCGAGGCGCTGGGCGACGTCGAGCCGCGCTGGGTGTCCGCGACCTCCTTGGGGATCGTCACCTGTCGTTTTGCTGGTCACCTTACTCATGGCCTTACGATCGTACGGACGGCGGCAGGGCACCAGCGACGCGTGAGTGGGCCCCGCGCGGCGCTCGTGCCAGGTTGCTCGCGCACTCGTCGCGGCGTGCCCATGTTGTCCGAACTGATCCCATCCGATCGCATCAGACCCGACCGCCATGAACCACCGTCAAAGCATCGCATCCGCCCTCGCCCTCACGGCCCTGATCGCACTCCCCGCGATGGCTCAAACCATCGACGCGGGCCGCGGGCCGATCCCGCTGACCGTGCCGGAGGGGTACGACGCCGACGTACCGATTCCGCTGATCGTGTCCCTGCACGGGTACGGCGGCAGCGGCGAGCGCCACGACGCCCGCTGGGGCCTCAGCGATCTGGCAGATCGGTACAACTTCCTGACGATTGCTCCCGATGGCGAGCAAGAGCCGGACGGCAACCGTAGTCGCTATTGGAACGCCTCCAGCGCTTGCTGCAATTTCGACTCGACGGACATCGACCACTCCGCGTACCTGCGCCGCATCATCGACCAGATCAAGGCGAGCTACAACGTGGATGCGGCCCGAGTCTTTGTCGTCGGCCACTCCAACGGTGGCTTCATGAGCTACCGCATGGCTTATGAGCACTCCGACGTCGTGGCGGCGATCGTCAGTCTCGCCGGCGCCAACCACATCGAGCAGCGGGAGGCACCACCCCGTCCCGTGCACGTCTTGCAGATCCACGGTACTGACGACGGCACCATCGCTTACCGCGGCGGCGAGATCAGCGGCAATCGCTATCCCAGTGCCGTCGCCAGCGTGACCCGCTGGGCCCAATACAACGGTTGCGACGGGTCGGTGGCGAGCCGCGAGATGCGCGATCTGGACGCTTCGCTCCCCGGGCATGAGACGGGGGTGATGAAGATCAACGCGGGATGCAAGGACGGAGGCTCCGCGGAGCTCTGGACGATCTCCGACGGCGCCCACTCGCCCGTGTACTCCGACACCTGGGGTGAGCAAATCGTGGAGTGGCTCTTGGCGCACCCGAAGCCGGCGCACCTGCTCGACTGAGCTACTCCTCGGCCTTCGGCCGCCCCCTCAGCTTCTTCGTCTCCCCGCGCTTCCGCTTCGCCTCGCGCCTGCGCCGCTTCTGAGCCGCCGTCACTCTCGTCTTCTTCCGCGGCTTAGCCCTCCGGTGCAGCGCCTCGAGCTTCTCGCGCAGCCTGGCCAGCGCGATCGACTTGTTGCGGTGCTGGCTCCGGTCCTCGCGGGACGCGACGCGGATGCCGGTGGGGAGGTGCACGAGGCGCACGCCGCTCTCGGTCACGTTCTGATGCTGACCCCCTGGGCCTCCGGATCGGAAGGTCTCGACACGGCACTCGGCGAGGAGCGCGTCGTCGTCCGCGGGGACGACCGGCGGGCGAGGGACTGGAAGTGGAGTGGGGGCGTCAGTCATGGGCGTCGCAATGGAATCGAACCCCGACGGCCCACGCCGGGTAGTCGTACCACATGCCGAGAATCTCCTTCGACGAACTACCCAACCATGGCCGGCTCTGGGTCTTTCCCGCCAGCCGTGACCTCACCGCTGACGAGGCGATTGCGTGCCTCGCCGCGGTGGATGACTTCCTCTCCACCTGGGCCGCGCACGGCGCGCCCCTCCGCTCGGGTCGTGAGCTGGTGGAGCAACGCTTCTTGCTCGTCGGCGTCGATGAGGATGCCGAGGCACCCTCGGGGTGCTCGATCGACAAGTTGGTGAATCGACTGCGCGCTCTGGGGGACGAGATGGGCGTGCAGCTCATCGATCACGCGCCGGTCTGGTTCCGCGACGGCCACGCGGTCCGCTCGGTGCCGCGGGCGGAGTTCCGGGCCCGTGCGGTCTCGGGTGAGCTGACCACCGAAGTGCCGGTGTTCGACACCACGCTGACGCGCATCGCGCAGATGCGCGAGAGCGGGCTGGAGCGACCCGCTTCGTCGACCTGGCACGGGAAGACGTTCTTCCGCACGCCGGCCGCGCATTAGCTAGTCCAGCAGGGTGACGTTCTCCGCGGCGGGTCCCTTGGGGCCTTCCACGATGTCGAACTGAACGCGCGCGCCCTCGGGGAGGGATCTGAACCCTTCCTTCTGGATCGCCGAGTAGTGCACGAAGTAGTCCTTGCCCTTGCCACCCTCCGGCGTGATGAAGCCGAAGCCCTTCGCGTCGTTGAACCACTTCACCGTGCCGGTGTTCCTCATCTCCTGAACTGCTCCTTCGTCGTGCAGACGTGGTGCTGATATGGGGGGGACTGCGGCGCGAAGCCTAGAAACGGCTCCATGTCGCGTCAAGGAATGGAGAGCAGCCGCATCCCGAGATAGCGCGCGCTCTCTTCATCCGCCCAGAACGAGGGCCTCCAGGGCGATCCCGCCAGGAAGCCGACGTGCCCTCCTTGGGCGTGTAGCACGAGCTGGAGCGCGGGATTGGCGGCGGCGTGCTGCGTGGGGATCGACGCCGGGGGCAGGAACGGATCGTCGGTCGCGTGCAGCAGGAGCGTGGGCACGCGCACACCCGGCAGGAACCCCGCCGAGCTGGCGCGCGCGTAGTACTCCTCCGCGCTCGCGAATCCGTTCAGCGGTGCCGTGACCCGCTCGTCGAACTCCCAGATCGTACGCGCCTCGAGGCCGGATGCCACGTCGAGCACCGCCGCGAGGCGCGCCTCCTTCCACCGTACCTTCCGCTGGAGCGAGCGCAGGAAGTAGCCGGAGTAGCCGCGGCCCATCGTCGACTCTTCGAGGAGTGCGGACCCCGCGGCCAGGTCGTACGGCACGGACATGGCGACGGCTGCGTCGAGCAGCGCGCGCCCGCCGTCGGCGCGCTCGCCCATGAGCTTGAGCAGCACATTGCCGCCGAGCGAGAACCCGATGGCGCCGAGCCGCCGAGTGGGGTACCGCGCGCGCAGCGTCGCGAGCACGAAAGCCGGGTCGTCGGTCTGGCCGGAGTGATAGTAGACGAGCGCGCGATTCGGTTCGCCGCTGCACCCCCGCAGGTTGAGCGCGACGGGGCGGATGCCCTGCGCGAGCAGCTCACGGCACACGTTGCGCACGTAGCGCCTCCGCGCCGACCCCTCGAGCCCGTGCAGGACGAGCACGATCGGCGCTTCGGGTCCGGGGTCCGGGCCCCAGTCGAGATCGACGAAGTCGTCGTCGGGGGTGGTGAGGCGCTCCCGCTCGAAGTCCGGGCCGACCCCCGACCGAAGCATGCGCGCCATCAACGTCTGCGCATGCGGCCCGGAGGCCCAGACGGCGGGGCGGAAGGGGCGCGGGGTGAATGCG
>JBEBGN010000038.1:0-22732 GCA_040081395.1 Longimicrobiales bacterium
ACGCGCCCCGCGTTCGACACGCGGGGCGCTTCACCTGCTGCGGGTCCAGTTCAGCTCTTCACGATCCAGCCCGAGCCCACCTCGCGACCCGACCGCGGCACCACGTGGCGCGCGTCGACGAGCACCTTGGACTTCTTCAGGATCCGGTCGTAGTCGAACGCCGTGTGATCGGTGATGACCACCACGGCGTCGGCTCCACGTAGGGCGGCATCGGTCAACTTCACCGACTTGAGGACCTTGCCGTCCTCCTTGACCTCGGGAATGTGCGGGTCGTGGTAGTCGACGTGGGCACCGTCCGCCTCGAGGAGCCGGATCACGTCGAGAGCCGGTGACTCTCTCACGTCGTCGATGTCGCGCTTGTATGCCACGCCGAGCACGAGAATGTGCGAGCCGTTCACCGAGCGCTTATTGCGGTTGAGCGCGTCGCGCACCTTGTCGACCACGAAGATCGGCATCTCGGAGTTGATCTCCGACGCCAGCTCGATGAATCGGGTCTTGTAGTTCAGCGACCGCATCTTCCACGACAGGTAGTGCGGGTCGACGGGAATGCAGTGCCCTCCCAACCCGGGACCCGGGGTGAACTTCATGAATCCGAACGGCTTGGTCGCAGCGGCGTCGATGACCTCCCATACGTCGACGCCGAGACGGTCCGAGATGATGGCCGTCTCGTTGACCAGGCCGATGTTCACGGCCCGGAACGTGTTCTCGAGGATCTTGGTCAGCTCGGCAGCCTCGGCCGTGGAGACCGGCACGATGGTCTCGAGGAAACGCTCGTAGAACGCAACCGCAGCCTTGGTGCAGGCAGGCGTGATTCCTCCGACCACCTTCGGCGTGTTCTTCGTGTTCCAATTCGGGTTACCAGGATCCACGCGCTCGGGTGAGAAGCACAGGTGGAAGTCCTTGCCCACCTTCAAGCCCGTAGCTTCGAGCGCGGGCAAGAGAATCTCCCTGGTCGTGCCCGGATAGGTCGTGGACTCGAGGATGATGAGCTGCCCCCGCCGCAGTGCACCCGCCACGGACTCCGATGCCGCGATGATGAACGACACATCAGGGTCACGGGTCTTGGAGAGGGGCGTCGGCACGCAGATCGAAATGACGTCGCACTCCCCGAGCCGGGTCATGTCCGTCGTGGCCTCGATGAGCCCCCTCTTGCGGAGCTTCGCCACGTCCTCGGACGGCACGTCCTGGATGTGCGAGCGTCCAGCGTTGATGCTGGCGACCACATCCTTCTTCACGTCGAAGCCCAGCGCCGGGATACCTCCCTTGGCCGCCTCCACCGCGAGGGGGAGGCCGACGTACCCGAGTCCGATCACACCACAGGTGGTTGTCTTCGCCTTGGCCACGGGTCAGTCGTCCTCGTCATTCAGGGTTGATGGGGCCCTCGTACGGCACTTCAACGATAACGGCTCGCGGCAGCCGCGGGAGCCACTTTGTGGCACCAGTCGGCGTGGTCGAGGTACCACGCAACCGTTTCCCGCAGCCCCTGGGCGAAGGAAACGCCGGGGGCCCAGCCCAACTCGGCCCGAGCGCGAGCGGCGTCGATGGCGTAACGCCGGTCATGCCCTGGGCGGTCCCGCACATGCTCCACCAGTGATCTCGGCTTCCCGAGGATGTCCAGCACCTCATGGACGAGGCTCAAGTTCGTGCGCTCGGCGTCCGCGCCGAAGTTGTAGACCCGGCCAGGCCGACCCTGCTCGGCCGCAGCCAACAGCCCCCGGCAGTGGTCGTGCACGTGGATCCAGTCGCGCACGTACAGGCCGTCGCCGTATACCGGGAGTGGCTCATCGGCCAGAGCCCTCGTGATCATGAGGGGAATGAGCTTCTCGGGAAGCTGATACGGCCCGTAGTTGTTCGAGCACCGGGTGATGACCACGTCGAGACCATGCGTCGCATGGTATGCGTAGGCCAAGTGATCGCCGGCCGCCTTGCTCGCCGAATACGGAGACCTGGGCGCGATGGGTGAATCTTCTCCGAAACGGGGTGCGTCCGCCCGCTCGTCGGCCGGGTCACGCCACGGCAGCTCCCCATAGACCTCGTCCGTCGAGACCTGCACGAAGCGCTTCACCCCCGCCTCGAGCGCGGCCGCCAGTAGCACCCCAGTTCCCAGAACGTTGGTGCGGAGGAACGGGGCGTCGTGCACGATGGAACGATCGACGTGCGACTCGGCCGCGAGGTGGACTACGACGTCGATGCCCCGCATCTCCCCGCGCACGAGCGCATCGTCGCAGATATCCCCATGCACGAAGCGGTATCGTGGGTCTCCCTCCGCCTCGGCGAGATTCTCGCGGTGTCCTGCATACGTGAGGGCGTCCAGGTTCACCACCTCGGCATCCGGACGCGTCTCGAGGAGGAGCCGGACGAAGTTGGAGCCAATGAACCCGGCCCCACCCGTGACGAGATACTTCAAGCGGGCATCATCTCCCGAAGTACCGCGTTTGCGCGGTCCTCGGCCACCAGCCTGGAGGCGCGATGCAGTGAAGGCACGGTGCCCGCGTCGGTCCACCACCCGTCGATGCGGTGATGGCGCAATGCGCCCCACTCGATGTACCGGTTGTTGACGTCCGTGATCTCGAGTTCGCCTCGTTTCGATGGCTCCAGCGTGCGGATGACATCGAAGACACGCGCATCGTACAGGTAGCACCCGGTCACGGCGAGGCGACTTGGGGGCGTCACGGGCTTCTCGACGATCTCCACGACGCGCTCGCCGTCGACGCGAGCGACACCGAATCGCTCCGGGTCATCCACTTCCTTGAGCAGGATCATCGCCCCCGCGGGGTCCCGTCGGAACGTGTCGATGGCGTCGCGGAGCGGATCCTGAAAGATGTTGTCCCCCAGGATGACGGCGATCGCCTCACCAGCGGCGAAGAACTCTGCGAGGCCCAACGCCTCGGCGATGCCCCCCTCCCCCTCCTGGTAGGCATAGCGCAGCTGCTGGAGCCCGAAGTCGCCGCCGTTGCGCAGTAGCTTGAGGAAGTCCCCCGCGCTGTCGCCACCTGTCACCACCAGGATGTCGCGCACGCCCGCGTGTACGAGCTGCTGGATGGGGTAGTAGATCATCGGCCGGTCGTAGACCGGCAGGAGATGCTTGTTGGTGACCCGCGTCATGGGCAGCAGCCGTGTACCGAGACCGCCCGCCAGGATCACACCCTTCAAGTCAGCCTCCCAGGTCAGCCAGCAGTTCGCGCATCACTCCCGGGCCCGCCGCGAGGAAGTTCGGAAACGAGGGCTCCTTCTTGTTGAACCGAGGCTCCGCGCCATCGCGAAGACAGACGACCCCGCCCGCTGCCCGCACCAACGCCGCGCCTGCGGCTACATCCCATTCGCTCTTGGGTACGAGGGTCCACGTCGCGTCGGCGCGGCCCGCCGCCACGAGCCCCAGCTTATAGGCTACCGAACCGCAGGCGCGCACGCGATAGCGTCCCTCGCCCATCCCGTCCCACTCACCGCGCTTCGTCTCCGACCGGCTGGCCAGAACGGTGATCGGAGCGCCCTCTCCGGGGTCGGTCACGCAGGCGGGAGAACCATTGAACGTCACCCCGGTCTCCAAGGAGCCGATGACGAGTTCGTCCGTCGCCGGATTGTAGATACCGCCCGCAACGGGAAGGCGGTCCTCGACCAGCCCGATCGAAACGCACCATTCGGGGATCCCCTCGATGAACTCGCGTGTGCCATCGATCGGGTCCACCACCCAAACCCGGGAGCACGCGAGTCGAGAGGGATCGTCGGCAGACTCCTCCGACAACCACCCCTCCCCCGCCCGGGGGAGTATTTCGCGAAGCGCGACATTCGCGGCATGGTCGGCCGCGGTCACCGGATCGCCGGTAGCCTGCTTCCGTTCGAAGGCCACTGCCCCCGGCGTGAACGGACGGATAGCAGCTGAGGCCGCCAGAAGTCCCTCGCGGATGCGCGCGACATCGTCATGGCGGGTCACGGTCGCTTCCATCCCTGCATGTAGATCGACAGCGCCTCTCTCCAATGCGTCATGGTACGCCCCAACGCCGACTCCGTGGCACCCAGGTCGAGCACCGAATATGCGGGGCGCCGCGCTGGGGATCCGAACTCTACGCTCGAAGTAGCGGCGATCTCGACGTCGAGTCCGGCGAGACGTACGGCCTCGCGGGCCAGCTCGAGCCAGGTGCACTCTCCCCCTCCCGCCACATGCCACACCCCCTGGACGCGGCGTTCGAGCAGGTCCAGCATCGCCGACGCGGCATGGGGCGCAAACGTGGGGCGACCCCTCTGGTCGCCGACCACGCGAAGGCGCTCACCGCGTGCCGCCCGGCGCAGGATCGCCGGTACGAACCCGTTCTCGCGGCCGTAAAGCCAACTCGTCCGCACGACCATCGAGGACGGGGCGTTCTCGAGCGCGGCCAGCTCCCCCTCGAGCTTCGTCCGCGCGTAGACAGAGAGCGGGCCGACCTCGTCCAGGGGCAGGTACGGGCTCCCTTTCCGTCCATCGAACACATAGTCCGAAGACACGAACAACAGCTGCGCCCCAGCCATGGCGGCCGATCGCGCGACGTGCAGGGTGCCGTCGCGATTGACCGCGCGGGCGACTTCCGGCTCCGATTCGGCCCGGTCTACGGCGGTGTATGCGGCGCAATGGACGATGGCGTCGGGACGGCAGCGCTGCACGGTGCGGGCGACCTGATCCCCCTGGCGGACATCCAGGTCGGCATGCGTGACGCCCTCGACGTCGTGCCCACGCAGCCCCGCCTGTTCGACGATCTCACGGCCCAACAGCCCGGCGGCGCCGGTGACCAGGATCCGCATCCGAGGTCGAGTCGAGCCGCCTGGGCGGCTCAGCCCGCCAGCGATCGATACAGCTTGCCCAGCTCGCCGGCCACCTTGGCCGCATCGACCGCCTGGACGAACCCGCCCCCCACCCGCGAGACCTCAGCGCGGATGGCCGCATCTTGGGCCAGCCGAGCGATCTCGACGGCGAAGCGGTCGGGCTCACCCGAGATCATGGGCAGTCGCTCCCCGAGCTCCTCGGACCAGCCGCCGACCCCTTCCTGCCGCTTCACCGTGGGGATGCCGGCGGCCAGCGCGATCAGCGCCGGGCGCGACCAGGACGACCAGGGAGACGCATCGATCGCCAGGTCGGCCGCGGACCAGATCGGGCCCGCCTCGGTCCCGCGACCCAAGAACGATACGGAGTCCGCGAGCCCGAGCTCCTCGGCCTTCCATTGCGTCGAGCCCTCGTGGCGGCCAGATCCGACGAAGAAGACCCGGAGACCGCGAACCTGCTGGGTCGCGAGCACCAAGCCGGCGAGAACCTGGTCCATGCGGGCGCCCGAGTCGAAATCCGAGAGGAGGGCAACGGCCGATTGATCGGGTGCCATCCCCATCAACGCCCGCGCTTCCTCACGGCTGGTCCTCCGAACCCGGTCCCTCACGTCCGCTACGTCGATCGAGCGCGGCAGCACCGTCACGTTCTCGTCTTTGGCACCGTACGCGCGCTCGGCGAGACCGCGGCTCCCCTCGTTGGGTACCACGAACCGCGTGCTCGCTCCGCGCGGCCGCGCCCGTCGCTCCAGATATCGCAGGATGCGCCCACGCAGGTCCTTCTCGTGGTTCGGAGGGTGCGTCACCGAGCGGACCACCGCAGTGCCAGCCGGCGCGGCGAGCTGTGCAACCGCTCCGCCCCACGACCCGAACGCGTGCACCACGTCCGCGCCATCCCGGGCGATCAGCCCCTTCACCTTGGACACTGCGCGGAACGCCCCGATCGGCCCGGCAAGCCCGAAGGAGTCGGTCTTCACCTTGAGCTCGACGATGCGGCGGAGTAGATCCTCCCGGCCACCGAGCGCGACGACCCGGGGCTCGAACTCCGAGCGCGAGAGGCGGCTCAGGATACTGACGATCTCATCCCCGAGATCGTTTGCGGCCAGCGAACTGAGAACGTAGAGGATCCGAGGACGGCTCATGGGATCCCCTCGAGAAGCCTCAGGTCTCCGCGACGGAGATCTTCGGGGCCTTGATGACCTTGCCTGCCGACAAGCAGCGCGTACAAACGCGCACACGCCGACGGCGCCCCTCCGGGTCGACGATCTTGACCGTCTGGAGGTTCGGGAGCCAACGACGCCGGCTCTTGTTGTTGGCGTGGCTGACCTGATTCCCGGAACCGGGGACCTTACCGCACTTGAAGCACTCGCGCGCCATCAGATCATTCCTTCGGCCGGTTACCGGACCAACTCGATGAGGGACATCTCGGCTGCGTCGCCTTTCCGATTGCCCAGCTTGAGAATGCGGGTATAGCCACCCGGACGCTCCGCGTACCGCGGCGCGATGTCGTCGAAGAGCTTACCCAGTACGTCCCTGTCCTGGATCTTCCTGCCCGCGATGCGACGTGCATGCACGTCGCCGCGCCGCGCCAGCGTGATGAGGCGCTCGGCGTACGGGCGAAGCTCCTTGGCCTTGGTCGTCGTCGTCTCGATGCGCTCGTGAAGAAAGAGCGACGTGGCCATGTTCCGCAACAGCGCGCGTCGGTGCGTCGACGTGCGCGAAAGCTTCTTGCCCTTATTGCGATGCCGCACGGTTACTCCTCCCCACCCGTGGTCGCTTCGGCTTCCTGCTCGACGAAGAAGAGACGTCCGTCGTCACCCTTCTCGAGCTGCATACCGAAGCGGAGACCGTGCTCCTGGAGGAAGTCCGAGATCTCCTTGAGCGACTTCTTGCCGAAGTTCTCGATCTGGAGCATCTCGTCCTCGGACCGCTGCACCAAGTCACCGAGCGTGCGGATGTTCTCTTTCTGGAGCGAGTTCCGCGACCGCACGGAGAGCTCGGCGAGGTCCTCGATGGGACGCTCGAAGAGGTCCTGTAGGCGCTCTGGCACGGCGACCGCCCCCGGAGGCGCGACCTCCGGAATGCCACCCTGCCCGAAATAGAGCATGTACTCGAGGTGCTTGCGGACGAGCTCGGCTGCGTACGCCACGGCCGACTTCGGATCGACGGAGCCGTCGGTTTCCACGTGGAGCGTCAACCGATCGAAGTCCGTGCGCTGGCCCACGCGCGTCTCTTCGACGGAGAAGTTCGCGCGACGCACCGGGTTGTAGATGGCGTCGATGCGAACGAGGTCCACGGGTGCGCCCCGAGGAATCGGGTGCGTGTCGGCGAGCACGAAGCCTCGGCCCTTGTTGACGTGCAACTCCATCGTCAGGGGCCGATCGTCCTGGAGCGTGAACAGGTGATGACCGGGGTCGATGATCGTCGCGCCGGCACCACCCTGGATATTCGCGGCCGTGACCGCCCCCGCCTTCTCGACGCGCAGCTCGAGCACGGCCTCGTCGACGTCGGCATCGAGCGTGATGACGAGCGCCTTCAGGTTCTGAATGACCTGGTGGACATCTTCGACGACGCCGGGGATCGTCTGGTGCTCGTGCACGACGCCGTCCACGCGGAACGCCCACACCGCCGCCCCACGCAACGAGGAGAGCAGCACGCGGCGCACCGAGTTGCCCAGCGTGTGGCCAAAGCCCCGCTCGAGGGGCTCGATCAGGAACTGGGCCGAGCGCGTACCCGACCGTGTGTCGACGGCTTCGACGCGCTCCGGTAGAACCAGCCCGGTCAGATCTATATCCACGTTGTCCTCCAGAAGTACACCGTAAAGTCCTGTTGTCGCGGCACCCGGGTGCCGCGCACGCTACTTCGAATACAGCTCGACGATCAGCTGTTCCTGCACCGGGAGCGGGATGTCGCTCCGCGCGGGCTCGCGGACCATCCTGCCGACGCGGGCCTTCTCGTCCAAGGCGAGCCAGTCCAGCAGTGGCGGACGCGTGCGCGCCTCGAGCGACGCCTGCACGCTCAAGAGACCCTTCGAGTCTGCCTTCACGGCGATCTCGTCGCCCGGCACGACCCGATAGGACGGCACGTCGACGATTCCGCCATTCACCTCGACGTGACGGTGACGAACCAGCTGCCGGGCCGCGTTGCGGCTGGAGGCGAAGCCCATCCGGAAGACCAGGTTGTCGAGACGCGACTCGAGTGCGACCAGGAGGTTCGAGCCCGTGATCCCGGGTACGTGCGCGGCGCGCTCGAACATGTTCCGAAACTGCTTCTCGTGCAGCCCATACATCCGCTTGACCTTCTGCTTTTCGCGGAGCTGAACGGCATAGTCCGACTGCTTGCGGCGACGCTCTTGGGCGGGGCCGTGCTGACCCGGAGGATAGGCGCGCCGCTCGACGGGGCACTTTTCCGTGTAGCACTTCTGTCCCTTGAGGAACAGCTTTCCGCCTTCACGACGGCAGAGCTTGCAGACGGGTCCGGTATAGCGAGCCATTCTTTTCGATCGATCCTTGCGCGGTCCTGGTGGTCGTGCTCGTGCTTAGACGCGGCGCTTCTTGGGCGGCCGGCAGCCATTGTGCGGCAGCGGCGTCACGTCCTGAATCGACTTGATGAAGAGTCCCGCAGCCGCGAGTGCCTGGATCGCCGACTCACGACCCGACCCGGGGCCTTGAACCCGCACGTCGACGCGGCGGACACCGAGGCCCATGGCCTCGCGGCCCGCCTGCTCGGCGGCCACGGTGGCGGCGAAGGGCGTCGACTTCTTCGAGCCCTTGAACCCTGCCTTGCCGGAGCTCGACCACACGATCGCATTCCCGGTGCTATCCGAGATCGTGATGAGCGTGTTGTTGAACGTCGCCTTCACATGCGCGAGGCCGTCCGACTCGACGACCCGCTTCGCCTTCTTGGTTCTCGTGACCACTGTCGATCGATTCCTTTGGTGCGAACTCTAGGTGCGTGCGCTACTTCTTGGTCGCCTTCTTCTTGCCGGCGATGGGACGCCGCGCGCCCTTGTGCGTGCGCGCGTTGGTGTGCGTCCTCTGCCCCCTCACCGGCAGCCCCTTACGGTGCCGCAGGCCGCGGTAGCAGCCGATATCGATCAACCGCTTGATGTTCATGGAGGTCTCGGTGCGCAGCGCGCCCTCGACCTTGAAGCTGCTTTCGATCTGACGACGCAGCCGAGCCAAGTCGTCGTCGTCGAGGTCCTGCGTGCGACGGTCCGGGTTCACCCCACACGCTTCGACGATCTGCCGCGCGCGTGTGCGCCCGATCCCATAGATGTAGGTAAGCGCGATCACGACGCGCTTGTTACGGGGCAGGTCCACTCCGGCGATGCGTGCCATGTTGTACGCCTACCCCTGACGCTGTTTGTGCTTCGGATTACGCGGGCAGATGATTCGCACGATGCCCTTCCGGCGAACGACCTTGCAGTGCTCGCACAATGGCTTGATGCTGCTTCTGACCTTCACGTCGACCCCCGGAGCCCGGTTATTGCGGAGCTGGATATTCTAACCGCCGTCCCACCACCCTTCAAGAACCCACCACCCCTGACCCCGCGCCGACCGTCCTGGGGAGCGCCGTAAGGACCCGGGGGCCCTGGGCCGTAATCCCCACCGTATGCTCGAAATGGGCCGTCAGGGCCTCGTCCACCGTGACGACGGTCCAGCCGTCGCGGAGGGTCCGGATATTCGGGGAGCCGGCGGAGAGCATGGGCTCGAGGGCGAGGACCATGCCCTCCCGTAGCAGGGGGCCATGCCCCGGGCGGCCGATGTTGGGCACTTGGGGCTCCTCGTGCACGTCCCGACCGACCCCATGGCCGACCAGCTCCTTGATGATCCCGTATCCGGTCCCGTTCACGGTGCGGACGACCGCCGCTCCGATATCCCCGACGTGGCGTCCCGCGACCGCGGCCTCGACCGCGGCCTCCAGGGCGCGCTCCGTTACGGACAGGAGCGCCTTCGCTTCGACGCTCACCTCGCCTACCGGATAGGTCCAGGCCGAGTCCGAGCACCAGCCATCGAGGCGCACACCGACGTCCACCGACAAGATGTCGCCCTCCACCAGCACCCTCTTCGCGCTCGGGATGCCGTGGACGACCTCGTGATTGAGGGACGTACACACACTCCCCGTGAAGCCGTACAGCCCCTTGAAGGCCGGCACCGCGCCGTCGTGAGAGACGATGAAGCGCTCGCAGAAGGCATCGATCGCGGCGGTGGAGACTCCGGGTCGAATCTGCGACGGAAGCTCCTCGAGCAGGCCCGCGATGATCGCTCCCCCACGTGCGATCGCGTCCATCTCGTCGGAGGTGCGGAGGTGGATCACCGCGTCCCCACCGCCGCGAGGAAGTCCGCATACACATCCTCGACCGGCCGGTCTGCGCGAATGCGATCGAAGGGGGCCCCCGACTGCTCGTAGAACGTGACCAGGGGTGCGGTTTGGTCCCGATACACCTCGAGCCGCTTGCGCACGGTCGCGGGCGCGTCGTCGGAGCGTTGCACCAGGGAGCCGCCGCACCGGTCGCACTTCCCCTCGGACTTCGAGGGACTGAAGTAGACGTTGTAGACCGCCCCGCACTCCGGGCAGCTACGGCGCCCCGATAGCCGCTGCACGATCGTCTCGTCGGACGCCTCGAAGAGTACCACCCGATCCACGCGCCGGCCCAAAGACTTCAGCGCGTCGTTCAGGCCGTTCGCCTGGGCCGTGGTGCGCGGGAATCCATCGAAGAGCACGTGGGCATCCCGATCGATGCCGCGCAGATGCTCCTTCACGAGGTCCAAGATCAGGTGGTCCGGGACGAGCTCCCCCGCATCCATGTACTTCTGGGCGCGCTGTCCCAGGTCGGTGCCGTCTCGCCGGGCCGCGCGGAGCAGATCGCCGGTCGACACATGCGCCGCCCCGAGCTCATCCGCGAGGCGAACCGCCTGCGTTCCCTTCCCTACGCCGGGAGGGCCGAGCAGGATGAGGACCATATTGTGCGACCCTACATGTAGCGCGTGCGGCCCCGCATCTTCACCCGGCCCTTCTTCATGAAGCCGTCGTAGTGGCGGAGCAGCAGCAGCTGTTGGGCCTGCTGGACGGTATCCAGTCCTACGCCGACCACGATGAGGAGGCTGGTGCCGCCGAAGAAGAACGTCTGGATGTTGAATATGTCGAAGATGAAGAACGGCAGCATCGCGATCAGCATGAGGTAGACTGACCCCGGGAGCGTCACACGGGTCAGCACGCGATCGATGTACTCCGCCGTGCGCGCGCCGGGCTTCACGCCGGGAATGAACGCGCCCTGCTTCTTCAGGTTCTCCGCCAGGTCGACCGGATTGAAGATGATCGCCGTGTAGAAGTACGTGAAGAACAGGATGAGGAGGCCGTACGTGATGTAGTACGTCATCGTTTGTGGCTGGAACGCTTCCGCCAGCGTCGACAGCGGGCCCAGATCCACGAACGCGGCCATCGTGCCCGGCATGACGATGAACGACTGTGCGAAGATGATGGGCATCACGCCCGACGAATTGATGCGCAGCGGCACGAAGCTCTTCTGACCTTCGCGGATGCGCCCGCGTCCCACGACCTTGCGTGGGATCTGAACGGGAATCTTCCTGGCCGCCATGGTCATGGCCACTACACCAGCACAAACACCGATGATGACGAGCACCAAGGCGAGCAGCGCGAAGATGCCGATCTCCCCGAGCGTGAACGACTCCCAGGTCCGGCCGATAGCCGAGGGGAAGGTCTCGATGATCGAGAAGAAGATCAGCAAGGACATGCCGTTGCCGATGCCGCGTTCGGTGATCTGCTCACCGAGCCACATCACGAAGACGGCGCCCACGGTCAGCGCGATCACTGTCGTCATCGTGAACGCGAAGCCCGGGAGCCGAACCGCTCCGGGAATCGACTGCAGGAACGCCGCGTACCCGTATCCCTGCATCAGGGCCAGGCCGATCGTCGCATAGCGCGTCCACTGCGTCAGCTTCTTCCGCCCGTCCTCCCCTTCCTTCTGGAGCTTCTCGATGGTCGGGAAGACCGCGGCGAGCAGCTGGAACATGATGCTCGCCGAGATATACGGCATGATGCCGAGCGCCAGGATCGTCGCGCGCGACAGACCACCACCCACGAACATGTCGTAGATGCCGAAGAACGTCCCTTGCAGCGCCCCGAACGTCTGACGCAGCACGCCCACGTCGAGCCCCGGCACCGTAATGTGCGCACCGGTCCGATAGACGAGCAGGATCCCCAAGGTGAAGAGGATCTTGTTCTTGAGCTCCGGAACCCGGAAGAGGTTCGCGACGGGATTCGTGGCCATGTGCTTTAGGGCTTGGCCGCGACGACGCTCACGGAGCCACCCGCCGCTTCGATCTTGGTCCGCGCCGATGCGCTGAACGCGTGCGCCGAAACCTTGGCAGCTCGGCCGATCTCACCGACGCCGAGAATCTTCACGGGCCGATGGACCGAGCCGATCACACCCGCAGCCTTCAAGGTCTCGGGCGACACGTCGCCCTCGACGCGCTCGAGATCGCGGATGTTGACCACCTGGTACTCGACGCGCTCGATGTTCGTGAAACCGCGCTTCGGGATACGCCGAATGAGCGGCGTCTGACCGCCTTCTCTGCGCGGATGGACCTTTCCGCCCGTGCGGGCCTTCAGACCCTTGTGACCCTTGGTCGACGTCCCGCCATGGCCGGAGGCGTTTCCGCGTCCGATGCGCTTGCGACGACGGTGCGATCCTTCACTCGGGCTCAAATCACTGAGATTCGCCATCTACTCCTCGACTTCCTGAACGGTCAGCATGAAGGAGACCTTCCGGATCATCCCCTGAAGCGTGGCAGAGTCCTCCTGCACGACGCTGTGCTGATAATGCCTGAGCCCGAGCGCCCGCAGCGTGCGGCGGTGCTTCTCCATCCGCCCCGACACGCTCCGCACCTGGGTGATCTTGAGCTTCTTCGACGTCTTCGCCTTAGCCACGACGCGCTCCAGCGTTCTCGAGCGGGAAACCGCGCTCCTCGGCGACCTGCTCGGCTGTGACCAGCCGGGTCAGCCCGTCCATGGTGGCGCGTGCCACATTGATCGGATTGTTAGACCCAAGACTCTTGGTGAGGACGTCTCGCACGCCAGCGGCGTCGAGCACGGCGCGCACCGCACCGCCGGCGATCACGCCGGTTCCCGGCGCCGCAGGCCGCAGCAGCACGCGTCCCGCACCCCATTCGCCCACGATGTCGTGCGGCAGCGTCCCGTTCTCGACCGGGACCTTCACCATCTGCCGGCGCGCACGCTCGAAACCCTTCCGGATGGCCTCGGACACCTCGTTGGCCTTGGCCAGCGCGACGCCGACGTTGCCCTTCTGGTCCCCCACCGAGACGAGCGCGGTGAATGAGAAACGCCGACCGCCCTTCACGACTTTCGCGACGCGGTTGATGTGGATGACGTTCTCGACGAGATCGGACTCGTGCTTCCGAGGCCGGTCCTTCTTCTTCTTCTCTGGCTTGGTCATCAGAACTGCAGACCTCCTTCGCGGGCGCCGTCGGCGAACGCCTTCACACGTCCGTGATACTTGTAGCCGCCGCGGTCGAATACCACGGCTGCGATGCCCTGCGCTTTAGCCTTCTCGGCCAATAGCTTACCCGCTGCGAACGACTGCTCGACTCGACGGTTCTGCCCTTCGGCCGTGAAGTCGCGCAGGTCGGGCGCGACCGTCGAGACGCCGAGCACGGTCTTGCCGGCGTCGTCGTCGACGATCTGACCCTCGATGTTCTTCAGCGAACGATAGACGACGAGCCGCGGCCGCTCGGCCGTGCCCCTCACCTTGTTCCGGATTCTGAGGTGCCGCCGCTGCCGTTGCAGCGCGCGGCTCTTCCTCATCTGGCTGCTCTTGATCATCTGCTATGCGCCCCCAGCGGTCTTGCCCGCCTTCCTGCGAATGTGCTCACCTTGGTAACGGATTCCCTTCCCCTTGTACGGCTCGGGGGGGCGGAACCCGCGGATCTCCGCGGCCGCTTGGCCGACCTTCTGCTTGTCAGGACCTGAAATGACGACGGTGGTCGGGTTGGGGCACACGAGCTTCACGCCTTCCGCGGGCTCATAGAGGACGGGGTGGCTGTACCCGAGGGCCAGCTGGATCCCTTTCCCCTTGGTGTCGGCCTTGTAGCCGACTCCCACGATCTCGAGCGTCTTGGAGAAGCCGTCGGTCACGCCCTTCACCATGTTGGCGATGAGCGCCCGCGTGAGCCCGTGTAGGGCACGGTACTTCCCCTCGTCCGAGAAGCGCTCCACGCGGACCTCTGCCTCCTCGACCACCACCTTCAGGTCGGGATGCACGTCGAGCGTGAGCTCTCCCTTGGGCCCCTTCACCTTCAGGGTTCCATTCGTCTGCTCGACCTTGACCCCCTTGAGGATCGGGACGGGCATTTTTCCGATACGAGACATTCGCGTTTCTCTTTCTTCAGTCTACCGAATTCGCATTACCAAATGAGCGCCACGACTTCGCCGCCGACGCCCTGCTCGCGGGCGGTGCGATCCGACAGCACTCCGGACGACGTGGAGAGGATCGCCATACCGAGCCCGTTACGGACGCGCGGGATCTCGTCCTTCGCGACGTACTTCCGGCGCCCAGGGCGCGAAACGCGCTCCAAGTGGCGGATGACAGGCTTTCCATCGTGATACTTCAAGTAGATGCGCAGGACGCCGAAGTGTCCGTCCTCGAGCACCTTGTGCGCGTGAACGAAACGGCTCGCCTCGAGCAACCGTGCTATTTCGATCTTCTTCGTCGAGACCGGCATGTCCACCCACTTGTGGTCCGCAGCGCACGCATTGCGGATGCGGGTGAGCATGTCAGCGATCGGATCAGTCATCATGGTTCGTCGTTCTCCTACCAGCTCGACTTGCGGACACCGGGGATCTCGCCCTTCAACGCCATCTCGCGGAAGCAGATACGGCACATCCCGAACTTTCTCAGGAACGCGCGGGGCCTGCCACAACGCTGACAGCGATTCCGCCGACGCACCGCGAACTTGGGCTCGCGCTTGGATTTTTCGATCAGGGCCTTCTTCGCCATTCCGAGCTCCGTCTCCTATGCGCTCGCGCCGATCTGCATCGGCACGTTTCCGCGGAAGGGGAATCCAAGCTCGCGGAGCAGAGCGAGCGCTTCATCATCCTTGTTCGTCGATGTCACGACCGTGATATCCATCCCGTGGATCCTACGCACCTTGTCGTAGTTGATCTCGGGGAAGATGATCTGCTCGCGAACGCCCATCGTATAGTTGCCGCGCCCATCGAACGAACGCGTCTGGAGCCCTCGGAAATCACGCACCCGGGGAAGCGCGGTGCTGATCAGGCGGTCCAGGAAGTACCACATGCGGTCGCGGCGAAGGGTGACCGAGACTCCGATCGGCGCGTTCTCGCGCAGATTGAAGTTCGCGATGGCCTTGCGGGCGCGGTTCACGAGGGCTTTCTGGCCGGAGATCGTGGTCATTTCATCGACCAGACTCTCGAGCAGCTTCTGGTCCTTCGCCGCTTCGCCCATGCCCACGTTGAGCACGACCTTCACGAGCTGCGGGACCTGATGCGGGTTCGTGTAGCCGAACTCCGACTGGAGCTTCGGCCGCACGGTCCGCTTGTAGTGTTCCTTCAGTCTTGGTTCCATCGGATTTAGCTCGTACGCGCTCGACTACTTGGGCTTGGGGATCGGGTTACCACTCTTTACCGCGACACGCTCTTTGGTCCCGTCTTCTTCGACTCGCGTGCGGACCCGGCTGGCCTTATCGGCCGACGAGTCGATGAGCATGACGTTCGAAATGTGGATGGGCGCCACCATGGAGATGATGCCCCCGTCGGGATTCTGCTGCGTGGGACGCGTGTGGCGCTTGCGGAGGTTGATGCCCTCGATCCGCACGCGGTTCTCACCTTTCATGACCTCGAGGACCGAGCCTTCCATGTCGCGGTAGTTGCCGCGGATCACGCGGACGCGGTCCCCTTTCATGATGCGGCGCTTGAGGGCCATCACAGCACCTCCGGCGCGAGCGAGACGATCTTCATGTACTTCTTCTCCCTCAACTCCCTGCCCACGGGCCCGAAGATGCGGGTCCCCCGGGGCTCACCGGCCTGATCGATCAACACCGCGGCGTTGTCGTCGAAGCGGATGTACGTTCCGTCCTTCCTGCGGGTCTCCTTCCTCGTCCGCACCACCACGGCTTTCACCACGTCGCCCTTCTTCACGGCCCCGTGCGGTATGGCGTCCTTCACCGTCGCGACGATGACGTCGCCCACGCCGGCATACCTGCGGGACGAGCCGCCCAGCACGCGGATGCAGAGCGCCGTTCGAGCGCCCGTGTTGTCCGCGATGCGGAGTACCGATTCCTGTTGGATCATTGGTAGTCTCGGTTAGTCTCGCTCAGACCGGGCGCTCGACGAGCCCAACCACGCGCCAACGCTTCAGCTTCGACAGCGGCCGCGTTTCGGTGATCCTGACGGTGTCGCCGATCTTGTACTCGTTCTTCTCGTCGTGCGCATAGTACTTCTGCGAGCGCGCGATGCTCTTGCCGTACATGGGATGCGTGATACGGCGCTCCACCTTCACGATCACGGTCTTGTCGGGCTTGTCGCTCACCACAACGCCCACCCGGACCTTGCGCCTTGCACGTTCGGCGGGGGTCGCGCCTGTCTCGTTCTCGTTCTCGCTCATCTACGTCTCACGCTTTCTTGGCGAGCTCGCGCTCGCGCAGGATGGTCCTCAGCCGGGCGATGTCGCGCCGCACTTTGCGCAGGGTCCCGGCACTCTCGAGCTCCATCATGGAGGATTTGAACCGGAGCTTGAACTGCTCCTCCCTGAGCTCCTTGAGACGAGCCGAAATCTCGGTGTCGTCCCAGTCGCGAATCTCGTCCGCCTTCATGGCCTACTCGCTCCCTCGTCTCCGATTTTCATACGACTACAGCTGTGACTCACGCACGATGAACTTGCACTTGATCGGTAGCTTGGCCGCGCCCAGTGCCATGGCCTTTCGTGCGATCTCTTCCGTGACACCTTCCAGCTCGAACATGATCCGGCCGGGCTTCACGACAGCCACCCAGCCTTCCGGATTGCCCTTTCCCTTACCCATGCGGGTTTCGGCGGGCTTGCTCGTGATCGGCTTGTCTGGGAAGAGCCTGATCCAGACCTTGCCGCCCCGCTTGATATGGCGGGTAATCGCAACACGCGCGGATTCGATCTGCCGGTTCGATACCCACGCCGGCTCCATCGCCTGCAACCCGTATTCGCCGAAGGACACCCGATTGCCACGGGTGGCCGCGCCGCGCATGCGGCCCTTGAACATCTTGCGGTGTTTTACGCGCTTCGGTGCTAGCATCGTTCAGATTCTCGTCGAGTCTCTTGAGATCAGGCGCCCGTGGAGTACGTCTTACCGCGCCGCTCTTCGATCACTTCACCCTTGAAGATCCAGCACTTCACGCCCACGCACCCATAGGTGGTGAACGCAGTTACCTGGGCATAGTCGATGTCCGCGCGCAGTGTGTGCAGCGGGACGCGTCCCTCGTTATAGCCCTCCGTCCGCGCGATCTCCGCCCCACCGAGACGCCCGGCCGCCTTGATCTTGATGCCCTCCGCACCGGCACGGATCGCCGACTGGACTGCCCGCTTCATCGCGCGGCGGAACGAGATGCGCTGGCGCAGCTGGTGCGCGACGTTCTCGGCCACCAGGTACGCGTTGATCTCGGGGCGCTTGATCTCCTCCACGTTCACGGAGATCTCGGACTTCGTGAGCACGCCGAGCTCATCACGGAGCTTGTCCA
This sequence comes from Longimicrobiales bacterium, assembly GCA_040081395.1. Lineage (GTDB taxonomy): Bacteria > Gemmatimonadota > Gemmatimonadetes > Longimicrobiales > Gaopeijiaceae > UBA2982. Next base: position 17,557 of record JBEBGN010000038.1, read on the forward strand.
CCTCGGCGCCGCGCTTGCCGATGACGACGCCGGGGCGGGCGGTATGCAGAGTCACGACGATCTTGCTCGGCTTCCGCTCGATCTCGACGTGCGAGAGCGCAGCGTGGGTCAGACGACGACGCAAATACTTACGAATCGTCTCGTCCTCCATGAGCAACCGGGGGAAGTCGCGCTCCGCGTACCAGCGCGACCGCCAGTCCTGGACGACTCCGAGCCTGAACCCGATCGGGTGTGTCTTCTGTCCCATGTCTTACGCGTCCTTGCGATCGACGACGACGGTGATGTGGCTCGTCTGCTTGCGGATCGGCGCCGGCCGGCCCTGCGCAGCCGCGCGCCACCGGCTGAGAGCCGGACCCTGGTCCACGAAGGCCTCACGTACGATGAGGTCATCGAGGTCGAGAGCCGCACCCTGCTCCTGCGACTTCACCTGTGCGTTCGCAACAGCCGACCGGAGCGTCTTGTTCACCTGCTCCGCCGCTCCCTTCGTCGAGAACTGCAGGAGCGCGTAGGCATCGTTCACGGACTTGCCGCGGATCTGGTCCACGACGAGGCGCACTTTGCGCGGACTCTGGCGCACGAAGCGTGCTATGGCTTTGGCCTTCATGCGGACGGCGTCGCCTCCGTGCGCTTGTCGGACAGCTTGCCGCCGTGACCACGGAAAAGACGCGTGGGAGCGAACTCGCCCAACTTGTGCCCCACCATGTTCTCCGTCACGTAGACCGGAATGAACTTGTTGCCGTTGTGCACGGCAATGGTGTGGCCGACGAAGTCAGGGGAGATCGTCGAGGCGCGTGACCATGTCTTGATCACCTTCCTCTCTCCACGTGAATTCATGATCTCGATCTTCTGCAACAACTTATCCGCGATGAACGGACCCTTCTTGACGCTGCGTGGCATGGTTCGGTGCTCCTACTGCGTGGCTTTGCCGCGCCTGCGGCCGCGCACGATGTCTTTGTTCGAGGTCTTCTTCCGCTTCCGAGTCTTCTTGCCCTCGGGTTTGCCCCACGGCGATACAGGGGGCCGTCCGCCGGACGACTTGCCCTCGCCGCCGCCGAGCGGGTGGTCCACCGGGTTCATGGCGACACCGCGTACCTTAGGCCGCTTGCCACGCCACCGGTTCGCGCCCGCCTTGCCGATGACCTGCAGCTCGTGGTCGGAGTTACCCACCTCGCCGATCGTGGCCAGACACTCCTGCCGCACGCGGCGCACCTCGGTCGAGGGGAGCCGGAGCGTGACGTAGCCACCCTCCTTCGCCACCACCTGGACGCCGGACCCAGCCGACCGGGCCATCTGCCCGCCCTTCCCCGCCTTGAACTCGACGTTGTGTACGGTGGTGCCGAGCGGGACCAACTCGAGCGGGATCGCGCACCCGGTGCGCACATCCGCTTCTGGGCCCGAGGACACCGCGTCGCCGACGTTCAACCCCTTCGGGTGGAGGATGTAACGCTTCTCGCCATCCTCGTAGTGGATCAGCGCGATGTTCGCGGAGCGATTGGGATCGTATTCGATGTGCTTCACGACCCCGCGAACGCCGTACTTGTCTCGCTTGAAGTCGATGATGCGATAGCGACGCTTGTGACCGCCCCCACGGCGCCGGACGGTAATGTGCCCATGGTGGTTGCGCCCACCCTTGGACGTCCTGACGTCGAGCAGCGACTTCTCGGGCTCGCTGCGGGTCAGGACCTCGTTCTCGAGGACCGACCGCTGCCGTGTGCCGGGAGTCACCGGCTTGAATTTCTTGATACCCATCAGCCCACCTCGTAGAGCTCGATGTGGTCGCCCTCAGCCAGACGCACCACGGCCTTCTTGTACGAAGCGCGACGACCCTTGGCGGGGCTTCGCGCCATGCGTGCCATGAACGAACGCCGAGGCTTTCCGCTGTATCGCATCGTACGAACGTCCTTGACCTTCACGTCCCAGAGACGTTCGACAGCCTTCCCGATCTCGATCTTGTTGGCGTCACCCGCCACGATGAACGTGTACGTGTTGCCGGCCTCGATCTGCCCGTTGGTCTTCTCGGTGACCACCGGCGCCACGATCACGTCGTAGAGATCACTCATCGGAGCCTCCCTCGGCGTCAGCGCCATCCCCACGTTCCAGCGCACTCCGCTCGATCACCACCGTCTCGGCCCAGAGCACGTCGTAGACGGACTCCTCGCCGAACGGAAGCACAGACACCGAGGGCGCGTTTCGGCCGGACAGGTGAACCTGAGCGTTCTTGCCATCGGTCAACACCAAGACTTTGCCCTCGGCACCGACCGCCTTGAGGAACGCCAAGAGATCCTTCGTCTTGGGCTTGTCGGCCTTCGGCATGTCGGCAATCACGACCTTCTCGTTCTGCGCGCGATCGTTCAGGGCCGAGCTGCGCGCCAGCGAACGCACCTTCTTGGGTACCTGTTGGCGCCACGAATGCGGCCGCGGCGGGAAGGCGATACCGCCCCCCGGCCACAGCGGAGATCTCGTCGATCCCGCGCGTGCCCGACCCGTGCCCTTCTGCTTCCACGGCTTGCTGTTGCCGCCGGCGACCTCACCGCGCGACTTCGCGGATGCGGTGCCCTGGCGTTGGTTGGCGAGATACACCTTCACGACTTGGTGCATGACGCTGTCGTTGATCACGCCATCGAAGAGGGTCTCGGGGAGCTTGCGCGCCCGTCCCTTCTTCCCGTCGGCCTTGAAATAGGGTGCCTTAAACATGGACTCTTCTCATCACTTCGAGATCAGGACGTAGCCGTTGCGGGCGCCCGGCACGCCGCCCTTCACGAAGAGCAGGTTGCGCTCTCCGTCCACCCGGACCACCTGCAGATTGCGGATCGTGGTGCGTACGCCACCCATCCGTCCTGGGAGACGCTTCCCCTTGATCACGCGCGAAGGATCGGTGCCCGGTCCGATGCTTCCCGGCGTCCTCGACTCCGGGTGCCCGTGCGAGCCCGGGCGACCGGCGAACCCGTGCCGCTTCACGACACCGGTGAAGCCACGGCCCTTCGAGTTGGCCGTCACCTTCACACGGTCACCGACGGCGAACAGAGAGACCGTCAACTGCTGCCCCACCTGATAGTCCTCCCCGTTGTCGACGGAGAACTCGCGCATGAGGCGCGGTGCATACTCGAGTCCGGCCTTGGCAGCATGTCCGCGTTCCGCGCGCGTCGTCTGACGAGCGCCCTGGGCCTCGAAGCCCAGCTGGACCTGCTTCGCTCCCAACTCGGTCGCGAGCACCTGTACTACAGGGCACGGCCCGGCTTCGATGACGGTGACGGGAATCTGAATTCCCGCGTCATCGAAGATCCTGGTCATGCCGACCTTCTTCCCGATCAATCCCGGCATATCCCGTGATTCCTCCGTCAATCGACCTTGATCTCGACGTCGACGCCCGCTGGCAGATCCAGCTTCGTCAACGCGTCGATCGTCTGGGGGCGGCTATCGACGATGTCGATGAGACGCTTGTGCGTGCGGAGTTCGAACTGCTCCCGGCTCTTCTTGTCGACGTGCGGGGAACGCAGCACGGTCCAGCGTTGGCGGCGCGTCGGAAGCGGAATGGGACCGCGTACGGTCGCACCCGTCTTCTCGGCGGTACGCACAATGTCGGACGCCGTCTGATCGACCACCCAGTGGTCGAACGCCTTGAGTCGGATTCTGATTCTGTCTGCCACTTGTTGTTCCTCTGGTGGGTTCGGGTCCGCAGACCCGACTCCTGCCCCTCCTCAGCCGCTCGGCAGCTGAGTTACTCCGCTTCTAACCGCTTACTCCGCGTGCCTCGCTCTGCTGCTACGCGCAGCAGAGCATCGTCGGAGCAGGAGTCGGGTCCGCGAACCCGCCATCCGTCGCGTCCATCATCACCACCCACCCCTTGGTCGCCCACCGGGTGGTCCATCTTCCTCTGTCTCGTTCCGAAGAACCGAGCCCTTCGTGCCGCGCGATCTCGGGTGTGTGCCTGAGATCGTTCCTTCTATGTCTACTGGAGAGAGGCGTGTGTCTCGGCGGTGAGCGGGCTCGGCGAGGCGACTTGGTCGGCCCCTCGCCGAGCGAGCCCTCTGCCCCTTCGAGTACCTGCTCGCCTGACGGGCGAGCGGCCCCGAACCGTCGAGACGCGCGTCTCTCTCTTGTCTACCTACTGAATGATCTCCGTCACCACGCCCGACCCCACCGTGCGTCCGCCCTCGCGGATCGCGAACCGTAGCTGCGGGTCCATCGCGATCGGCGTGATCAGCTCCACCACCATCTGCACGTTGTCCCCCGGCATCACCATCTCCACTCCCTCAGGCAACGCCGCGGCTCCCGTCACGTCCGTCGTGCGGAAGTAGAACTGCGGACGATATCCGTTGAAGAACGGCGTATGACGCCCGCCCTCCTCCTTCGTCAGCACGTACACCTCCGCCTTGAACTTCGTGTGCGGCGTGATCGTGCCCGGCTTCGCCAGTACCTGTCCACGCGAGATCTCTTCCTTCCCGATCCCGCGCAGCAGCAGACCCGCGTTATCACCCGCGCGGCCCTCGTCCAGCAGCTTCCGGAACATCTCCACGCCCGTCACCACCGTCTTCTTGTCCCCGCCCATCCCCACGATCGCCAGCTCGTCGCCCACCTTCACGATCCCACGCTCGATGCGGCCCGTCGCTACCGTCCCGCGGCCCGTGATCGAGAACACGTCTTCCACCGGCATCAGGAACGGCTTGTCGATCACGCGCACCGGCTCCGGGATGAACGAGTCGATCGCGTCCATCAACTCCTGGATGCACACCGCCGCCGGACCCTCGCCCCCTGCCTCCATCGCCTTCAGCGCGCTCCCCTTGATCACCGGCGTCGTGTCGCCCGGGAAGTCGTACTCGGAGAGCAGCTCACGTACCTCGAGCTCCACCAACTCCAGGAGCTCCGGGTCGTCCACCATGTCCACCTTGTTCATGAACACGACGATGTGAGGCACGTTCACCTGGCGGGCGAGCAGGATGTGCTCGCGCGTCTGGGGCATCGGGCCGTCCGCCGCGCTCACCACCAGGATCGCGCCGTCCATCTGCGCCGCCCCGGTGATCATGTTCTTCACGTAGTCCGCGTGGCCCGGGCAGTCCACGTGCGCGTAGTGCCGGTTCGCCGTCTCGTACTCCACGTGCGCCGTCGAGATCGTGATCCCACGCTCCCGCTCCTCCGGCGCCTTGTCGATCTGGTCGTACGCCACCGCGTCCCCACC
>JBEBGN010000166.1:0-6445 GCA_040081395.1 Longimicrobiales bacterium
GCGGTCGACGGTTGCCCGGTGGCGACGGCGGGTTCTGTACCCGCAGGCCCGGCCTGGCTATTCGCGGGAGGCGTCGGGATCGGCGTCGGCGAAGTGGAGGGCGCACCGGGGGTGCCGACCTGAGTCGCTGCCGGGGTCGTGGGCGCCGGGCTCGGGATGGTCGCTGTGCCTCCACCCCCGCCCGCGAGGGTCATGGCGCCGTAGCCCGCTCCCCCGAGCAGCACGAGTGCCGCCGCGATCGTGCCCGGATGCTTGAACCAGGGCCTGCCCTCGGCAGCGGGCCGTGCCGCCGGGACGACCGGCTTCGCCTTGGGCGTCGGCTCCGCGGCGGGCTTCGCGACGGGCGCTGACTTGGGCGGCGCCGCGGGAGCCGCGGGTGCTGGCCTGGCCGCGGGGGTCGGTGGTGCTGCGACCGGCGCGGGCGGAGCCGGAGCCACCGCGGCTGCCTCGACCACGATCGCGGCGGTACCGCTGACTCCTTCGCTGTCCGCCACGATGCTCACGGAGCCGCTCCCCTTCGCCACGATCTCGCCCTTGGGCGAGACAGTCGCGATAGCCGGGTCGGACGACTTCCACTTCACCGGCTTCGGCAACTCCTTCCCGCGCTTATCCTGCACGAGTGCGTTCAGGATGATCCTACCCCCCTTCTGCATCGTGACCGCAGCAGGGCGAACGAGGACCTTGGCTGCCTTGGGCTCCTGAATGGTGAGCAGTACGCTGCTCGCTACGTTCCCGGCCGCCGCTGTGATCGACACGGATCCGGGGCGGACGGCCTCGACCCAGGACCCGTCGACCTTCGCAATGGACGGGTCGGTGCTGGCCCACAGGACGCCTGCGCCCGAAAGGGAGGCGTTGCCGGCGCCCTTCACGTCGGCTTTGAGCTGATAGCGTTCCCCCGTTTCGAGGATCGGCGGCAGCCCGACCACGCTCACCGACGTGGCGGTATCCAGCGTAGCGGACCCAGCCGACACCGCAGACGGTTGGCCGGTACGAACCGCCGGAATGCTCGCCTGCGTGGCACCCGTGAGCACCTTGATCTTTTGTCGCACCGGGCTCTGGTAGCCCAGGGGGGCCCCGCCCATGGCAGCCACGGCGGTATCCAGGTCGGGCCACCGCTCCTCGGGCGTTTTCGCGAGCATGCGCTCGATCGCCTCCGCCACCTGAGTCGGGCAGTCCGGCCGCACGACCAGGAGCGGCTTGGGACGCTCGGAGGTGTGCGAGACCATGATGTTGTACTGCGACCCGGTGAACGGGACATGGCCGACGAGCATCTCGTAGGCCACGATGCCCAGCGAGTACTGGTCCGACGACCCGCTGAGCGCGTCACCCCTGCACTGTTCGGGACTCATGTACTCGGGGGTCCCGATCGTCGCGCCGGTCTGCGTGAGCCCCGACTGCGCCTCCGACATCTTGGAGATGCCGAAGTCGGTGACGAAGGCGTCGCCCTCCTTGTCGATCATGATGTTGGCGGGCTTCACGTCACGGTGGATGACGCCGCCAGCCGACCTGTGCGCATACGCGAGCGCAGAACCGACCTGGAAAATGATCGCCTGCACGACGTCGACATCGAGCGGCGCATGGGACTTCACGATGTTGCGGAGCGGTGGCCCGTCGATGAACTCCATGACGAAGAAGTGCAGGTCGGACGACTGACGCACGGCGTGCACGTTCACCACGTTGGGATGCCGGAGTGACGCAACGGTCTGCGCCTCGAAGCGGAAGCGCGAGATCATGGTGGCGTCCGAGAGCAGGTTGGACGCGATCACCTTGATGGCCACCTTGCGGCCGAGCGAGATGTCCTTGGCCAGGTAGACCGCACCCATGGCCCCCGTCCCGAGCTGTTGAAGGATCTCGAAGTCGCCCTTGGTGGCCTCGATGAGATGCGCCGCCTGGGCGTTGCGCAGCGACAGGTGCGACACGACCGTCGCTTCCTCCAGCCGCGTCGCTCCGCACTTGGGGCAGAACTTGTCGTCCCGCCCCATCGAGGCGCCGCACTTCACGCATTGGGTCGCCTGGGTGCCGGCACCTTGCGTGTGCGGCATCATGACCGTGGCCGCGGCATCGTTGCCTACCGCGTTCCCGCATCCCGAGCAGAAGCGGTCCCCCACGGGAACCGGCTTGCCGCACGACTTGCAGGCGATCGTCGCCGACATGGTCAGCCCCCGTACCGCGTGCTGTACTCGATGTCGAGCGGACCTTTCACCGAGATCGGCTCGCCGAGTCGGATGAGTCCCGACCCCTGCAGAAGGGCTTGGTCGCGGTGCACGAAGACCTCGTTGCCGCCCTCGGGTCGAAAATACGTGCCGTTCGTACTGTGGTCGTCCAAGTAGAACCGGCCGCCGCGCGAGAGCACGTCGGCATGGGCTCTGGAGGCCGATGAGCTCGGCACCACGAGCGAGCACTCGGCGCCGCGTCCGATCGAGAGGGCGACCTTCGCGTCACCCTTGAGCTTCAGCACTGTGTCGCCGAGCCGGATCTCCAACTCGGCCTTCGGCATCCGGTCGAGCTTGGGCGCCACGACCGTCATCTGAGCGGTCTCGCCACGCCACAGCACCTCGCACAGGTGCAAGCGCTCGTCGCGACCCTTCACGCCGTGCACACCCAGGCTCCGAAACGGCACGAGGCCGTCGGCAATCTTCTCGATCGTCGTGCCCGTGGTGAGCACTTGTTCACCCGCCGCCATGCCGACGACGCGGGCCGAAACGTTCACGACGTCGCCGAAGAGGTCTCCGTTCTCCAGCAGCACGGTCCCCGAGTGCAATCCGATACGCACCCTAGCGTGGATCCCGTTGACGGGCGGCATGGTGCTCACCGCGCGCTGCATGTCCACCGCGGCCGCGATCCCATCCATCGGCGACTCGAAGGCGACCATGATCTCGTCGCCGATCGTCTTGATGACCGTACCGTTCAGGGACTCGGTGACGCTGCGCAGCTTCCCGAGGATCTCGGCGATGATGCTGCGGGACGCCACGTTGCCCAGCGCCTCGGCGATGCCGGTGCTGTCACAGACGTCCGCGAAGAGAACGGTGCGCTCGGCTTCCATCGCTCCTCGGTCTCAGGCGCCCAGGTGGATCACGGAACCGGAAAGATACATCGCGCCCCTACTGGCCCATCGCACGCACCGGGGGGTCGTCCAAGAGGCCTTCGAAGTCGGTGCTGGTGACGAACTCCCAGGCCCTCGCGAGGGGGGACGGGTCAGCCTCGATCACCGACTGATCGGCCAGCATGACGCGATGGATCCACACGATGCTGGTGCGGTGTTCGTGTGCAGGACTCTCGGCCGGCCAGAGCGGATGGATCTCCCAGGACTCACCGACCGCGCGGTCGACCAGGACGGTCACCGACAGGTGATCGGCGTAATCTCCCCACACGTTGAACACCAACGCCCGGACCTCGACAGCCCTGACATCCGCCAAGGCACGGAGATAGAGGTCCCCGGCGTAGCTGCCGATGTCACCCCTCACGCCACTCTCTTGGGCGAACACGACCCCGAACGTCGAGTCCTGAACCAGGATCCACCGGTTGCGCACGTCGAACGGAGGACTCGGGCGATAGAAATACTCCCGCGGCCCCGCGAGCGCCGGCCCCTGGACCTCGAGGATCTGTGCGGCTCCCTCGCGGGCGAGCAGTCGTGCCTGCGTCCCGCCCCCCTCGAAGCGGAATTCCTGGCCGAACACGGGGGTGGGAGCCAGGAGGCCCCAGGCGACGAGAAGGACGGATGCCGCCAGGCACACGTCCGCCGAGACTTTGCGTTGCTGCATGGTTTCAACTTGCCGCGCGCGCGGGGGTTTCGCCAAGAGCCATGCCGCGAAACCGCTCGACATCCTCGGTGCGGGGGCACGAAGCGGAGGGGTACGCGCGCGACCTGAGGGACGGCCGCCACCTGCAATGCCGGAGGCCGGAATCGAACCGGCGACGCGCGGCTTATGAGTCCGCTGCTCTACCAACTGAGCTACCCCGGCGGGGGCGGAAAAGCTCATCGGCCCCAAGAGCGGTGTCAACCAGAGCGGACGGTGCGTTCCCGCGCTCGCCAGCGCCCCCAGGCACACCTATCGCCCGTCGTCCTCCGCCTCCTCGGCAGGCACGAAACGGTATAGCGTCTCCCCCTCCCGGATCATCCCGAACTGCTCGCGCGCGATGCGCTCGAGCGTCGCGGAGTCGGAGCGCACGGAGTCGGCCCAGGCCGTGAGGGAGTCGATCTGGCTTTCGATCTGGTCGAGCGAGTCCTGCTCCGCGGCCGCGGAAGCCCGCGCGCTGCGCAGCTCGACCAGGGAGTACTCCCCGCCGAAGACCGCGTAGTAGGCCGCGACGATGAGCACGGCCGGCATGACGAGGCGTCCCAACCGGCGCACTAGCGCACCCCCGGCATGCCCGCCGCGCGCCTACGACCTGTCATCGCTTCACTTCCAGAGCTTCCTGCCCGGGTACTTCGCCTTCTTCCCGAGCTGCTCCTCGATGCGCAGAAGCTGATTGTACTTCGCTACCCGATCGGTGCGGCTCGCGCTGCCGGTCTTGATCTGGCCCGCCCCGGTCGCAACCGCGAGGTCGGCGATGAACGTGTCTTCGGTCTCGCCAGAGCGGTGCGACACGATGCTGTTGTAGCCGGCTTCGCGCGCGACGCGCATGGTGTCGAGTGTCTCGGTGAGCGTGCCGATCTGGTTCACCTTCACCAAGATCGCGTTGGCGGCGCCGTCCCTGATCCCCTGCTCCAGGCGCTCGGCGTTGGTGACGAAGAGGTCGTCGCCGACGATCTGCAGCCGGTCTCCGAGCGCTGTGGTCAAAGCCGTCCAGCCACTCCAGTCGTTCTCGTCGAGGGGGTCTTCCAGGCTACGGATCGGATACTTATCAACCCATCCCTTCCAGAATTCAACCATTCCGTTGCTGTCGCGCCGCTCGCCGCTGGACTTCTTGAAGACGTACTCCCCGTCCTGGTACCACTCGGTCGCAGCCGCGTCGAGCGTGATGACGATGTCCTCGCCCGGACGGTAGCCGGCGGACTCGATCGCCTTCAGGACGTACTCCACCGCCTCCTCGTTGCTGGCCAGGTCCGGCGCAAATCCCCCCTCGTCGCCGACCGCGGTGTTCTTTCCTTTGGCGCTCAGCACTTTCTTGAGGTGGTGGAAGACCTCAACGCCCATGCGCAGGCCCTCGGAAAAAGTCACCGCACCGATCGGCATGACCATGAACTCCTGGACGTCGACGTTGTTCGACGCGTGTGCGCCGCCGTTCAGAATGTTCATCATCGGTACGGGTAGCGTATCCGCTTGGCCACCCTCCGCGAGGTACTTCCACAGCGGCACGTCGTTCTCGGCCGCCGCGGCACGCGCGGTCGCCATCGATACCGCCAGGATGGCGTTAGCGCCCAAGTTGCGCTTGTTGGGCGTGCCGTCGAGCTCCAGCATGGTGCGATCGATGTCGAGCTGCTCGCGCGCTTCGAAGCCGCGAATGGCCTTGGCGATCTTGTCGTTGACGTTGGCGACCGCCTTCGTCACACCCCTGCCGAGATAGCGCTTGGCGTCGCCGTCACGCAGCTCGACGGCCTCGTGCGCGCCGGTCGAGGCACCGGAGGGCACGGCGGCGCGCCCACGCGCGCCGGTCTCAAGGGTCACCTCGGCCTCGACCGTGGGGTTCCCTCGCGAATCGATGATTTCCCGGGCCTTCACATCGACGATCGCCGACACGGCTCTCTCCTTTCAGGTCTTAGTTCGTGGTCTCGAGGGGCGCGGCGAGCAAGCCCGCCAGCGCTTCCCTGGTGTCCTGCATGAGCTGGGCCCGCTGCTCAATCGTCTTTCCCGCTACGGAGATCCGCTGTCCGAATCGGATCGTGATCGTTCCCGAGTGAATCAACAGTGAGTGCTTCCGCATGACAGCCCTCGATCCGAGGATCGCCGCGGGAACGATGTCGGCGCCGGTCTCGATCGCGAGAACGAAGGCACCCTTCTTGAACGGCTGCAGTTCCCCGGAGTCCGACCTCGTCCCCTCGGGAAACATGATGACGCGGGGCTTTTCGCGCGCCAGCCTCTCCCGGGCAGCCGCGAGGGACGCGAGTGCGGCTTGGTGATTCTGACGGTCGATGAAGATATGACCGCACGCCCCAATCGTGCGACCGAGGAAGGGGATGTACTCCACTTCCTTCTTGGCGACGAACACATAGCGCCCTGGCGTGGATGCCGTCAGCGCGAGCACGTCGAACCAGGAGGCATGATTCGCTACCAGGACTTGCGGCACTCCGCGATCGATCGCGCCCTCGTTCTCCACGACCACGCGCACCCCCGACGCGCGGAGAAGCAGGGCTGCCCACCGCCGCGGCATCTCGTCGGCGATGCGTGGCGCCTCCGGTGTGTTCCGGTAGATGTGCCACAGGATGATCACCACGTACCAAAGCGTCACGGGCGCGACCACCACCAACATGATCAGCAGGCGGATCACGGCGCCCCCCCACCCC
>JBEBGN010000167.1:0-6420 GCA_040081395.1 Longimicrobiales bacterium
CTTGTCGATCTGGTCGTACGCCACCGCGTCCCCACCGAACTTCTTCGCCTGTGTGAACGTGATCGCCGCCGTCAACGTCGTCTTCCCGTGGTCCACGTGACCAATCGTTCCCACGTTCACGTGCGGCTTCTTCCGCTCGAATTTTCCCTTCGCCATCGTCGTCCTCGTATGCGCTTTGCGGATGGGACCGTGGGTCCCGATTCAGCTTCTATGCACTGCCCTTCCCTGCCGACAACCGTACCTCACTTCGTCCTGCGCTCCGGCACGAAAGCTCTGGGCGGGGATTGAACCCGCGGCCTCGTCCTTACCAAGGACGCGCTCTACCACTGAGCTACCAGAGCGCGCTTCTGTCCGGCTCTTCGCCGGTCCTTCAGAGCGGGAGACGGGACTCGAACCCGCGACCCTCAGCTTGGAAGGCTGATGCTCTAGCCAACTGAGCTACTCCCGCAGTGCCCCTGTACCCACTTCACTATCTCTCGCGGAACCGCCTATGGTGGGGGAAGGACTCGAACCTTCGAAGGCTTGCGCCAGCAGATTTACAGTCTGCCCCGTTTGACCGCTTCGGTACCCCACCAAACGCACCCGAAACGTCGTTCCCTGGGCGCTCGCCGCCTCTCCCCGACTCCTTCGAATTGGAAAAACCACCCCAGGGGCCTGGGGTGGCCGGTTTTGCGGTCGAGCAGAGGAAGGTAGTGGGCGATGTGGGGGGCGTAAAGAGCAGGGTGGAGCCTTGTTTGTGGGTCGCATGACACCATGCGACGGGCAGCCCCCGACAGACCCGCCCCGACGAGGTGGTCATCGTTGTTCGCGTAGGCTTCCCCAAGGGGAGAACACACGATGAACGCGACCCTCACGGGGTATCCGGCCACCCTCGAGATCGACTACCCCAACCGGGACCTCGACCGGCTGACCACCTTCCTCAGACCCTTCGCGATCATCCCCATCGCCATCGTCCTGGGGCTCGTGTCAGGCCCCGCCCTCCATTCGAGCGACCCCGAGATCGTGGTCGAGGCGGGAGGCATCGTCTTCGCGGCCACGGTCCTCATGCTCCTCTTCCGGCGGAAGTACCCCCGCTGGTGGTTCGACTGGAACCTCGCCCTGACGCGATTCGGCCTTCGGGTGGTGTCCTACGGAATGCTCCTGACCGATGAGTACCCGTCGACGGACGAGGACCAGGCCGTGCACCTGGAGATCGCCTATCCAGATGCGGCTCAGTTGAATCGCTGGCTGCCGTTGGTGAAGTGGATCCTCGCGATCCCACACCTCGTCGTACTCGCCCTTCTGTGTGTGTTGGGAGCCTTCGGCGTGGCCTGGGCGTGGCTCACGATCCTCTTCACAGGGCGCTACCCGCGCGACGTCTTCGACTACGTCGTCGGCTTGATGCGCTGGTGGGTCCGCGTGGCGTCCTATGCCTGCCTACTCACCACCGACCGGTACCCGCCCTTCACCATGAGGGCATGACCGGGCCGATTGGCCAAGAATCGAAAGCCGGCGCGGGGACTCGAACCCCGGACCTGCTGATTACAAATCAGCTGCTCTACCAACTGAGCTACGCCGGCGGGGTGAAGGGGCGAACGTACCGCGCGCCGTGGGGTGGGGTCAACGAATCGAGCGGCGCGGCGCCCGCGGAGGAGAGGCCTACGGCGCGGCCTGCGCGACGACCTTCCAACGCGTACCCGCCGGACCATCTTCGAGCACGATCCCGCGCGCAGTGATCTCCGCACGGATCGCGTCGGCGCCGGCAAAGTCCTTGCGCTTCCGCGCGTCTGCGCGGGCCTGGATGCGCTCCTCCACCCAGGCGGCGACCGAGTCGTCGACGGAGCGGGACGCGCGCGCCACCTCGAGGAGCCCGAGCACGCGGTCCATGGATGCCACCGCGTCGCGCACGGACTTCACGTCGGCGGCAGGAACCGGTGAGCGCGAGTCGAGCAGCGTGTTCACCCGACTCACCAAGCCGAAGAGCGCCGCGAGGGCGTCCGCGGTATTGAAGTCGTTGTCCATCGCGGCGCGGAATGCGTCGAGCCCCTCGGCCGCAACGCGAGGGAGATCGGTGGCTTGGGCGCCACCCGTGGGCGCGGCAGCGAGCCGGTCGTCGAAGTCGACGAGCCGTTGCACCGCGCTCCTCGAAGCATCGAGCCCCGCGCGGGTGAAGTTCAGATCGCTCCGGTAGTGCGCCGACAGGAGTTGGTGGCGAATCGACGCAGGGTCGTACCCTTCGTCGAGCAGCTGGCGCACGGTGACGAAGTTACCGAGGGACTTCGACATCTTCCGCCCCTCGACCTGGAGATGTTTCACGTGCAGCCAGGTGCGCACGAACAGCTTGCCGGTCGACGCCTCCGACTGCGCGATCTCGTTCTCGTGGTGCGGGAAGACGAGATCCTCGCCGCCGAGGTGCAGGTCGAGCGTGTCCCCGAGCTCGGTGAGGCTCATGACCGAGCACTCCAGGTGCCAGCCGGGACGGCCGCGCCCCCAGGGGGAGTCCCAGGCCGCGTTCGCCTGCTCGTCGGCCGGAACGGCGCGCTTCCACAGCGCGAAGTCGCGCGCGTCCTCCTTCTCGTACTCGTCCTGCGAGACGCGCGCGCCGGCCATGAGGGTCGAGGTGTCGATGCCCTTGAGCCGGCCGTATCGCGAGAAAGACGCCACCGAGAAGTAGACCGCACCGTCATCCGCAACGTAGGCGTGGCCCTTCGACACGAGGCCCGCGATGAAGTCGACCATTTGCCGGATGTACGCCGTGGCGCGCGGGTAAGCATCGGCGGGTACCATGCCGAGCCGCTTGCAGTCGTCGAGGAAGGCGTCGCCGAACGGGCGCGTGAAGTCAGCCACCGACTTCCCTGCCCCTACGGCGCCTTTGATCGTCTTGTCATCCACATCCGTGAGGTTCATCACGAAGCGTACGTCGTACCCGCTCCACTCCAGATGTCGATGTACGACGTCGAAGAAGAGGAAGGTGCGGAAGTTCCCGATGTGCGCGTGATCGTAGATCGTCGGACCGCACGCGTAGACCCGGACCTTGCCCGGTTCGAGCGGGGTGAACGCGCCCAGGCTTCGCGTCTCGGTGTTGTAGACCTTCAACGCCATCCGTCCCCCGCCAGGAAGTTCGTTCAGCCCCGTGCCATGTCGGCGTGCACCGCCGCGAGTGCCGCAATCGGATCAAGCGCCCCCGTGACGGCTCGCCCGACCACCAGATAGTTCGCTCCGGCCCTCACTGCCTCGGCCGGGGTGGCCACCCGCTTCTGGTCGCCCCGCTCACTCTCCGGGAGTCGGATCCCCGGAGCGACGAGCAAGAAGTCGTTTCCGAAGCGAGCCCGCAAGGAAGCCACCTCTTGGACGGAACTCACGACGCCGTCGAGGCCCGCATCCTCGACCGACTGGGCAAGACGGAGCACCTCCGTCGGGACGGATGCGACCGAACGCCCCCACGCGGCGCCCAGGTCCTCCGCGGCCAAGGAGGTCAGCACGGTGACTCCAAGCAGTTGGAGGGGTCCCCCACGCACCGAGCGGGCCGCCTCGAGCATGGCGCGCCCGCCCGCGGCGTGGAGCGTGAGCAGATCGACACCGAGGTCACTCGCCGCAGCGACCGCACCGGCCACGGTGTTCGGAATGTCGTGCAGCTTCAGGTCCAAGAAGACGCGCTTCCGGCGCGCGCGCAGCTCGTCGACCACCGTACGGCCGGCGCGGGTATAGAGTTCGAGCCCGACCTTGTAGAAGTCGGCGTCGCCACCAATTCGGTCGACGAGTGCGAGCGCCTGGTCTACCGAGGGCGTGTCGAGCGCGAGGATCAGTTGAGCCATGGTCGGCGGGCGATGGATCAGGCGGGCGCGGCGCGTACGAGGTCGGTCCACGCGGAGGTGCCGTGCGCCCGCCCCCACTTCTCGAGGCCCCGCACGAGTCGCTCTCCCGCATGCGGGTCGGCGAACGACGCAGTCCCCACCTGCACGAGGGCCGCGCCGGCCCGCGCGTAGGCCACGGCGTCCTGGGCGGTGAGCACGCCGCCCACTCCAAGCATGGGAAGCCCTGTGTGCTCGCGCGCGTCCCTCACTGCGCGCAAGCCGACCGGGAGCAAGGCCGGCCCGCTCACGCCTCCATTCCCCGCTCCGAGCACCGGGGTCCCGGACTCGGGCTCGAGCAGGACGCCTGGAATGGTGTTCACGAGCGTGAGCCCGTCCGCTCCGGCGTCGGTGGCAGTGCGAACCGTCGTCGGCAGAGCCGGATCGTTCGGTGCCAGCTTCGCCAGCAAGGGACGCTGCGTACGCGCGCGACACCCACCGATGATGTCGGCGACCGCGCTCGGGTCGAGCGCGAACGGGGGGCCGCCCCGCTTGGCGTCGTTCGGGCAGGACAGGTTGAGCTCGAAGCCGAGGAAGCCGTCCGACCCGTCGAGCCCCTCCACCAAGTGGAAGTAGTCGTCGACGGTGTGCCCCGCGAGGCTTACCAGGACGCGCGCATGGCGCACATTGGCCGCGATCCAGGGGAGCTTGTCTCGCCGAGCAGCGATCAGGCCGGGATTGGCGAGGCCCACCGAGTTGAGCATTCCGCCGGGGAACTCGGTCACGCGAGGAGCCTTGTTGCCATTACGGGGCTCGATGGTCACGGACTTGGTGACGAAGCCGCCCAGCCCCTCCAGATCGACGACCTCCGCGATCTCCTGACCGAAGCCGCAGGTTCCGGCCGCGAGAAGTACAGGATTCTGGAAGCGCGTTCCGAACAGCTCGAGGTCGAGCCTCACCTTCCGTTGCCTGGGGCGACACCGTTCCCGGGAGGATACCGCTCGAAGAACCTCTCGATGGCACGTGCGATCGCTTCCGCCGTGTCCTCCTGGAAGGCCCCGTCCGCGAGCAGGCGGCCCTCCTCGTCGTGGGAGAGGTATCCGGTCTCCACCAGAACCGAGGGCATGAGCGCGTTCGTGAGGACGGCGAGTACGCCCTGCTTCACACCCCGGTTGGGACCGGGATGGAACTCCTCGAGCTCCTGCTGCGTGAACTCCGCGAGCAGGTTCGACCAATGCTGGTGGTCGAGGTTGCGGAGCTCCCTGAGAATGAAGTCCAGGTCCGGCTCGTTCTCCGGATCCACGTCCTGACCCTGGAGGCTGAGGGGCGCGTTTTCGATGGCGGCCACACGCCGCTCGTGCTCGGTACGCGCCTCGGACAGGAAGTAGGTCTCGAAGCCCCGAGTCGAACGCTGGTTCGGGATCGAGTTCCCGTGGATGGAGACGAAGAGACCCGGGTTGGGTCCCTTGAGATTGGTTCCGATCTCCCCTCGCTCCCACAGGTCCACGAACACATCCCGGTCGCGCGTAAGATGGACTTCGAAGTCGGTATTGCGCCGGAGCACCTCGGCGAGCTCGAGCGCGATGGCGAGGGCGATATCCTTCTCGCGGATGCCACGTGGACCCAGTGCCCCGGGATCTTCCCCGCCATGTCCCGGGTCGATGATGACTACGCGTGGACCGTCGTACGGTGAGGGTCCGGTGGGCAGTTGCGCAGTCGTTGCCGCTGGCGTCTGCGCCGCGGGCGTCGCCTCGGCCCTGCGGGCGGCGCCGATCAGTGCGGGGTCCCCCGCTCGCAGCAGGGACCGTCCCGCGTCGTACTCGTAGAGATCCGGTAGGCGAGTCGGGAAGAAATCGGAGAGAAGTTGGAGCGGAAGAAGCACCCTATTCCCATCTCGATAGGGCGCGTCGGCGAACTGGAGAATCACGCCGTCCCAGCGGAAGAACGGTGAGCCGACCCGCAGGACGATGCTGACCTCGTTCGGAACGGCGACGGTCAGCTCACTCCCCGACTCGCTCACCTGCCAGCCGAGTTCGCCCAGGAGCGTGAGGGGCACCGCGACATGGCCACGGTCGAAGACCACGGCCACGTTGGTCATGGAGCCGTCCGCCCTCTCCACGCGCAAGCTCGGCGCCTGCTGAGCGCCGAGAGGAGAGAAGCCGAGCGAGACGGCCAGTGCGAAGCCCCCGACCACGCGTGACCCGGTCACCGGGCCCCCACGGCGCGGCGCGCCTCGCGATCCTGCTCCCTCTGTTTCGCAGCATCGCGCTTGTCGTGGAGCTTCCGGCCGCGCGCCACGGCGAGGGTGATCTTCGCGTATCCACGCGTGAAATGAACGTCGAGGGGCACTAGGGTCAGACCCTTCTCCTCCACTTTGACAGCGAGCCGCCGAATCTCGTGCTTGCTCAGGAGGAGCCGTCGGGGCCGCACCGGATCGACATTGGATCGGTTGGCCTGCTCGTAGGGAGACACATGAAGACTGTGGAGCCACATCTGCCCGCGGTCCACGCGGGCGTGCGCGTCCTGGAAGGAGACGTGGCCGGCACGGATTGACTTCACCTCGGGCCCTTTGAGTTCGAGGCCCGCCTCGATGGTCTCGAGCACCTCGTACTCATGGCGTGCTTTCCGGTTGCTCGCCACCACCCTCTGA
>JBEBGN010000168.1:0-6419 GCA_040081395.1 Longimicrobiales bacterium
TATCGCCTCCCCGAAGGTCACGGCCCAGGGAGGGAAGATCCTGGCAGGGCCCATGAACGTTCCGGGCGGCGATCGCATCGTCATGTGTATGGACCCGCAGGGTGCCGCGTTCGCGCTCCACTCGAAGGCGGCTGCGCCAGCGCCGGCGGGACGGCGCAGCGCCGGCAGGGCAGCGACTGCGTCGAAGCCCGCGGCGAAGCGGAAGTCCAAGAAGGCAGCAACACCGAAGCGCAAGGCCGCAGCCAAGCCGAAGCGGAAGGCGGCCGCGAAACCGAAGAAGAAGGTGCGCGCGTCGGCCAAGAAGAGGGCCGGGGCCAAGAAGGCCGGGGCAAAGAAGAAGACATCTGCCAAGCGCTCCCCAAGCTCTCGGAGCGCGAGGAAGGCGAAGAAGAAGTCCCCGCCCAAGGCGAAGGCGCGTCGACGAGCGAAGGGGAAGCGGCGCGGGCGTTGACGCCGCGACGGGTAGATCCTGGAAATTCCGGACATCGTCGTCGTGTCGCAGCATGCCGCGCTCGATGCGGAGCGCTGGTCCCGTTTCGATCTCGTCGGCCCTGCCGTCGGGGAATCCTCCCACTAGGCGCTCAGCCGGGTCCCGACAGAGCCGCAGCCTGGCCTGTACGAAGTTGATGCAGGACCTATGGCCACCCTGACCCTTCCGTTCGCCCTCGCCCCCCCGTCGTCGGGCCTCGACCCCGATGCACTCTTCTCGGCGCGTGGGCTCACCAAGCTCTACCGGATGGGGGAGGTCGAGGTCAGGGCTCTGGAGCAGACGGATCTGCAACTCCGCCCCGGCGAGCTGGTGGTGATCCTGGGGCCGTCCGGGAGTGGAAAGTCGACCCTGCTGAACATCCTGGGAGGACTCGACGTTCCGACTACCGGGGACGTGACCTTCCACGATCATCGCCTGAGCGGGGCCGACGAAGCGGAGCTCACGCGCTTCCGACGGGAGCACGTAGGCTTCGTGTTCCAGTTCTTCAACCTGCTGCCGAGCCTCACCGCCCTGGAGAACGTGCGGCTGGTGACGGAGATCGCGGCGAACCCGATGGATCCCGCGGAGGCCCTGCGGCTGGTCGGACTCGGCGAGCGGCTCCACCACTTCCCGGCCCAGCTCTCGGGCGGGGAGCAGCAGCGCGTAGCCATCGCGCGCGCGATCGCGAAGCGCCCGGACGTGCTGCTCTGCGACGAGCCGACGGGCTCGCTCGACTACGAGACCGGCAAGCGCATCCTCGAAGTGCTCGACGAGGTGAACAGAGCCACGCACACGCTGACGGTTCTGGTGACGCACAACGCGGCGATCTCGGCCCTCGCTGACCGAGTGCTGCGTATGCGCAGTGGGCGCATCGTCTCCGAAACGAGGAATGCCGTGCGTGCGTCCCCTGCGGACATCGAGTGGTGACATGCGCATCCTCGATCTGAAGGTCTTGCGCGACACCAAGCACCTGCGAGGGCAGATCATCGCTGTGGCGTCGCTCGTTGCGTGCGGGGTCGCGTCGTTCATCATGCTGCGCTCGATGCACGGGTACCTGCGCGGAAGTCAGGAGTCCTATTACGTCGAATACGGATTCGGCGACGTGTTCGCGCATGCAGTGCGCGCCCCCGATGCGCTCACCGCCCGGCTCGGCGAGGTGTCCGGCGTCGACCGCGTCCAAACGCGCATCGTGCGGGATGTCCTGCTCGATGTGCCCGGCCTCATTGAGCCCGCCACCGGCCGCCTGGTGTCCATCCCCGACGACGGCCCGACCGGACTCAATCGACTGCATCTGCGCGGTGGGCGGCTTCCGGAGGCGGGCCGTCGCGACCAGGTGGTCGTGAGCGCCGCGTTCGCGGCGGCCAACGGCCTACGGGTGGGGGACGGGTTCGGGGCCGTGCTGAACGGCCGGCGTGAGCGGCTCACAGTGGTGGGCACCGCCATCTCGCCCGAGTTCATCTACGAGATCAGCGGGCTCGGGAGTGTCTTTCCCGACAACCGTCGCTTCGGCGCGATGTGGATGAGCGAAGGCGCCATGGCCGCCGCCTTCGAGATGGAGGGAGCGTTCAACGACGTAGTAGCCACGCTCGAATCGACTGCGTCGGAGCGGCCCGTGCTCGTGGCGTTCGACCGGTTGCTCGAGCCGTACGGAGGGGTCGGCGCGTATGGTCGCGACGCGCACCTCTCGCACCAATTCGTCACCGGGGAGATCGACGAGACGCAGATCACCGCTTCGTTCTTCCCCGCCGTGTTCCTCGTGGTGACTGCGTTCCTGCTCCAGACCACCATGCTCCGCCTGGTGCGGATGGAGCGCGAGCAGATCGGCCTCATGAAGGCGTTCGGGATCCGAGGCCGCACGATCGGGCTCCACTACGTGAAGCTGGCCCTCGTCCCCGTGGCCGCCGGTGCTCTCCTCGGCACCGCGCTCGGCGTCTGGTTCGCGAGCGCGATGGCCGCGGTCTACGCGCGCTTCTATCAGTTCCCAGAGGTTGGCTTCGATCTCGACCCGGGGGTCGTGTGGGCGGCCCTCGCCATCGCCCTCGCGACGGGAGTCGCAGGCGCGGTCGCGGCCGCCAGACGGGTCGTGCGCCTGCCACCCGCCGTGGCGATGGCGCCACCCACGCCTCCGCGGTTCCGGCATATGGCCATCGAGGGCACGCGCCTCGGCCGCGCCCTGTCGCCGGGGCACCAGATGATCGTGCGCAACCTCACGCGCTCCCCCTTCAAGTCGGTCACCACCACGGCCGGCATCGCCATGTCCCTCGGCGTGCTCGCAGCGCTGCTGGGGATGTTCGACGCCATCGACGTGATCGCCGACCTCCAGTTCAACCACGTGTCGAGGGAGGACGTGGCGGTCTATTTCGATGCCACCCGCTCGGCCGACGCCCTCGCCGAGGTCGCCCACCTGCCGGGTGTGCTCGCCGTCGAGCCCGTCCGGATGGCACCGGCGCGCCTCTCGCGGGAGCAACGAGAGGAGCGCACCGCGCTCGTCGGCCTAGACCCCACGGGCGACCTTCGTCGTATCGTCGACGGCGACTTCGTCGTGCACGCCCCGCCCGTGGGGGGCATCCTGCTCGGCAGGGCACTGGCCACGAACCTCGACGTCGCCGCGGGGGACACGGTGCGCGTCGAGGTGACCGAAGGACGCCGGCCGGTCCGGAACCTGGTCGTCGCGGGCGTGGTGGACGAGTTGATGGGCGGGGAAGCCTACTTGGAGGCCGGGGCCCTCTACGAGCTGCTGGGGGAGTCGCGCACCGTTTCGGGCGTGCTCCTCACGGTCGATCCAGCGCTCCACGACGAGCTGTACGCCAGCTTGAAGGGGCTTCCCGGCGTCTCGTCCGTGCTCGTGAAGGCCGTCACGGTGCAAGGCTTCGAGGACACCATCGAGCAGAGCTTCACCATCTCTCTCATCGCCACGCTGATTCTCGGAGCGGGACTCGTCATGGCCATCGTCTACAACCAGGCCCGGGT
Source organism: Longimicrobiales bacterium (assembly GCA_040081395.1). Taxonomy (GTDB): domain Bacteria; phylum Gemmatimonadota; class Gemmatimonadetes; order Longimicrobiales; family Gaopeijiaceae; genus UBA2982. The sequence goes on from JBEBGN010000168.1 coordinate 3,440, forward strand.
CGCGCTCTCCGAGCGTGGTCGGGAGTTGGCCAGCCTGCGCGTGTTGGGGTTCTCGCGCAAGGAAGTCGCGGGCATGCTCCTCGGTGAGCAGTTTCTGCTCGTGGTGCTCGCGATCCCGTTCGGTCTGGTGCTCGGTTGGCTGCTGACCCTGCTCCTGGTCATGCGATTCGAGAGCGACCTGTTCCGCATGCCGATCGTGGTTCTTCCGGAGACTTATCTGCTGGCCGCCGCCATCGTCTTGGTGTCGGCGGCGCTGTCCGCCCTCCTGGTCAGGCGGCGGCTGGATCGCATCGACCTGATCGCGGTGCTGAAGACCCGCGAATGAAGCGCGAATCGCGAGGAGCGACCATGAGACTCGAGCGCAGACACTGGTGGATGGCCGCCGCCGCCTTCGGTGGGGTGGGTTTGGTCGTCTGGGTGGCGCAACCGGAGCGCATCTCCGTGGAGACCGCGGTGATTGGGCGGGGCCCCCTCGCGGTCACGGTGGACGAGGACGGCGAGACCCGCGTCGAGGATCGCTATCTGGTGTCGGCACCCGTCACGGGGCGGCTGGTCCGTCTGTCATGCGATATCGGGGACGAGGTGGTCGCCGGGCAGGTACTCGCTCACGTCTTCCCACTGCCGCTGGATACCCGCACCCAGGCCGAGGTCGTCGAGCGGCTGCAAGCGGCCGAGGCGGGAGCCCGTGCGGCTGGTGCACGCGTCGAGCAAGCGCGGGCGCTCGCAGCGGAGACACGCAGGGCGCTCGAGCGCCTGGAGCGGGTCGCCAGCGACGTGCCCGGCTCAGTCGCCGGGCAGCAGCTCGACGAGGCACGCACGTCGGACCGAACGGCCGCGCTCGCGTTCGAGGAGGCCGAGGGCGCCGCGGACGCGGCGGCGCACGAGGTCGAGTCGGCGAGGGCGGTGGTGGGCTCCGAGGCGAGCGCGACCCCCACGTTCGTGCGTGCGCCGGCGGCCGGACGCGTGCTGCGCGTGTTCGAGGAGTGCGAGCGCATCATCGCGGCGGGCTCTCCCATTCTGGAGCTCGGCGACCCGAATCGACTGGAAGTGGTCGTCGACGTCCTCACCGAGGATGTCGCGCGCCTGTCGGTCGGGGCGCCCGCGAGGATCATCCCCGGCCCTGCGGCGGACACCCTCAGGGGCGTCATCCAACTCATCGAGCCGTCCGCGTTCACGAAGCTGTCGCCGCTCGGCGTGCAGGAGCAGCGCGTGAACGTGGTCGTCGAACTCGACGAAGAGGGGGTCCTGCTGGGGGACCGATACCGTGTGGACGTGTCCCTGGTCGCGTGGCAGTCCGACGACGTGCTGCTCGTGCCGGTGAGCGCGCTCTTCCGCGCTGACTCGCGGTGGGGTGTGTACCTGGTCGAGCGCGACCGGGCTCGGCTGCGTCTGCTGGAGATCGGCGAGCGCGGGCGCAGCCATGCCGAGGTCCTATCGGGCATCGAGGCCGGGGAGATGGTGGTACTCTATCCCTCCGAGGCGATCGAGGACGGCGCGCGCGTCGAGATCCCGGAGGGCTGAGGGAGCGACGTTACGCGACCGTCGGCGGCACCCCCATCTGCTCGGCCCCGGTCCCTAGCACGCGCTCGACCGCGAGCGCCATGCCCAGGAGCGCCTCATCGGCACCCCCCCGCGCCACGAGCTGGAGCCCGAGGGGCATGCTCGTGTCGTCCAAGCCTGCGGGAAGGCTGATGGCGGTCAGCCCGAGCACGCTCACGGGGTAGTGTGGCCGCAGGACGGAGCGGTTCGCCTGGGCGTAGCGGCCGAGGTCGGTGAGTTCCGAGACGGCCGGCGGCGTGATGATGTTCGCCGGCAGGGCCAACATGTCGGCCTGCGCGAACAGGGAGGGCGCCTCGGCGACCAGCCGACGGTGGCGGGCGAGCGCGTCCAGGTAGCGCGGGTCGTCCGTGCGCGGCGCGTGGGATAGCCTCTCGCGGATGATCGGGTGGAGTTCCTCGATCCAGCCGGGCAGCTCCGCTTCCAGGAACGCACGCAGCTCCGTGGCGGCGAGCGGGCGTTGGGCGAGCGCCACCTCGAAGCCGTCGTCGAGCAGTTCCCCGTCGACATCGACCAGGGTGGCGCCGTGAGCCTCGAGATCGGCGAGCGCGATGTCGAGCGCGTCCTTGATGTCCGGTTGGCACTCTTCCCAGATGTCGCAGTGCGGCACCGCAATGCGGAGGCCGTCGAGTTGCGAACGCCGGAGTTGGGCCAGGAGCGCGCGCGGGTCCCCCCACTTCGGGTCGACGGCGCCGAAGAACCACGCGGCGTCTTCCACCGTGCGGGCGAGCGCGCCCACGGTGTCGAGCGTGCGGCTGAGCGGAACCACGCCGGTCGTGGGCCAACGACCCAGGCTCGTCCGGTGGCCGACGTTCCCGGTGAATGCCGCGGGGATGCGGATGGAGCCTCCCGTGTCCGATCCGAGAGCCAGCAGCGCCGAGCCCTCGCACAGACTCACACCCGCGCCCGCGGACGAGCCGCCGGGAATGCGGTGCGTGTCCGCGTCCCAGGGGTTCCAGGGCGTCTCCCAATGCGGGTTGATGCCGACGCCGCCGAAGGCGAGCTCAACGGTGTGCGTCTTGCCGACGAAGCAGGACCCCGCTGCCCGCATGCGCGCCACGAGCCATGCATCCTTGGACCACGCCGCGGGGAGCTGACGGGGCGTCCCCGCGAAGGTCGGCAGTCCGTTGACCCCGTACAGGTCCTTCACCGACACCGGGACCCCCGCGAGCGGGCCGATGGGGTCCCCGGCCGCCAACGCTCGGTCGACCTCGCGCGCCGCGGCGAGCGCGTGCTCGCCATCCCAGAGCTTGTACGCGCGCAGGTGGTCGCCGAAGCGCTCATGGCGCGCGAGCGCGGCCGCCATCACTTCGACGGCAGATATACGACGCCCGCGCAACGCCTCCTGGAGCCCGGACAGCGAGAGCGCGAGCGGATCGGTCATCGGTAGTTGCCGAACTTCAGCTCGACACCGTAGTCGCGC
>JBEBGN010000325.1:0-1581 GCA_040081395.1 Longimicrobiales bacterium
CTCTGGATGTCGGTGGTGCTCCCTTGGTCGCGCCCCGCGCCCCACGTGACCCTGCTGATCGGGCTCGCCGTGGCGGAAGGGGTGGAGCGCGCGGCCCCGGACGTCCGGGTCGGGCTCAAGTGGCCGAACGACCTCCAGGTCGGCCCGCGGAAGCTCGGGGGTGTACTGTGCGAGTCGGCGGGTGGGGTCGCCGTGGCGGGGATCGGCATCAATCTGAAGCCGCTCATGGACGCACCGGACGAGGTGCGCACCCGTGCCACGTCACTGGAGGTAGAAACGTCTAGAGCGTTGGCCTCCAGCGTTTTGGCGGAATCCGTGATCACGGAGCTTCGACAGCGTGAGGCGCCTACGAGCCACCTCGATGAGACCACGCTCGAGGCGCTCCGCGGGCGCGATGCGCTCTCGGGTGCGCGCGTGCACACCGACGAGCATGGCTCTGGAGTTGCCCGCGGAATCGACCGGGATGGGGCGCTCCTGCTGGAGCGGCCCGATGGGTCCCGGGTACGCGTGGTGGCCGGAAGCGTGCGCCCCCTCTAGCCCGGGTAGCCCAGGAGACCGCGTGCAACTCGTCGTCGATGTCGGCAACACGGAGACGGTCGTGGGTGTGGCCCCCAGCGTGACCGAGGTGAGCGCGTTCTGGCGCATCAGCTCGAACGTGCCGCGCACGGCCGACGAGCTCACCGCGCTGCTCCGTACGCTCCTCGCCGTGGACGCCGTGGACGCGTCCAAGCTCCGGCGCGCGGTGATCGGTTCCGTGGTGCCATCCGTGAACCAGGTCTGGGCCGAGTCGCTCGGGAAGGTGGTCGCGGGGCCTGTGGTGGCCGTGGGTCCGCACTCGGATCTGCCCATCCGGCTGGACGTGGACGAGCCGCAAACCGTCGGTGCCGACCGCATCGCGAATACGCTGGCCGCCATGCAGATCTACAAGCGCGACACGATCGCCGTGGATCTCGGCACCGCGACCACGTTCGACTGCATCACGCGCGAGGGTGTGTTCATCGGCGGGGTGATCTCACCGGGACTCCAGGCGGGGCTCGACTGGCTGGCCGCACGCACGGCCAAGCTGCCACGCGTGGCGCTCGACCCGCCCAAGGTGGTGATCGGTCGGCGCACGGAAGCCTGCATCCAGAGCGGCGTGTTCTACCAGGCGGTGGACGCCGTCGACGGCATCGTGCGGCGCATCAAGCAGGAGTGGAAGAAGCCCGACGCGTTCGTGGTCGCGACCGGAGGGTTCTCCCATGTGATCGGCCCGCACCTGACCACGGTCGACGAGGTCGAACCCTATCTGACGCTCTACGGGCTCGCGATGGCCGGGGAGCGCATCGGGGGCCGAGAAGGCTGACCGCCCAGCCGGTGGAGGGCGTACCGCCCGACATCGGTGAGGCGCACCCAGACCTTACGCCCGTCGTGCACCGTGCAGGGGGTGCGCACGATGAAGCCCGCGCGCTCCAGCGCGTCCAGGTGATACGCGAGCGTGGAGGGACTCACGCGTAGGCCGCGGGCGAGCCGCCGGGCCGAGAACCCGAACGGGGTCGCATGCTGGAGCTGTGCCAGGACCAGCCATCGCACCGGGCTCAAGGG